>JAKSSB010000163.1 GCA_024403285.1 Lachnospiraceae bacterium | reverse complement strand
TAATGAGGTTCAAACATGGTTTGGTGCGGATCCTACGATTATGAAATTATAAATTCAAATTTAATGCGCAAAGGGTTAAAAATGTTTAAAAATCTTCTGGAGCTACTACGCGTTAACCCGAATTATCGGAATAGAATCAATCTATGAGCTAAAATGCCTTGAATGAGTGTGGGAGTTATACTAAAATATAAATATGGTGAAAAGAAATCGTTTGAAATCATTGAATTTTATATTGTGTTTGGCACTTATTGTTTTAATGATGCCGATAGGATTATTGGCTATGGACAGTCCGAAAGACGGATATATTGAAGTGTTCCCTGTGCCCGGAAATTCAGATACTGTAATTGTAGATAATTACGGTACTGTTAATTATGCAAAATCAGAAGGTAAGATAAGATATAATTATCATCGTATTAACAATCTGGAGGGTGCAACTGTTGACGAGAACAAAAGCACCGGTTTAATTGATAATTTTGTAAGCGGACGGGAAGAGAATAATTACGGAACCATAAACAAAGTTACCAATACCGCGTCTGTTGGAACCAATACACCCGGTGGTGTGATAAAAGAGAATTTTAACGATGTTGATAAGAACATGGGGACGATAGAGAATCAATACAGCGGAACCATTAAGGAAAATTACGGAAATATCGGCACAGTCGGAGTGTCTGCAACCATAGCAAAAATGTATGAGGGAACTGTTACCGAGAATAACGGAAATGTTGTCATTTACCCTGAACCCAGGGGAATAGTGACGGTAGTTAAGATCGGTACCAATAATAAGTCGGTAAGAGTAGAAGCTGACGCCAATAACAAGTCTACTGTTGTTATTGATTCTGTTGAAGAAGGAGCAAGTCTGTATGTTTGTGACGGAGCAGACTGTACTGTGATTGATAACGCAGGAACAATCACAATTGAAGAGGGCGGACACTGTAATATTACAGGCAAGAATACAGGAACGGTAAACGGCGACTCCTCAGAACCGGGCGAGGAATATAATTATAAATTGATTCTGGATAATATTAATCCGGAGGATATTACATTTGTTGATTTTTTCAAAAAGGACGGCGACAATATTTATGTCATGGACGGAGGTCCCAATCACAATGTAATCGTCACGTATGATACGAATAAGTATTGCTATCCGAATGCTTATAAAATAAATGGTGTTATGGCTATCGGTATTGAAAATTCGGATTTTTCCGTATTGGATGATACGAACAAAACCTTCACGATTCATTTTCATTCGGTGGGTGAATATGTGCATACTTCCGGTGAAAAGCATATACATAAATGCGGGGGAAATTGGAAAGGTAGTAAATGTACGGCAACATTCAATGAGGAATCCTGCAGTTTGATTCCGGCTACCTGTACCAATAGGGCCAAGTGTGAAAAATGCGGTACGGAATACGGTAATTATTTATCTCATTCTTACAGCTGGGTTTCGGAAAACGGTAAGCATAAGCAAGTCTGTGACGAATGCGGTGATATTGTGAATATCGGCGATTGCAGTTATGGTGAATGGATAATCGACAGCGAAGCGAAAGTGGGAGTGCCGGGCAAGAAGCACAGAGTGTGCAGTGTATGCAGCGGCGTAGAGAATGCAACGATTCCGGCTAAAAAAGATTCCGGCAAAAAGCAAAACGATAACGGTCAGGGCGGTAGCGGACAGGAAACAAATCCGACCAAGGAGGATACTCCCTCGACAGTAAATCCGGCCAAGGCGAATACCCCTCAAGTAATAAATCGGCCAAAGGGCAATGATGATACTCAGAAAAAGGATAGTGCAGGCGCTGATTCCGATGAGAAAACCGGCAGTAATCCGGACAGAAGAGACGAAGAAGTGAATGACAATGATTCCACGAATCCGGAGCCTGATTCAAAGGCTGTAATCGACGATTCGAAATCATCGCAAGAGGAGATTGATGTGACCGACGATTTCGATAGCGGTGAAACGGTAACGTCTTCAGGCAACTCAAAGACCGGCATAATAGTTGGGGCAGCTGCAATTGCGGCTGCGGCGGCAATTGCCTGTTTCATTATTCTTTTCCGGAAAAAAAGAAGCGGAAAATAGAAAATGACATATAACTGACATACGGCGGCGGGGCAAATCCCTGCCGCCGTTATGCGTAACGGAATTTGACCGCCTGATGCTGTTTTATCGGCTTTGCAAAGACTCAAGGGCGGCAGGGGTAAAAATACACAGAAAAGTAAGTTTTACTATGTTTACATAAGTTAATGTGGTATGATTACGGTGTAAAGGTTTGTCTTCGAAGGCTTACGGGCCTTCGGAGCATAGAAAATCGGATTATTGCAAAACGGAATTTATTGAAGCGTATGTGTGACAGGGGGAAATCTGCATGGTCTATTATTTTGTCTGTTTTGTTGTTGCGTGGCTGTTGACCGCTATATATTTTTACAAGTGGAAGAACACTTACAGTGTTTTTATCACGCTTTCTTTTATTGCGGTCGATGTGATGAGCTTCGGCTCCTGGCAGCTTTCCATAGCGAAGTCTCTCGGCGAGGCAATTATGGCGCAGTGTGTCATGTATTCCGGAGGATCGTTTGCGGCGATGCTTGTCCTTTTCAGTATCTTTGATATCTGCAAACTGCAGATTAAGAAGATATACAGATTCGCAATTTTCCTGTTCGGACTCTCGATTTATGCCAGCAGTCTGACAATCGGTCATCTGCCGATTTTTTACAAGTCGGTGACACTTTCCGAACACGCCGGGGCTACTACAATGATCAAAGAATACGGCCCGATGCATACCGTATATTATATTTCCCTTGCGGTTGATTTCCTTGGCGCGATTATCGTGTTGATCTATTCTCTTAAGAAGAAAAAAGAAATTTCCAAAAAGAATGCAATTTTGCTTTTAGTCTGCTTTTTCGTCTGCATCACATCTTTTGCGGTGGGACGAATCGTCGGTACGTACGATTTGATAAATGCCGCATTCGACCTGGTTCTTTTAACCTATATCTTCATTTCTGACCGGTTCGTTCTGTACGACGTGGACGCCACGGCGGTTCAGACGCTGAAGAAGAGCAATTACGTAGGAATTGTATCCTTCGACTTGCATCACCGTTTCTTGGGATGCAACAACGCGGCAAAAGAGTATTTCCCGGAACTTCATCTCCTGAAAGTCGACTTGCCTGCAACCGAGTCGCAATTCCTTGAGTGGATTGTGGAAATGGAGAAAAGCGGCGAACTGAAGAAGACGATTTCCCGCGAAGAGCGTTTCTACTCGCTTGAAGGACAGTATCTGATGGACGGCAGAAAAGTTCGTGGCATCCAGTTCATTCTCATGGATTGCACGGACGAGAAGGAATACCAGAAGTACTTAAAGAATGTCGCAATCACCGACGATATGACGCATCTTTATAACCGTCGCGCCTTCGAGGACAGGGTAAAAGAAATACGTGAACAGGGCCTTCCGAACGATTTGGTAATTGTTTCGTTCGATTTGAACGGTCTTAAAAAAGTAAACGATACGATAGGACATTACGCAGGCGACGAACTGATTTGCGCTGCCGCCGAACGTCCCCCGGGTTCATTTTCTTCTAGAGGCACCATGTACAGAACCGGCGGTGACGAGCTTGAGTTAAT
>JAKSSB010000162.1 GCA_024403285.1 Lachnospiraceae bacterium | reverse complement strand
TTGACGCCGAGGCGTCGGGCTAAAAGACAAATCCTGCTTCGAATGCTGCCTTATTGATGTCAACGGTCTTTGCGGGAACCGTCTTCTCAATAACTTTAATCCATTCTTCTTTGTCGAAGTCCATATGCTTTGCCGCAACTCCGACTATTATCGTATTGAATACTCTTGAATTACCGAGTTTCTTTGCTTCGGCCATAGCATCAAGAGAAATTACTTTTACTTTCTTTGAAAGATTTTCAATGATGTTTTCGGGATATTCCGCTGCCCCGGTAACAACCGTCATCGGATCGATTCTCTGATCGTTGACAATAAGAACGCCGTCCTTTTTAAGGAAATGGGCATATCTTAATGCTTCAAGTCTTTCAAATGCGATGAGCACATCCGCACATCCTTCTTCTACGATGGGCTCGTATACTTTTTCACCGTATCTTACAAAAGTAACTACCGAACCGCCTCGCTGCGCCATACCGTGAACCTCGGAAAGTTTAACATCATATCCCGCTTCGGTAATTACGCCGCCTAAAATTCTGCTGGTAAGCAAAGTTCCCTGACCGCCTACACCTACAATCATTATACTTTTAGTATCCATGATTCAACCTCCACCGTTTCGATAGCGCCGAATTTACACTTTTGTGAGCAAAGTCCGCATCCGTTGCACATCGTATCGTCAATCTTTATTGTGCCGTCAGCATTTTTTGTAATAGCGGGGCATCCGGGTCTTAGGCAAGCGCCGCACTTCTTGCACTTATCGCTCAAAGCAACACATTTCTTATGTGAAACATTTGATTTAAGAAGTGCACAGGGTGCCTGTGAAATAATAACCGAAACTGCCTCTCTCTGAGTTTCTTCTTTGATAACGGCTTTAAGTTTCTCTGTATCAAAAGCATTAACAACTGTTACGTACTCTACGCCGAGAGCATGACACAAATCTACAAGGTCTACGGCATATGTAGCTTCGCCCTTAAGTGTCTTTCCGGTAGCGGCATGATCCTGATGTCCTGTCATACCCGTAGTTGAGTTATCTACGATGATAACCGTTCCCGTTGCTTTATTGTATACCATGTTAAGAAGAGAATTAATTCCGGTATGAAGGAATGTCGAATCGCCGATAACCGCAACCCAATTCTTTACGTAATCTTTTCCTTTGGCTTTTTCCATACCGTGGAGTGTGGAAATCGAAGCACCCATACAAACAGTAGTATCAATAACATTAAGAGGTGCGACAGCGCCGAGCGTATAACAACCGATATCTCCGGCTGCATGAATCTTTAATTCATTAAGAATAGAGAATGTACTTCTGTGAGGACATCCCGGGCAAAGAATGGGAGGACGTGCCGGAACCTTTGCGGGCTCTTCGGTATTAATCTCCATTCCAAGAATTGCTTTCTTAAGCATATTTGCGGAATACTCTCCCTGAACGGTAAGAATATCTTTTCCGTGACATGCGATGCCCCATGATTTAACCTGTTCTTCGATAAGAGGTTCAAGTTCTTCAACAATGTAGAGCGTATCGACCTTTTTTGCAAAATCTTCAATAAGCTTTCTGGGAAGAGGATGAACAAGTCCGAGTTTCAATACCGAAGCGTTGGGAAGCGCTTCTTTTACGTACTGATAAGGAATACCGGATGTGATGACACCGATTTTTGTATCATTCATCTCAACCTTATTAACGGGAAGAGTGCAGGCATCCTCTGCCATGTCTTTAAGTCTCTTCTCGACAACCAAGTGACGTCCCTTAGCCATTGCCGGCATCATAACATTCTTCGGAACATTTCTTTCGTAAGGCTTATCTTCCACTTCAATTCTGTCATTAAGTTCAACCACACCCTGGCTGTGCGCAAGACGTGTTGTTGTTCTTACCATAATGGGACAATCATATTTTTCGGAAAGTTCAAATGCAAGCTTAGTAAACTCTTTTGCCTCCGAAGAATCGGAAGGTTCAAGAACAGGAACCTGTGCAACTCTTGCAACACATCTCGAATCCTGTTCATTCTGTGAAGAATAAAGTCCGGGGTCGTCTGCAGCCACAAGTACCAATCCTCCGTTTACACCGATATACGATACTGTGTAAAGAGGGTCGGAAGCAACATTTACGCCGACCATTTTCATTGATACAAGCGATCTTACACCGCTTATGGAAGCACCGATTGCCACTTCCATGGCAACTTTCTCATTAGGCGACCATTCGGCATAAATTTCGGGATATTTTACGATATTCTCACTAATCTCGGTACTGGGAGTTCCGGGATATGCGGCAGAAACCTTAACGCCTGCTTCGTATGCGCCTCTGGCAATCGCCTCGTTTCCAAGCATGATTTTCTTTTCCATATATTTCTCCTTAATAAATGTATTTCTATACGAGCGGAACTGTAAGCCGGGTTATGTCGTGGACGTTCATCTATCTAGAACTTATGTTGCCATAAGCTTCAAGCGACCTACCTGAACCTTGTCGGGTCGACTGAACGGTTCTGTCTGGTCTTGCTTCGGATGGGGTTTACACAGCCTGTCCCATTACTGAGACAGCGGTGGTCTCTTACACCGCCTTTTCACCCTTACCGCTTTCGCGGCGGTTATTTTCTGTTGCACTGGCCTGGGAGTCACCTCCACCGGACGTTATCCGGCATCCTGCCCTATGAAGCCCGGACTTTCCTCACCTCCAAAAGGAGCCGCGATCGTCTGCTCCGCTCAATCTTTCATTATATCCATACTCTTCTTATAAATCAAGAAACTTGTATTGTATAACACGTTTCAGAATTACTATTCTTCGTCTTCTTCCATCTCCATATAAGCATCGACTACTCTTCTGTATTCCGTCGCGTTCGTTATTTTTTCGGCTGTAAAATTGTCGCCGTTAATTTTAGCTCTGTAAATATACTGTCCTTCATCGCTTATTGTATCGTCGATAACGCGTGCAGAAACTATATAATGCTTATTCTCGAAATCGAATTCGTCAACAATTGCCATCGTCACTTCGTTTCCGTCCGAAGATGTAACCGTAAAAACAACATACTCTTCGTTCATGAATTTTTTCAGTCTCCTTCTCTTTCGTTGTCCGCCTCTAAAACTCTTTTTTCTTTTCGTTTTCCGACGAGAACAATCAACAAAACGGCGATTATCTCAATTACTGTAAGAATCGAAAGAACGATTATCATATACATTTTTACGTCCTTCGTCACCACATAACGTTCAGAAAAAACCACATTCTTGTCATCATGTGAAGAAGTAATTATTTCCGTATATGTTCCGAAACCGAATATACTGTAAAGTTTCACTTCGGGTTTAAATCCGTGAGAAGCGACAGATTTTTTCACTTCACTTCTTAACGCCAGACAATCCTCATTACCGTAATTTGCTTGGGGTAATCCACTTTCAGAAAAACTCATAAAGAATCCTTCTTCGTCCGAATATATATCCATATCGTCGGAAATCTCAAAATTGCCGTGTAACTCTACCGTTTGCGAAAATTCATCCTCGGACGTAAAAAGATTTATCTTTGTCGGATAAAAGAAATTGTCTTTTCTGTAAAAATCACTTATCTGCACACCGTTAAATTCTTCGTTGTTGTAATTTTTAGCCCAGTCGCTCAAAAACTCATACTCTTCTTTAGTCATTACGTATTCAAGCGGTATTTCACCGTAAACATCGTTTTTCAAAAGAACGTCTGTTTTTTGAACTTCTCCGTTTTC
>JAKSSB010000161.1 GCA_024403285.1 Lachnospiraceae bacterium | reverse complement strand
TTCAAGTGGGATAGCGGACTGATTAACATTGCGGCTTCGACGGCACTTACGAGTGCAGATAAGAAAGTTGATGTTGAGAGGTTAAAGGAGTGTAAGGATATTCTTAAAAAGTATGCCGGTGTATTTTCTGGACTCAGATCAATGGCAGAGCCTGTTGTACTTTGCAAGATGTCTTTGGAAGATGATCCTGAAAAGTATATTTCCGAATTGAAATCGGTTTATGACAAAATATCAAAGACAGCTTTTTCGGACAGCGGATATATGGTTCAGGCCGCAATATCGGTTTGCGATGCAAAAAAAGCAGGCGAGAAGGATGAAATTGCTGATAAGTTAAAGCAATTGTATAAAAAAATGTCGAAAAAACACCCGATACTTACTTCATCTGAAGATATTGTTTTTGCGACGCTTCTTGCAATGACGGATAAGTCGGTTGATACCATAATCGAAGAAATGGAACAGTGTTACACATACCTTAAAGACGATGTAAAACTTCGTGTCGGTGCAAATGAGATTCAGGGCCTCAGTGAAGTTTTGGCACTTACTGACGGAGACATGAAAACTAAATGTGACAAGGTTGTTAAACTTTATAATACATTTAAGGAACATAAGGTTAGATATGGAACGGAATACAATGAGTTTGCTTCGCTCGGAACTCTCATTGACATCGAAGAGAATCCTGATGTCCTTGTAAGCGAAATTATCGAAACCGAAGCATATATTAAGTCTCATAAGGGATTCGGTGATTGGACCATGAACAAAAAACAGAGACTTTTATTTGCTGCCATGATTGTAGGAGAAGTATATGGCGGAGAAAATTCGGCTTCGTTGAACTCTGCGATTCGAAGCAGTGTTTCCGCTGTTATTGCCGCAGAAGTTGCCATGATAATTTGTATCAGCGCTTCTACAACTTTGGCGGCTACAACTACAACAAACTGATTATTATTTTTACAAAATGAAATAAAAGGAGTAGAGTTTGATGTTTTATGTGCCTGACGGTACGCAGATTTGCGGATTTTATGAGTGCGAAGATTGCGGCGAGAGATTTTTGGATATCAGAGTGGGTGCCCGAATTGTGTGTCCGTACTGCGGTGAGGAGCCGGATATGGAAATAGGTCCGGATGAGGTTATGGAAGAAAGCAGAGAAAATGCCATTCTTCTTCAGGTTATCGAAGGCGAAGAAGAAGTTGAGAAAATGGACGGACTCCTGTCACTTGCGGCGACGGGCGGAGATTACGAGTGGATATAGTCGGTCGATTATCAGATGCGACAATTAAAGAACAATCTATTTGATTTACATAATTCCCGACAAACAAAAATGTCGGGATTTTTATTTGAAAAAAAGCAAATAATGATAGATTTTTGTCAATCTTTGTGATAAACTGATTTAGTTATTATGGCTAAAAGTAAAAAGCCATCGTTAAAAAAATATCAAGGAGGTTTTTTAGGATGAGTTCTAAGAAAACAACAGTCCCTTTTGCCGGTACAAAAGAGCAAGAGGAAGCACTTATGAAAGTCATCGCTGAAAACAAAGGCCAGAAAGGTGCCTTAATGCCCGTTATGCAGAAGGCTCAGGACATTTACGGTTATCTTCCCATCGAAGTTCAGACAATGATCGCTGACGGTATGGAAGTACCTTTGGAAAAGGTTTACGGCGTAGCTACTTTCTACTCACAGTTCGCACTTAATCCCAAGGGCAAATATCAGATTTCTGTATGCCTCGGTACTGCGTGCTACGTTAAAGGATCGGGCGATGTTTATGCCAAGATTGAGGAAATCCTCGGAATCAAAGGCGGAGAATGTACACCTGACGGTAAATTTTCACTCGATGCTTGCCGTTGCGTAGGTGCATGCGGACTTGCTCCCGTCATGATGATTAATGACGAAGTATTCGGAAGACTTAAACCCGATGACGTTAAGGGCATTTTAGAGCAGTTTCAATAATTAATCTCTTTGCAAAAGGAGACGGCGTCCTATGATGACAGAAATATCATTGAATATATTGGATGTGGCGGAGAATTCCACAAGAGCCAAGGCCAAAGTTGTTCAAATCACCGTAGATATAGATGAAGCAAAAGATTTGCTTACGGTAATAATCAAAGACGATGGCTGCGGAATGAGCGAGGAACAGCTTGCTTCGGTTCAGGATCCTTTCTTTACGACAAGGTCTACAAGAAAAGTCGGACTCGGAGTTCCGTTCTTAAAAGAAGCTGCGCTTCAGGCAAACGGATCTTTTAACATAGAATCCGAGCTTTCGGTGGGCACAACCGTAACAACCACTTTTCAGATAAAAAATATAGACAGAATGCCTCTCGGAGATATAACGAGTACGATTCATCAGCTTGTGATATATCACCCTGATACGGATTTTGTTTACACTTACAAATTCAATGACAAATCTTTCGTAATGGATACCAGAGAATTCCGTGAAGTTTTGGGCGACGTTCCGCTTGACAGCAGGGAAGTGTCCGAATACATAAAGGAATTTTTAACAGAAAACAAACAAGCCACGGATGATGGTAAAAATATCTAGTTTAGGAGGAAAGCAAATGAAATCTCTTGAAGAATTAAAAGCAATCAGAGACAAGATGCAGGGCCAGGTTGGACTTCGTGCAGAATCTGAAGCATCGTTGAGAGTAGTTGTCGGAATGGCAACATGCGGTATCGCATCAGGCGCAAGACCTGTTCTTACAGCTTTGGCAGATGCAGTTGCAGAAAAGCAGATTAAGGACTGTTCCGTTACTCAGACAGGTTGTATCGGTTTATGCCAGTACGAGCCCATCGTAGAAGTAATTCAGCCCGGTAAGGACAAAGTTACATATATTAAGATGACACCCGAGAAGGCTCTCGAAGTTGTTGAGAAGCACTTAATCGGCGGTCAGGTAATTACCGAATATACAATCGGAAATCAGTTAAAATAATTGAGGAGGTCAGATAAATGTATCGTTCACACGTATTAGTTTGCGGTGGTACCGGTTGTACTTCCTCAGGAAGTCAGAAGATCATCGATGCTTTTGAATCAGAGATTAAGAAAAACGGTCTTGATACAGAAGTAGCTGTTGTTAAAACAGGTTGCCACGGTCTTTGTGCATTGGGACCCATCGTACTTATTTACCCTGAAGGTTCATTCTATTCAATGGTAAAAGAAGAAGATGTTGCCGAAATCGTTTCAGAGCATCTTTTGAAAGGTAGAGTTGTTACAAGACTTCTTTACCAGGAAACAGTTAAGGAAGAGGAAGTTATTCCCCTTGTTGAGACAGGATTCTACAAGAAGCAGAAGAGAGTTGCTCTTCGTAACTGTGGTGTAATCAATCCCGAAAATATCGACGAGTATATCGCCGTTGACGGATATCAGGCTCTTGCAAAGGTTCTTACCGAAATGACACCTGAGCAGGTTATCGATACACTTCTTGCTGCAGGACTTCGTGGACGTGGTGGTGCAGGTTTCCCTACAGGTCAGAAATGGAAACTCGCAAGAACACTCGTACCCGATGCAGATCAGAAGTATGTTTGCTGTAATGCTGACGAGGGTGATCCCGGAGCATTCATGGATCGTTCCGTACTTGAAGGCGATCCCCATGTAGTACTTGAGGCTATGGCTATTGCAGGTTATACAATCGGTGCAAATCAGGGTTATATCTACGTTCGTGCAGAGTATCCCATTGCTATCGAAAGACTTAAAATCGCGATCAACCAGGCAAGAGAATACGGTTTACTCGGAGAGAACATC
>JAKSSB010000160.1 GCA_024403285.1 Lachnospiraceae bacterium | reverse complement strand
ATGAGAAAGATAATCGGGTTAAGCCGGTCTTTCTTGTGCGTCCTTTTTTTATTGCCTAAAAGATACCTTTTTTCGGTTATCGGCCGGAAAGAGGAGAATATGACAGTAGATTCATACGCAATCGGACAGAGAATTAAGAAACTTAGAAAAGAAAACAAGATGACTCAGCAGCAACTGGCAGACCGGCTGGGTGTTTCATTAAATCATGTAAGTAAAATCGAGCCGGGCATGAAGGTACCTTCCGTGGATCTGTTTCTCACTTTATCGGAGATTTTTAATGTTTCTCTGGATTTCCTTATTACAGGAAAAGAGAGATGACGAAACCGGCAGAGTACGGACTACGGGTCCGTATAAATAAGCCGTCGATGAACATACAATTACAACTGTAAACGTTGCGGAACAAACCGGTTATGAAGTGACAAAAGAATTTGATGGAGGTAAAAATGGAGCAGAGATACGGCATCGTTGGATGTTATTATATGAAGCCGGCCAGAAAAAGGCTTGAGATTCTGTTTGATGAATATAGCGTGTTTCCACAGAAATTGAAAGCATATGAATCCAATCTCCAGATGATGATTTCAGCAGAACGTGAATTTTCAAGAAACGCAGCAAAAGGAGATCTCGGTGTAAGGGTTCAAACCAATGCGATTTCCAGTGTTACGGAGCAGCGTGCGATTGAAGAGATCATGATTGAAGAATTTATAGGCAGTGAAGGAGCAGACGAAGACTTCATTAAGGATGTTGAGGATGCGGAGGAAATCATGCTGGGAATCAGAGAACTGAAACTTATGAAGATGGAATATGAAACACTTCGTAAGAATATCGGTCTGATTTCCGACAGGGATAAAGAATTTTATCTTCCCTACCTGTATAAGAAGAAGGACGTTTGTGATTTATGCGAAGAATACGGGCTATCCTTAGATGGAATAAAAAGTAAATTACGAAGAGTTCGAAAAGGAATTACTCTCGGAATGGAAGGATTCATGAGAGAGTACAACGAAGATATGACAATTTCGGGAGGAAAAAGAAATGGAAAGCACTAATAAAACATCGACAAAGCAGAAATACCTCAGATATTCGGAAGCCTGCAAGGTTTATGGAGTGGGAAGAACGACCATGAATAAATGGGTTAAATATTCCGGCGCAGCAAGAAAACTGGACAGACTGGTTCTTATCAATACAGAGAAGCTGGATGAGTATATTGAAAGTTGTGAGTCACCGTTCTCGGAGACATCCTTGTATTGATTTCGATGACTGAATAGAATGAGGATATGTTGCTTGGCCGCAACTATTATTATGCGAAAGGAGTTTGTTTCATGCATAAAGCAAGAAAAGATGACAAAGGGCGTGCCCTTCATAAAGGCGAATCTCAGCGCAAGGATAAACGATATTGTTACAGCTATACGGATATGTTTGGGAAAAGAAAATATGTTTATGCGAATGATATCGTAGAGCTCCGAAACAAAGAGAAGATGCTTGTCCGGGATCAGATGGATGGACTGGACACCTATGCAGCCGGCAATGCAACATTAAATTTTCTGTTTGACCGGTATATCAAAACAAAAACGAATATAAGACCTACTACACTGGCGAATTACAAATACATGTATAACCACTTCGTACGTAGTACATTGGGTCAGGTGAAACTGAAAGATATTAGGTATTCCGATATGGTGTATTTCTATAATTCCCTGATTGATGATAAGGGACTGAATGTCAGAACACTGGACAGTATTCATAGTACTCTGCATCCGGCATTTACGATGGCGGTAAGGGACAATCTGATTAGAACTAATCCTTCGGACGGAGCCCTTACCACAGTCAAGAAGAGAACCGATGTGAAAAAGAATATCAGACATGCACTGACGTTGGAACAACAGAGGCATTTTATCAATTATGTGAAGGAATGTCCGCTTCTGGAAGGCTGGGAAACGATTTTCACTGTTTTGCTTGGAACCGGTCTTCGTGTTGGAGAATTTATCGGGCTTCGGTGGGAAGATATCGATTTTGAAAACAAGATGATCAGTATCAATCACAGCCTTGTTTATTATACAACGGAAAGAGGCGTCGGAAGAAAGTCGGAACTCCATGCTTCTCTGCCGAAGACGGAAGCCGGTATAAGAAATGTCCCGATGATGCCGCAGGTGTATGAGGCATTACGGCAGGAATATTTGAAACAGAAGAAGTGTAAAAGAAAGACAGAGGTTGTAGACGGGCTGACGAATTTTGTGTTTGTTGATGATGACGGACTGGTGATTCTTCCGAGCAGAATCAATGATGCAATAAAAAGAGCGATTCGCTATCACAATATGGAAGAAACCGAGAAAGCGAAGGAAGAAAAAAGAGAGCCTGTTCTGATTCCGGATTTTTCCTGTCACCATCTTCGTCATACCTTCTGTACCAGATTCTGTGAAAATGAAACCAATGTTAAGGTTATTCAGGCTGTCATGGGACATGCCGATATCGAAACAACAATGAATATTTACGCAGAAGCTACGGATAGTAAAAAGGCGGAAGCTATGTCAAAACTGGCAGAATCGATTGACGTATTTTAATGATAAGAGACGGTTGATTTTAATGAATCAGCCGTTTCTTTTTTTGCAATCGGCGACATCCTTGTGTATTTTTTCGTGACTGAATAAACTGTACCTAAGTTGCGGCCACAACAAATAATACAAAAGGAGACTCAATCATGAGAACAAGAAAAAATAACATGTCAGATTTTGTGACAGAGGAACCACCGAAACGAACCCAAAAGAAGTATATGCGTTATTCGGAAGCAACGGAGTATTACGGAATCGGGCTTACCAAGTTTAAAGAAGTTGCAAGGAATGCCGGAGCAATTCGTAAAATCGGTCGTCTTGTATGTATCGATACCGAAAAGCTGGAAGCTTTTATCGATACCTTCGAACCATAAGGAGGTGCGATATGGCTGCATTACGAAAAGACAGTAAAGGTAGAGCCTTGTACCAAGGTGAATATGAACGAAACGACGGAAAATATAAGTTTGCTTATACCGAAAACGGAAAAAGACGTTGTCTGTATGCATCAACACTGGAGGATCTTCGTGAAAAGGAAAGAGTCATAAATAAGCTTCAGTATGAAGGAATTGATACATATCTTAACGGAACAGCCACGCTGAACTATTTGTTTGACCGGTATATTCAAATGAAAAAGAATCTGCGTAACAAGACAAGGGAAAACATGAAGTTTGTTTATAATCGTTATGTCAGAAACTCATTTGGAAATAAGGTTTGCAGTGAGATAAAGTATTCGGAGCTTGTATTGATTTATGAGCATTATCTGAATGAAAAAGGTCTTGCGCTGAACACTCTTAAGTCGATAAACCGCGTACTGTACCCGGTTTTCGAAATGGCTATCAGGGATAATATCATCGAGAATAATCCGTGCACCGGAGCACTTGCAGCTGCGAGTAAAAAGCCTGGGAAAAATCACGGAGTCAGAAAAGCACTTACCCTGGAAGAACAGAGACATTTTATGAATTATATCAAGAGTACTCCAAAATTCCGGCACTGGCTTCCGTTATTTACCGTTCTTTTGGGAACCGGTTGCCGTGTGGGCGAGGTAATTGGTCTCAGATGGTGTGATATTGATCTGGAAGAAAGAGAAATTGACATTAATCACAGTATTGTGTATTACGCTGAAGTAGGTGCTAAAACCAGTAAAAGTGTGGTTCATGTATCCTTGCCGAAAACAGAAGCGGGAATCCGTAAACTTCCGATGATTCCTTGTGTATATGCGGCATTTATGGAAGA
>JAKSSB010000016.1 GCA_024403285.1 Lachnospiraceae bacterium | reverse complement strand
TCTATCTTGTAAAGAAGAGCTTGAAAGGTATTATAATGCAAGTGAAAAGTAGAAACATATCTTGCTTTTCACGAAGTTTTTCTCGAAGGCTTTCCTTTTTCTCTGTTCTTTGACTTTGCTTCGCATAATTCAATTTATAAATTCCGCTTCGCTCACATCCGGCACTGCGTTAAAACTTCAACAAATCCTGGTTAATGTAAATCAGTTAAAAATCAATGATTGTCTATGAACACCAATTGCTCACAGTGGGTACTTATACATCCGTCTTCACTCTCATACACATAATCGTAGTCTTCTTTATACGGAGCTTGTTCTGACGCAGAAATTAAATGCGGGCAGTCAGTGATGTCTATTTTTTTAAGCCGTTCTGACTCGAGATTTACTTCATCAATATTCGGGCAGCCACTGATATTCAGGGTTAATTCCGGTTCATCATGATGATCGTAATCATATATTTTGAATGAACGAAGCTTTCTGCAATCGCTAATGTCTACAGAAGTAATGACCTGTTCATCCGTAATACTAACCCAATCCAAGTTATCGCATCCGGACAGATCTACGCTATAGTTTTGTTCTTTCATATTGCAAAATTCTGCGCTAAACCCAACCAATCCATCACAATCTGCAAAAACGACATCGCCACTCACTCCACAGGTACCATTAAAAACGTAACCAAATGATACATTTTCGACTGAATCATTGTCAAAGAGAATACCTTTCGTAAATTCACAATCGTAGAATTCTATCTCAGCGACTGAAATATCATAATCAAAGACAAATGTTTCACCGAATTCAACACCGCTTATTTTTATTTTCTTTAAATTAGGCAGCTTCTCAACGGATGATAAATCAGGACAATTACCATAAATATTCAGAGTCTCCAGATTCGTCAGGTGCTCAATACCCGACAGATCAGAACAATTAAGACTGAGATTCTTCAGACTTGTCAGATACTCAATACCCGACAGATCCGTACATTTGTCATCAATCGAAAGATTTTTTGCCTCTTTCAATTCCTTCTTGCTCAAATATCCATTATGATTAAAATCAAAACTCCGGGCAACACTCATTAATGCAGAATCAGGAAAATGCTTCTTATTGATTGGAGTTCCTCTCATTGAACACCAAAAGACAAAAGCAGCTACTATAAGCAAAAAACTCAATATCAACAAGATGTTTCTTTTAATATTTTTTTTCATATTATCTTTCCTCTGTTACACATGTAAAGTTATTGGTTAACTTCATTCGGACTTCAACTTCATCTTACCCGTCTCCTTCCGAGTAAAAACATTCCTGTGTAATGTCCTGCCGTTTTTATCTTTTACCCTCTACTTAATACATATGCATGGACGTATGCCGCCGTATCCGTAATAGCCGCTTAAATATTCGAAAACAAGCTCATCCCTGCTGCTGTTAACGCACCTGTTCATACAGGCCGTTTCCTTCGAGCCGTCCCTCAGCCACCAGGCGAAGCACCCGTTCCTGTTATAATTCTCATACATCTTTTCAACATCATCTTCCAAAGCGCCCTCGGAAACTTCCGCAAGAGGCGAAATGTCCCCGGCAAAAAACCATTCCAATTCATCCTCCGAAAGCAGGAAAACTCTATCACTCAGTTCAGTCTTCGCTCCTGTCAAGCTGTTCTCGTAAACATAGGTATACTCGGTAAAAGAATTCTTTTCTTCGTCCGTGAAATTCTTAAGGAAGCCCTTTTCGTCATTGTAAAAAAGATTCTTTTCGCTCCCGGATGTATCCCCGTCCGTATCATCATCGTACGAAACCATGTTCCTGTCCGCGTTAAGCCAGCATCTTATATCCGAAACCGACCAGTCATTATTTCCGTAAGCCTCGATAAGCGCTTCATCCCCATACTTTTCAGCGATGTCGCCGGTCCAGTAGGTACCGGTCAGAGCATCTTCTCCGTTAAGAAGTGACTCATCGACGCATGTGCCGAATTCACCGCTTTCCGGGGCATCGAACATTTTCAGGCTCAGAATATCTTTTGAAATCAAAATGGTGCTTCCGTCATCATTTCTGTGCAAAGCCACCCATTCAATCGGTTCTCCGCGATAACTTCCGATGGTAATGATATCGCCCGGTTTCATGGCACGTACAGATTCGGAAATATCTGAGGAAGCAGCCTGCTCCGTTTTACCGGTATTATCATCCGTGACGGTAGTTTTTCGATTCGATAAAGTCTTTGTCAAAACAACCGCGGCAATCAAAACAAGTACGGCCGCAACTATCCCAAAGCACAGGGCCTTATTCACTTTAAAGCGGTTTTCCTTTTTCGTTTTTACCGGCGCGCCTACAGTCGTATCCGGGGCGGATGTATCTTTTATACTCCCACTCTTTCTTTTCTCAAGATTCTTAAAAACGCCTATAAGCCGTTCATCGCCCTCTTCCTTTGTCACCCACTGATGCGTCATGAGGAAATACTCCAGGCTTTTCGTGAGGACAACATCCTCAAGCTTGTATACCACTATGGGGATGTTTTTGCTGCAGGAGCGCTCGACCTCGCGAAGAACGTGCGGAGAATTGTTGGAACCCTCCGACAATAGCAGCAGCACGACGTCGGACTTCTCAATTGCATTCACCAGTTCCTCCGCATAAACGGAGCCGCCGACAATATCACGGTAGGCCAGAAAACAGCTCTGCCCCGCATTCTCCAGCATATTGCATATATTCGTCGCTTCATCGGTATTCTTCGATGAATAAGAAATAAAGATATACATTTTCAGTTAACACCTTTCCGGACTCGCATTTTGCTGTCCGTATCATATTCGGTAAAAGAAATAATACCCTAAAATAATACCATAAATTTCACGATTACTTTCATTTTTTTACCTTCTGCGCCCGAATCACCATAATCAAAACAATAAATCGAAATTGCGCCCAAAGTCACGGCACTGCGTTAAAACTTCAGCAAATCCTTCCACCAGGTAAATCCCTTTTTCTTAATAGAGAATTTAACGGTCTTTGTTCCGCAGTAATCTCCGATTCCTTTGATTACCACCGATGCTTTTCCCGTTTTGACATTGTTTCTGTAACTGTCGGGAATGATTTCATACATGGTTGAATCAAGTGTTACTTTCTTCTTGCCGGAACCGATCGTAACCACAAGGTCTTCTGCATCAAGTGTTATTTCAGCACCTGTATACTCTTTGGCAGCAACCTTAACCTTCGCACCTTTGATGTTTATCCTGGAAATTCTGTAACTTCCAACTATTGAGCCGGTGTAATTCTTACAGCCGTCAACTTTCACATAAACTACCGTGTCGGGTACGAGTGTCGCGTCCTCTATCTCCTGCGTGCAGTCTTCATCCGAATAGTACTTAACAGACTTGGAATCGTAGTCGGTCTTTGCCGCAAGTTTTTTACCGTTTACATCAGTAATGGTAAAAGATTTCTGCTTCCAGCTTCCGGCTTTGGTACTTGCGACTTTATCCTGAATTGAAATATTACACTCACCGATTTCCTTCGCTTCGATTGTGTAAGTTATTGTCTTCTTCCCTGTGAAGTTTCCTTTGAAAGTAATCAAAACTGTCGGTGCTATCGATTTGTCTTTTGAATTCTTGTCGTCGTAAGCTGCCACCGCTTTGTTGTTGATATATTTAACCGTGTAATCTTTATTCGGTGTAAGGGCATTTCCGTTCGTTGTGATAACGGGACTAAACTGCGCGCCTCCCTTTTCGTATGACACAACTGCAGGAATATCCTCACCTTCCACAATTACTTCGGAATCTTCATTTGCGGCATCATACGGAAGAATCTTAAACGAGAATTTCTTCGTTCCGACATATCCGCCTTTGCCTGTTACGATAACAGTTGCGGTTCCTGCATTGATGTTATTAGCATACTCTACGGCATAATCCGTATCCTCTGTAAGTTTGTCCTTACCAAGGTAAATATCTCCAAGTTCCGGTTCGCATTCTTCGCCGGAATAGATGCACTCTTCAATCTTACCCTTACCGTCTTCACCAAGTTTTGCTCCGGAAATCTTCGTTCCGACAATCTTAAATGTAGCTTTCCTGCTACCTGTGAAAACGACTTCGTTTGCGGGTGCCACTCCTGCTTCCTTAGCCGTAACAATAACAGTTGCTGTTCCGACTTCGGTATTGTTCTCAAACTCAATGTCAAACTTATCCGTTACATCTTTCTTCTTATACGTAATCTTAACAGCGGGTTCTACAGCTTCGCCGCCGTTATACTTCTGATTGCCGATCTTCGCGATACTTACCTTTGAGGCCGGAACGGTAGTAACGATTGAGCAGGTAAAAGATACAGCTCCCGTGTAGTTTCCTTTACCGATTACGAAAAGCTCGTACTCTCCCGCCTCTTTAAGTTTCTTAACTTCATCAGAGCCATCTTCCGCAGTTGAGAAATAATAATCGGTTCCTGCTTTGAGTTTTCGTCCGTCAACCTTAACGGTTGTAACAAGCTTAATGTCTTTGCCTTTTGATGCTACAAGAATATCATCAACTTCGGCATCACTTAAATCACGTTCTCTGATGGAAAATGTCTTGGTTATTTTACCCTTGTAATTGCCTTTTCCGGAAATTGTAACACTCGGGGCAATACTTACATTCTTCTTGTTAACCGCATCCTTATCGGCTGCTTTTACATTGTTTTTACCGTATTTTAATGTGTAATCCGAACCAGGAGTTAAAAGAATTCCGTCGCAGTAAACATCGACTTCGGGCTTGATTGTTTTACCTGTATAAATCTGATCCTCGATATCTTCGCACCACAAACCTTCCTGTGGAGGAATGATAGCCCAGAGATAAGTAACGCTTCCTCTGTAGCCGCCGATACCGGTGATAACTGCTTCATACCGGCCGAGGTCGGTTTGTGCGTCGTACTCAACCGTGTAATCCGTTCCCTTGACAAGCTCGGTACCTTTATACGTAACCGCAAATACGGGAGTTTTGCTTTCGCCGTTATAAATAAGGTCTTCCGCACTGATTTCAAAACCGGTTCCTTCTGCAATCGAAATGATTCCGCATCCTTCTCTTTCGCAGATTCCGTCCGCATCATAAGAATGGCCGAGCGGATTGACGGAAATGTTATCCTCAACGATTACATTACAAACAGTACACAACCTGTAATCTTCTCCGTATGTCTCGCATCCGGGAAGTGTTCTGTGCATTGTAACCACTTCTGTCTCGGGATGTGTGCACGGGCATCTAGTAACGATTACGTAAACATCATACGGTAAATAATTGGTTGTGCTTACGGAAAATGTAAAGGAACAAGACGTATTCTCGACATACGAATCAATCTTTTCGAAGTACATTAAAATAGCATCGCCGTCGGGATTTACATCACAATCCTTGTATCCGGAAACATTATCTACCGAAGAAAATTTAAATCCAACTGAAGCTTCACCTGCATCAGCCGGCATCAGGTCAGCCTTGGCAATTTCCTTTGGTTCAAAATCCTTACAGTAAATCAAAGATACCGGGAATTCGGTCTGTCCCGTGTATTCGGCTTTATCGATGTTAAAAGCAGTTCCGTTTGTTGTGCAGGCTTTGTAACTGTCGGTCTCCGACAATGATGCGAACATGTAGTATGTTCCGGCATCAAGCGTCGTGGAAGAAATATTCTTCCATTCTTTTGCACCGGTAAAAGAATTCTCGGTGTTGTACCAAAATACCGCATCGGGATTCTCTGCTGCATTCTCCGACAAAGAGGGTGTCGGAAGATTCTCCGTTGCAGCAAAAGTATATCCTGCCATAACAACTGTCGGAAGATTGATTCTGTCCGCTTTTTCAATCTCGGATATAAAAGAAAACGGTCCGTATGCTTCGTGATTATCGTCGCCTTCAACTTTGAAGAAAACAGTATAGTTTCCTACAGCCGATGCCTTAGGAATAACGTTCGAAAACTCGACACCGTCAAGACTGTAGAGCAGCTTCTCACTGACATCCGATGAATTCACGTCCGTAACAGTTCCGGCCTCGGCAAGAAGTTGATCTTCGGCATTGTATGCTACCACTCTGCGTTCCGGTTCTCCTACCGTCCACTCTGCTTTATCTATCTTGGCTGATAATGAGTTTACTTCCGATTCGTTATGATTTTTATCCGATAAAATCTTGTAATAAACGGTATATTCGCCGACGTTGGTTTCCTTGGGAATATTCTCCGCAAATTCACCGTCCTCTTCATATGAATAAACAAACTTAGCATCCGTCGGATTTCCGGCATTCGGTATAACAAGGTCATGTGCGAGAGCATCATATGTGCAGTCAGCCAAACCGGTCGGAGCAACATATTCCCACTCTCTCTTCAAAACTTCGAAGTATACCGAATCAGTTCTGACCTCCTTATATGATTTTGTTGCCTTAATAACCGCAAACATTTCATATTCGCCGGCATCAAGTGCGCTGCCGGAAGCGGGCCAGAGTGTTCCTGCGTCCACGCTGCCTTTTGCCCGGTAAAAGAATTCTGCTTCGGGTTCTTCATCGAGTTCTCCCGACGAAGGACTGATTGAAGGAGCCGGTACAGTTGCTGTTTCGTATGTATAATTCTCCATTGATACAACAATTGTTTCCGTTCTGTCGATGGGTAAAATCGAAAACGTCTTTGTTGCTTCTCCCGATAAATAGTTTCCTGTCTCAGCGACAACCGCTTTAAGAGTATAATCACCTACTGCGGTTGGAACTTCTGCGCTGTACGTACTGTCGTCGGCACTGCTCAGTTTATAGAAATATGACACGGCGCCGTTGCCTTCATTACCTGAAAGAGTCGGCGTAACGGCTTCGGATTTGTAATTCCAATTGGAAATATCAGCCTCAAGAGTAAGTCCTTTTCGTGCAATCTGATATTCCGTCGATGCAGTACATCCGTTTGTTGTGATTGATGCTTTATAATAACCTGCATTTGCCAATGATACAGCGTTCGAATAAGTTTCTTTTTCATCCGCTTTGTATTCGTATGTAATTTCGGGAACAGAACCGAAAACAGTCGCCCATGAATCCAACGGATCGAATACCGATGCTTCAAAATCGAGGCCGTTATATGTCAAAGGCGCCGAAGGTTCTTTTACCGATAACGTAATTGCCTGCGATAACTCATCATCGGTTCCGTAATAAGGACAGTTGTATTCGTCAACACTGCAGTAGGCATAAATCGTATCCGAATCGCTTCCTGTTCCGCACTTGAATACCCATGTATGCGATATATGAGATTCCCATATGGCGTAAAGAGTAATATTCTCCGTAATTTCAGTATTTTCAAAATCGAATAATTCACTGTTTGGAAGAGCCTCCGAATCTGCGGTCCAGCCAATGAATTTAAAATTAGTTTTTTTCGGAACCGTAGTCGGCTCAACTGCTTTTTCATATCGATCGATAATCTGAGAATCCGGTGCTCCCGTGCCTCCGTTTGCGTCGAAATCGATTGTATATGAATCAATCTTCCAAACAGCATAAAGTGTCACACTATCGCCGTTTGTAAGAAATGCATCTTCATCGTCCAGAGCTGTGAGTGAATTAGCCGTATGAACCTTTTCACCCGCATCCCAATCTGAAACGGTTGCGGAAGCGTTTTTACTCCATCCCAGGAAAGAATAGTATTCTCTCGTGGGAATATTACTTGAAAGATTCTTGTCGGCATCATACAGCATCGTTGTACTTGATGTCGGCATGTTCTCTACCGAATCGGTTGTGTTTGAATCATATATTACCGTATATAAATTGGGCAGCCATTGAGCATAAAGTGTTACGGCACCGATATAGTCACACTTCTGATATCCCGAGCCGTCAGCATTGTAATACTTGTCTCCTCCGGTAGCGGCATTGTAATAACCGTTAAAATGATATCCGCTTCGCGTCGGCAAAGTAATACCGGTAGGCATCGAATTTCCGTAAGTGACTGTTTTGGACGTTGTCTGTCCGCCGGTTCCTCCGTTTGCGTTAAATGACACCGTACTTGTTCCGCTAACGGCCGGATTATAAGTATTGCTCAGATTAAATCTGCCTTTTGTGTAACTTACGGTATCCTGACTGCATTTATTTACACCCGATGCTGATTTAGTTGCTGTATTCGCTCCTATTTCGGCTCCGTTTATTGTAAGCGCAGACTTACCGTTCATAGCAATTCCGCCACCGTTACATGCAGTGTTATTGTAAATCTTTGTGGTTCCCGATAAGGTTACCCCGCTGGCACCGGTAATTCCGATTCCGCCTCCGCCCATATTAGTATCCGACGTTGTATCCGACTTCGTAGTCCTGTTTGAATAAATAAGACCACCGGAAATAACATTCGATTTACTGTTGACAAAAGCGATACCTCCGCCGTATCGTCCACCTTTGTTATTGTATATCGCTCCGCCTGTCATTGTTAACACACTTCCGGAAGCTCCGCCTGTAGCTCCGACACCCAGGCCTCCACCATATCCGTCACCGGTAAGCTCATTACTGTATATGGCACCGTCCGTTAATGTCAACTTACTGTTTAAACCTACCAGGACACCGCCACCGTCTGAGCCTGCCTTATTATAGCAAATTGAACCTCCTGACATACTCATGGTGCTTGCATAAAGGCTGACACCGCCACCGTTTCTATTAGCGTTATTACTTGTTATCAAAGCCGTGCCGGATATATATAAAGAACTGTCATTAAGACATATTCCACCACCGTCACCTTCTGAAGTGTTGGCTGTATTATTGCTGATTGTTCCGCCACTCATGTGGAAAGACGCTTTTCTGAGCAAATCCACACCGCCGCCGTACTTGGATAAGTTGCCGCTGATTGTACCACCGTACATGTAAAAAGCACCGCCGTCACTGACTAGTACAGCACCTCCGTAATTCACGGAAGTATTATTGCTAAGCGCACCGCCGTACATATAGAATTTACCCTCTGTAACGCAAACGGCACCGGCACTGTCATAACAATTGTTGCCTGTCATAGTTCCGCCATACATTGTTAGACACGCTCCCGAGCCATCTATCCATACGGCCGATTGTCCCGCTCCGGTTATTTTTCCCGAGCCGGTCGCTGAAGTATCGTAAAGATACAGATTGGAAGTATACTGCATATAAATGCCGGTAGTATTCGCTACTGAAACAGTATAACCATTCAAATCAAGATATACCGATGCACCGCTTGAAATCGCGCATCTTGTGCTAAGCGTGACATTTTTGGTCAGATAGAAATATCCCGTATAAGACGGCAAACTTGTTCCGTTCGTCCATGCGGTCCAATTCGCATTAACGCCACCGCGGATTTCGTCCGTCACTTTAACGATATACTCGATGTCTGCTTTCTCTCCGGCAACGGAAACAATCAGTTCTTCTTCGCTGGTGAAAGGCTGCAGTGCCGTTAAAATCCATTTTCCGGCATCATTCTTTTCCACCAAAACAAGTTGTGGCGATGAAAAAGATACATCTTTTACCACACCTTCAAGTCCGATTGCGTTCATTACCGTATCGAGTTCAACCTGATCGCCACCTTCGAGAACATACTGCAATTCCCCATATGTAAACTCAACCGTATAATATGAAAATCCGTCTGTTTCAACCACTGCCTCATCTGCGGCTCCTGCATCGGTATCAACATCCATGTCTTCAGCGTTGAGACCGTCGGCAGTTTCGGTTACATGGTAAACTTCCGTTTCAAGATTTGAATCTGCGATTTCCGCCATTTTAAAAGAAACTTTAACAGAGCCTTTCTCTGTGTCGGGCTCTATCTCTTTTCCGTCGGAATCGACAACCGAAATGTCAAACGAATATGAACGGGCAACATTTCTGCCTGCATCTCTTTTTTCATCGACTGCTTCCTCTATTTCTTTTTCTTCACCTGCCGTAACCTTTCTCGCACAAGCTGTAGCACCGGCCGGAAATACACCCGCTTCTGCCGTAATCGTTATTTCGACATCATCAACATAAACAGTCGACAAAAAATCCCCGCCTGCTTCGTAAGACGCTTTGTCATCCGCTACAGGTTCATCTTCGGATACAATGTCCTCTGAAGTATTCTCCGGGAAATCTTCTTGAAAAATATCCTCCGCAAAATTGTCTGCGGAGTCGCTCTCTTCATATTCTTCCCGGGCAATAATCTCTGTAGATTCCGAATTATCGGGTTCAGCCGCAAATGATATAACATCCGTGCTGCAAATAACCATCGCAGCGGAAAGGAAACAAGCTAAAATGCGATTTAGTTTTCTTTTCATAAGGAAACTCCTTTCAGGTGAAACTCATAATATTCTATATCGACATTTTTGTGTAAAAGAATAATACAAATTTCATTCTTGCTTTATCCGCAGGCAGATATTATACTGATTTACAATGTTTTCTTTTTTACCCGGTGTAAAAGTAATTCTTTTACCGGTAAAAGAATCTTTGGCAAAACAGAAAGGGGAATCACAAAAATGGATCAGAAAAATTTTGCAAACACTCAGCGACCTTACCCGCCGGTAAAGAGTCACAGAAAAACAATGAAGACCGGCGGAGTTTTCGCGGCAATCGGTGCGATTGCAAGTGCGGCAGTCGGTATGCTTATGCCGGCGGGAGGTATTGTATTCGTCGTTGGCACTGTGTCGTTTTTCCTTGGTATTTTTTCACTTCTTGGAGCCGGTGATTTCGGCAAGGAAATGGAGTCTCTTTTTTCGGACATTCTTTCACAGCCGCTTATCATCGTCTTGGGAATTTTTATTCACCTTGTCCTTCTTGCGGTAATGATTACAGCCGTTATCTTCGTGCTTTTAATGCTGAAAAAAAAGAACGAAAACAGGAAGCAATCGGTTGTTATCGGTTTGATTTCATCGCTTGTAATCCTGGTTGCCCCTCATATCGCGACCATAATACTGTCGATTATAACGTACATTCTGGATTCCGAGGGGTTGGCGAGCGGAGTCAGTATTATAGGATTCGTTTTTGGAATGGAAGTGATGGCTGTAGCGGTGTATGCGTTTCTCGGCGGTATACTCTGGATTGGTGCTCTGGTTGCCGGATTTATCATCCGCTTTTCATGGGTCAATAAGTGGGTTAAAACTGAGCCTCAGGTTTTGAATAGATAGGCAAATATTGAGCTAAATCTTTTACCATTCATACGAATGTGCATAAAAAAGTCATCTGCAAGACATTCCGCAGATGACTTTTCTCGTTCAACTATGAAATGCAAGCACACCGCTAAAGCTCATTCTTTTCTCGATTTTAGCGGTATCCTGACTTGCTTTTTAGTCTAATTTGTTAACTACTTTTTGAGCCGTATTTCGCCGAACCCGAAACTGGTATTTTTACCGATGTGCATCAGTTCTCCGGCCAGCAAAAGCGGAAGCAGCTCCTCATCAAAATTCTCAATTTCCGCACTGCCGTATATTCCCTTGAAAACCATCTTGCTCTGCTTCCGAAACGAAAACCGCGGAATACTCGCAGTCGCAATTCTTCCGGTTCGCAGCTCCATCGAGCCCGGCTCGCTCCGGTAAAAATCCTCAACATCATTATTTTCAAAACAATTAAGGATGTACAGCCTTCGCTGCGTCGCCTTAATAACTGCCTCGGGATCGAACGTGGTAATCACCTCACCCCGATGCTTAACCGACAGCGGCGTGGAGAAAACAATCTCCCGTGGCAACCCGTCCTCAAAATCCCTCATTCGACTCTTCACGTAATCTCCAATCGTGGAAATCCTGTATTCACCCATGTAAATATTCGCGCCGTCGATAATATCCTTCCTAAAAGAATTCCGAACCGACTTAATCGTAAACCGGGCCCTGCTGCCACCCAAACCGCTTCTTCCCAAAGCATACAGCGCCTGAATGTACTGATTGAAGTAGACAATCGTCCTGCCAAACAAAGTCAGGGTAAAAGAAATCTCGTCTCCCTCCTTAAACTCAGTCTCACTATTTCTGCAATTGATTACATATCCCACACTTTCGCCGTTGGTAACAAACTCCGGCTTTTTTTCAAACTTCGAGTACATGGTACGCTGAACAATACATTCATCATAAAAATCACAGTTCTCGCAGTCTCTGTTCCGTATGCAGTTCGCCCTCAAAAGCATCTCGCCGATTCCGCCGCGAATGGCCGACGCCTTATGCATGGGCAGCTGACAGTCAGCCTCCAACGCCAAAGTAAAATACAACTTAACAAATCTCACATTCAATGGATATGTATCAATTGAGCCGTTCATTTTTTCCTCTCCATCCATGCAAATTTTCTATCTCCCAATCGTCTTTTACCCGGTAAAAAACATCCCGGACGACCTGCTTCCATGATACAACAAATCCCTCTGACTGTCACTATTCGGTGATTCTATAATTCTATGCTCATTCGGCCTGCTCAACCACCCTTTCCATCATTCGTTCGGAAGTCTTCCTTCCCCGGCCGCTTCGCTGCTTCAGTCTCTTGTAAGCATGCTTGGTAATTGCAATTTCGCACATAAAAAATCCTCCTCTGACATATCATTACAAAGCCAATGACTATAGCAGTCAACGTATGTGCCGAGCCATAACAGTTCCTCCAATAGTAAAGGAGAAACAAATATAAAAGAATTATTGTGTCAATGCCGTGTGTCAGGCCACAGTCATTTCTACAAGGTGCCAGTTATGGAACAAATTATTTATCAAGTGTGTCAATGCCCTATGTCGGGCCACAGCCATTTCTACTTTCTCATCCTGCAGGAGCATTCAAGCGAATCGTGTCAATGCCCTATGTCGGGCCACAGTCATTTCTACACGTCAAAAATTGTAGTAGGAGTATGTTTTCCTTGGTGTCAATGCCCTATGTCGGGCCACGGTCATTTCTACTCAACGGCAAGTTTACGAAAGCGATGGACGCATGGATGTGTCAATGCCCTATGTCGGGCCACAGTCATTTCTACTTGCTCGACTCATCAAAGCGAGTTGTTACAGCACAGCTGTGTCAATGCCCTATGTCGGGCCACAGCCATTTCTACTTGCCGAATCGTATAACATTAAAAATCCGCTAGAAATGTGTCAATGCCCTATGTCGGGCCACTGTCATTTCTACTTGAGATTCCGACGGATGACTTGGAAGTGATTGAAGTGTCAATCTCCTCTGTCGGGCCACAGCCATTTCTGCCTCCCCTATCCTCTCCCCTCGCATCCCGATCTGTACTGTTTCAATGTCCTATGTCGGGCCACAGTCATTTCTACTAACTACACCGAACGGCTTCTATAAAATATAAAAGTGTCAATGCCCTATGTCGGGCCACAGTCATTTCTACTGTTCGAACTGATGCGGACGGCATACAACAACATTATGTGTCAATGCCCTATGTCGGGCCACAGTCATTTCTACTGTTTTTACGGTCATGCTGATAAATCGGTTGAAATGTGTCAATGCCCTATGTCGGGCCACGGTCATTTCTACAGTATTCGAAAAGAATCAGGTTGAAAATTACATTTGTGTCAATGCCCTATGTCGGGCCACCGCCATTTCTACCAGCTGTTGGATCAATTGTAGGAAGAGGAGTTAACATGTGTCAATGCCCTATGTCGGGCCACAGTCATTTCTACATCATTTATGTGCTCTCGAATTCATGACTGCATGTGTGTCAATGCCCTATGTCGGGCCACAGTCATTTCTACGGTACCCTTCTGGAACCCTTGATTTTAGCGGCTCTCAGAAGCATTTTTCGGAGGTAATTTTCAGAATATTCTGAAAATTAGCGTTTTTTGGCTTTAAAAATGGCTGTTCATAATTTGTTCATATTTTCCTTTCCTAAACACACAAATCCAATGTTCTTCCGATAAGTGTCTTAATTTCATTTGCACGCATCGCAATCTCTTTTTCCTCTCCCAGAACATGTCCGTGATTTGAAAAATTTCTTTGTTCTTTGCAAATCGCGAAAGCATAGAAAATGTCCTGAACAGCTTCGATATTTCTTGTTGAAAGAAGTTGTTTAGCTTCCATAAAATTACGAATATGGAATTTGGGAATCAATGTTTTGCCAGAATAATTATAAATGCTATCTCCGAGTTTTCTGTTATCATAGAACAGCAAATCGATAACATTCTCGAAAGAATCCTCCTGTACACTTTGGGGACGCTCTTTTACCAAAAATGAGACCGTTTTAATCAGCCTGTCTTTCTTATTGGCGATATTTGTTGCTTCCACGATTTCTCCGTCCATGATTTTTTCACCTCTTAGGACATTATAAAACGGAGCGCTATACTTAAGAGAAATGGCACATTTACTATCCGCCAGTTCTTCGCATAATCCATTTTGAGATAAATACGCCTTGACTTCTTCTTTGGTTATATTGGAAAGATTTTCCACATTATTTATATCCCGGATAAAAGAGAAAATGCTTTCCGCATACTTTCTATCTTCATCCCTTATCTGAATATCGGATATGTCAGATTGATATTTTTTCAAAATCTCTTTCCAGTCTTCCTGCGTGAAAATCGCTTCCGAAGAATTCATCTTTTCCCGTAAGGCTTCCAAAATTGAAGTGCTGAAAACATTTTCAACTATGGGTAAATATTCGTTAATATGTGCCATAAAATAATATGATTCATCATATTTCCCCGTTTTTTCGTTAGCCATTCGCGCTTTCATAGTATTTGAGAAAGACAAAATTCCTGTTGCGAAAAGATATTCAGGAAGGCACTCTACCGTTAATGTCAGCGCCTGTTGAAGAAAGTCTTTTTTTAAACACCATTTAATGATATTGGGAAGATATAATATCAGCTCCTGCTGTTCTACATTCTCCTCATAAAGATTCTTATGAAGTTCATTTTGAATTATTCGAATTATATGCGAGAAAACTGATGAAAAATAGTCTTCATTTTGATCATACTTTTGTAAAAAAGAACTTATCCTGCTTGAAAGATTTCCTTCACCATAGAAATCCTCCAGCATCATTGCTGAACGGCATAGCAAAATGTCATTTGATGTATTAACAAATTTGTCAATCAAAGAATCGACATCCTGAATCTGTTCGGGATCAATATAATTCATGTTCTGCTTTACATATTCGCACAGAAGATTCGTACGACCATACACAAGAAACTCATTGACGATTTCTGTAATCTGAGCAGAATCATAAATACGTTTTGTATTAACTATAGGAATCAGTTTCGACTGCTCATTCCCACTTTTCTGATTGAAAACCATACTGCTGATTTCGCAGATATGAACGCCTTCATAACACTTCTCCAACGTCTTGGTCACCGATAAAAGCATTGTAAGAACATATCTGACTCCACCGTTTGATTCAATATAGATATTTACATTTTCGTTCTTTTGAACAATATCCAATAAAATATCATAAACATGAAAAACCGCTTTCGAAACGTCCTGCTCGTCGGGTTCGTCGCTTATCTCCACAACATTTCTTCTAATTTCAGATAAGTTCTCTGATTTCAGATATACATCCAGTAAAGCATTTAAGCGTTTTGCATGCGAAACCTGTGCTACATTCTCATCCAAAGACTTTTGACGTACCGAATCACTTTCGATAAAAATGATTTCATCGAGTTTTTCTCCTTTTGAGGATAATCTTTTTATCAAAGATTTAATAGGTGCTTCGTTGGTCATCTGACCATCAAATCTGTTTCCGGCTTCGTCAATATACTCGAAATAAGCATTTTTTCTTGTAATGCTTACATTTGTAATCAGCACATTATGGTTTCGCATGCATATTCTCCAACACTTCTAAATTTACTTCAAACAAAAACTTATTTTCTCACAATATCTTCCGGTTTGCCCAAAGGCATGATACTTCTTATTCTTTCTCTGTACTCTTTATCCAGATCGGCATATTTCGTTCTGCTGTCTTCCGGAATTGAAGTACTGTCACACATAAGCATCAGAGTCTTGACAGAAGATAACGAACATATATCCTTTCCAAGTAAACCGGATGCATAATCCTTGTAAGCTTTTATATACTCGTCCTTACTTGCATCTTTCCAAGGATTGATGTCCAGACAGTCAAGAGAATATGCTTTTTCTTTATCCAGTAGATTTACTTTGACATTTTCCACCGACATTCGGCCGTAACCGTATGATTTAGCCTGACCGATATTTATCTGCGAGTTCTTTTCCAACGAAAGACTCCATAAAAGCAATCCAAGTTCTGATTTGGACAGATTGTTAAATCTGATTTTACCGGCAAATCTGGAACCTTTGTCCAAAGCATTTATATCGCTGGCAACACTCTCCTTGCCCCCTATATCTCTTGACACTATATTATTGTGAAACCAATATCTTTTGGCACCGCGAAGTTCAAAATCAGCTGTATTATATGTGCTGGGTTTATGACCGCTTTCCTGTACGAGATAATCAAGATAACTTGTGCTCTTCGGCGCTCCAAGAATCAGTTTCACATTGGGTAATGTTCCGACTTCATTAACAAGAGTAACATCCGAAAATGAAACTTTTGATTTATAACTGTCTTTCTGATTTGCGCAGCCAAAAATTGACTTGACCTGATCAAATCTGCTTTCTTTGGTTCTATATCCTGTTTTTAAAGAGTAGTCGTAGAACAATCTTAATCTGGGGGTAAAGCCGAAGTACAAACGACCATTCAGATAGATGTAAAATACCGGTTTCTTTTCTCCTTCCTTCGGCAGATTGAAGAATTCTACATTTTTATACTGCTTAAGAGTATTCTTCTTCTGCATAAAGTCGGCCTTAAAAGACTTGATGGCATTTTTGTCAACTTCATTAATATCATACAAACGCTCTGCAATCTCCGGAACTATATATAATGCTTTCTTTTCTCTCATTGAACCGGTTCCAACCAGATATCCGTTCTGAGCATACTTTCCGCTTTCTGCTATTGCCTCTACTTTACGCTCATCCTTTATTCTATATGATACCGGAGTATAATAAGGAGCGTATCCTTTGTTCATGGTTCCTTCGTAATGAGTTTTTCCGTTTCTCTCACTCTTTCTGAACTCACCGCGCAAATCATGCTGCAGATATTCTTTGTGGTTTTCAAAAATGGAAAAATCCGAATACTTTCTCTGCTCCTGAATAAATCGCTCACTGATAACATAGTAATTCATCTCACCAAGAGTATTGTTTATTTTATCAACCTTTGTACCGTAAATGTAATATTTACCCTTCTCATTGCTGATATATCCGGCTTTAACATTTTTAAGAACACTCAATGTTTTGCCGTTCAGAGGAACCTGTTTGGAGCCCAAAAGATCACCGTATCTTTCCTTTTCGGCACCATTGGCGATATTTCGATACATAAGCATGTAATCATCAATATCTTCATCGTATCCGGCCACACCAAGAACCTGCGCATTAGCTCTTACGGCACCTCTGATTGAACTTCCGGGAATTGCATATATGCCGTAAGCATTTCTGTAAAAAGACTTATCTTTTTTACCGCTGTTTACAAAAACCGGTGTTTCAGCATTCATCTCATAGGAAATTTCTCCCGAAAGAAGCTCATCATTCAAAATGCCTCTTACCGGCATTTTTTCTTCTTCCACAGCAAGCGTTTTCTTCTCAAACGGAATGAAATTGTAAGGTGTGGTAAAAGCATCAACATCTACCGGCGCTACGTTTCTGTCTTTTTTACCACCGTTAAACCCGGAATTAGGCCTGCCGTAAGAATTATTGCCGCCGTTTCTTCCACCGTTATTATTCCAATTTCTGTTATAGTTATTCCCTCTTGAATTGTTTTGCATACTAAAATTGTTACCCATTTCTCCAGCCCTCCTATTCAATTCGAACCAAAGCTTTGCCTGAAACGCTAACCTGACCGTCTTCGTCGTATTCAGGATATTCTCTGATTATGATATACTTCCCGAGGTTTTGGAATTTACCTGCCAAAGCATACTTTTTCTCGGTCAACTCCGTTCCCGCATCGTATACGGACTCAAATCCGTCGAAAAGATCTTCCGTTTCAGTTGCGCGGATATGAAGCTGTTTACCTTCTTCAAAAAAGAATGCTTCTTTTAATTCATTAATCTTAACAGTGTTAATATCCACGGTATTGCAGACAACCGTTTCGCTGATATAATACAGCACTGCATACTTATAATTTCCGTATCTTGCCGAAATATCATTTGATGATAAATTTAATTTGTTTGTCATTATAAGTCTCCTTTCAGTTTCGTAAGAGCAGCTTCAATAATACCTGACTCATCATCGATATTACCCTTATCATCTGCAAAGGTTATAACCGCCACTTTGTCGTTAATATTCTCTTTAACTTCAATGGAATTAACCAGAATAATTCCTTTTCCCGTGCTGAATCCGTTTCCGACGGAAACAAGTCCAAGAGACATATCTCTTAACGCGAGCATCAGAAGACCAAGCGTTTTCTCGGGATTGTTTTTATTCTTAATATTTATGCGGAATGTGATTTCTCCGGCTGCGTTTTTCTCCGAAAAGAGTCCTGCATGGAAAACTCCTCCGGTAAATTTATCGATATGTATCCTGTGATTCAGATCCATCTCTTCATTGCTTTCAATGTCGCCGATTACAGAATCGGTAAAAGAAATATTTCCGGCATGACCGTCTTTCTCGCCTTTGCCGACACATCCGAAGCTGTCTGTGATAACAGATTCATTGTTCATATACTCGGCAATCTGTTCCATACGGCTTCTGATGGTACCTTTGAATGAACTTCCCGGAACAATATACTCTCCGAGAGCATTTCGCATATTTTCACTGTCCGGAGCATCCTTTCCAAAAGTGGATGAGGCAATTCCTTTAACCTGAATGGCACCTTCGGTACGGCCTTTTACCGTTACGAAATAAGAAACACTTTTGTTTTCCACATTCTGCAAACTCGAAAGATATTCCTGTGATTCCTTGGAGTCACTCAGCCATGCTGACATGTCTTCGGGATTGCGTAAATCGTATGCGGTACGTTTAATCGATAACAACTTAACCTTGCCTGCACCGTTGCTTTTTTTACCACCGAAAACAATCAATTCGCTGTTCAGTGCGGCAAAAATCTGTTCAACATCATCTACACAGGCATCTGAACTGTTATCATAAAGATATACCTTAAAACCGAATTTGGAACCTGCTCCGATATACTCCAGATCAAACTTCTGACCGGATTGCTTCGATGTTCCGCTTACTTCTGCCGAAGAAACAGAACCGGTTAATTTATTAATCTTTACATGCGGTCTCAACTCTATTTTCACTTCTGACTTGAAAATTCCGTCGCTGAATTTAATTCTGCTGCCGGATTCGCTGTCATCATTTTTAGCCGAACCGAATATTTTATCAGAATCCATTTCATTCTCGGTACAATAGTTTCTGAAAACTCCGGCAATGGAAGAAGCCTGAATAAAGGGCATTCCATCCACAGGATGAACCAATACCTCTTCCTTACCGCCAATTGCACTTCCGACTCTTAAGGGGCCGTTGCACTGCACTTCTACATCATATTTGTAAATACTGTCATACTGTAAACCTTTCATTATTTGTTAACCCCCCTTCTGTTTATGAATCTGAGTTGCAAAAGAAGATAATCCAATTTCTTTCTGCCCTCTTCATCAGCAGTAATTATTTCCGAAACGGGAATTCCAAAATAATTGTCTTTCAAGCCATAGTTTTTAAACAACTCATACAGAGACTGCGATAATGTCATCTCTACAACTTTCCTGAACTTTTCAACAGATTTTCTGTCTTTCTGAATGTTAACATTTTCTTCTTTTTCACCGGCATGTCCGAAGTAGTCTTTGAGAATTTTCTCGGCTTCTTTCGGATTGTAACGATTGGCCAGAATCAGGCTTTCTACTACCCCCAACTGACTGTTTCCCTGCTGCACACCCTTAAGGGTTTTAGCTGCATTCTCAGCACTGTCGTCAATAATGCTTCGTGCCATGGCATCATCGATTTGCTTAAAGTAATAGTTTCTGGCAACGGATTTCATAACGGCATCATCCTGAGCATGAGCGTCCGCATCGTAAAGCTTCTTCTGTGATTTCTCACCCGCAAGTTTATAAGTAATATCTTCATAATTCTTCAAGAAGATAATTCTTCCAAAGCCCTCATTTCTTCGAATGCCGATACCCTCATCAGAGAGTTTTTTCATGGAATCCAAAGAGATTGATCCGGAAAAAGATAACTTATAAACACTTCCCTTTTCATACATTGTGTTCGAAGAAGTCTTAAGTCCGAGTTTTCTGTTATATCCTGCGATTTCAACCGTCGAAGTCGAACAGAAAGCAACTTTCAAATCTTTAACCTGTAATTTGCTCTCCAATTCACCGATGTTCAGTCCGCAAGGCTCGCCGTTTTCACCAAGCATTACCGTGTCAGACAGAAGCATCATATAGCATTCATTGACGGCTTCGTCATTCGGCATATATTCGCAGAAAGGAATTTCATTCATGATCTGCGTTTCGCTTACACGACACAGGCCAAGGCCCTGAGATCTTCCGTTTCCGATGTAGAAATCTTCGCTGACGATTTTCCTGATTCTGTCACAGATTTCCTCATTGTCTTCGATTGCTATATAACCCACGAAATCATATCCGGCCTTAATGTATTCGTTTCTGAATACGTTACGTTTTTCGGCCTGTGACTCAAGATTGATTTTAATCTTCAGGTCAGAAGCGGTATCAACGGAATAAAATCTGATGCAGTTGTTCTCAAAGTAACAAAAGCTTCCCAATCCGGCTCTCTTATAACCCGGTTCAAAATCTCCTTTTACAACAACGTTCTCTATCTCTTTCTTTCCGAATGATTTGGTTTTGCTTTCATAAAAGCCTTTCGGCGAAGGCATTAATTCCCTGCCGTTTTCGGAAATATAAGCATTCAAATATTTAACTTTATCAGAGAAAAGAAATGGCTTAATATCCTCAAAATCTTCTTCTCCTGCCAGTTCATTGATTACAAGTCCTCTAAAAGCTGAACCCGGAATATATTTTAAAGTTGCCACTTCACCACTCTGACTTTTACTGTCATCGGCAACTCTGACCGGTTCAACATTCTTAAAAGAAATTCTGATATACTGAGTCATTTCTATTCCTCCTTTCCGATAGCTACAAAACCGAAGCCGCGATTTCTCATGGTACCGATACCTTTAATCAGTCCAAGAATTCTGCTAACAAATTCTTCATCCTCTTCCTTACAGGAGATATCTCCGTAGAAAACCAGACCTTTATTGACACATCTGGCAATTCTTAACGAACCGTTGTCCACTACACCATTTTCACCGATTTTGGTGAATGTTCTCAAATTTGTCAAAGCATCTGTAACCGCATCCTTTGAATCGGTTCCGATTTCTTTTATAATATTGTCTTTTACCTTTCCGGAAAGACATAAATCCGAGAAAACCAGTTTGTTTGCGTGATTTACATCGTCACCGCTGTTTCCGAGCAGTCTTGCAATTTCTCTTCTGACTTCGGATTCTTCCGAACCGGTTAATTCCAAATATCGTCCCAGTTCCTCTCTGAAAATACCTTTTAATGTACCTCCCTTGTAATAAGGGAAACCATAATCGTCAACCAACACCGACATATCCTCTGCTCCCGGGATACTTTCACCATTTCCGAATATAGTATCCGACAACAATCTCATAACTATCTTCATACTGACTATACCTCCTCAAGCATTATATATGTATCCATTAACTCAATAGCATCAAAAAGAATCGAATGTTTGACTCCGTCATATCCTTCAACAAAAGCATCCTTGTTAACAGCTTCCTGCAAAGACTTATTGCCCTCGGTAAGTTCTTTGCCTTCAACAAGAATTGAATCCATCAGGTTAAATGCTATATACTGCTTCGTTCGCACTTCGCCCAACTTCAAAGCATTTCGTAATTCCTTGATTTTACCGGTGGAGAAATTACCTTCTGTTTTCATGATATTCTTCATAACTTTTCTGAACTGCGAAAATGTGTTGTAGAACATTTTATTCATCACATCATCGGGCCCCGAAATAATATACGGTCTCATTTCAAGTCGATTGTTATCCGCAGTTTTGTATGTCTCTCTGATATCATCAACAGAATCACCTATCTCACCGTATTCAATATGCCAGTCGATGGAAGAAAGGCTCTGCCCGTTGTCATCGGGATGAATCGTCGCGTTAAAAGATTTCGCATTTGAGCAAAGCGATTCAGCAAGTTCGTATGCCTTGAAGAACGGATACTTCTGATGAACAACTGCCACACCTGCGCAAGCCGCATATCCTTTTTTATCTACTTCGTTCTGCTTCTTATTCAGGCACTTGATAAACTGTACCGCACATTCGATTCCGATTCTGCCTTCCGTAACAAAGCAAACATCATCACCTGCAATAATTACTTTTCTGATAGGGAAATTCTTCTTTTTCAAAGAAAGGCCGTCTCTTAAGCTTCCATTTTGAAGATTGTTTGCTATTACCTGAGCCATCTCCTTAAAAGATTCTTTAAACTGTCTGTCTATTGATTCACTGAAATCCCTAAGTTTTTTTCTGGCTGCATCGAAATCATTCTGGTCAATATGTTCGTAGAGCTCGTCAACTCTTTTACCCATTCCGTTTCCGTCGATATGGACAACGGAAATGAAATTTGAATCAGATTTGCTTCCGCCAAGATCCTCAAATTTATAAGCAATATTGTATTCTTCGGGATAGTATTTCTTCTCGGCGTTTTCGTTAATCTTAATCATTTCTTCTTTATCTTCACTGTTTTTACTTGAATTGACATCTACAGGAAGAAGTGTTCTGCTGTCGATTGCCTCTATACCGAAGCTGCCCTGATGAAAAGCGGCTTTACGAAGCGCTTTCTTGGCCTCGAGACCTTTCGTCAATTCCGACAGATTGTCTTTAACCGTTTTACTCTCATCATATTCGATTGTTTTGGCAAAAATATTCAGGCTGTCAAAATCCTTATAAATCTGTCCGGTTAATTTAGCAGTACACTCGATAGCCTTTTCCTTATCCGCGAATGTAAGAATCGTATGACCGCCGCCTGCGTAAACCATGTTATCTTTATCGCTATACCCTGTATCTTTCAGAGTTTTCTCAATATACTCCGGGCTGAGAACATATGCAATTACAGATGAATTTTCGATGTTCTTCTTTAGCTCGTTGCTTGCAAAAATGTAAGCCTGTTTTTGTGATACTTCCAAAATTGTTAATACTCTCATGCTAACCCTCCATCATTAATATATTTTTCTATTTTTCTTTGCAAATCATCTGCATCTGCCGGCACACATCGCAGTCCATCGCTGACAGCACATTCAACCGTTACGGTAATGGATACATTGCCATCGATTTTTACACTTTTTCCGGCAAGTTTCGGAAGTGCTCCCGGTAGAATAAATGCATCATTTCTATCCACCGTTCCTATTATTCTTCCTTTGGCATTGATTCGATCAATTATGAATTTTTCTTTCGTAACTCCCTTTGAAAGACTTTCTAAATCTGTTATTGGTTTTTCTTCATAGGTATTATTTTCTTTTACAGTATTCTTTACCTTTTTCTCATTTGAACCGGTATTGCTTTGCGAATTCGAAACAACGAAAACTTTTTCCTTATTTGCATTCATTGAAGTGTTCGCTGCATTTCTTATTTCGTTAAATTCGAATATCCTTACGCTTTTACTCTTTTGACCTACGATAGTTTTCATCTCACAAAACAGATTTACAAAATCATCTATTACTTTGAGAATGTCCTCTTTTGTTTCTGTCTTGTTTCCGCTGGCATGATTTACCTTATTTCTATAGTCTGATATTGAACTATATAAGGAAATCAGTTTCTGAATCTTTGGTTTGTCATTATACAAAAAGTATATTTTTACAGGCAATCGGCTATTATCCAAAGCATACGCGATATTATTGTCTTTTTCGATTTTTCGCAACCTATTTTTTATAATTTTATTCCAATACAAATCCTTAATAAAATAATGACACAAATCCTCCCATTTGTATGTCGGTTGATTTGATTTTTCTACATCATTCACATTATCAATATATAACTGTTTCCAACGAGCAAAATCATCATCGCGACTATTAACGTCTGCATAATACAGAATTCCGGCTTTAACAATCTCTCTGGGCATAAGTGATTCAATGATGGTAATAGCCTGCTGATAAAACTTTTTCCTCAGACACCAGCGAATCAGTTCAATAACATCTATTTCATCACCCTCAAGCAGTTTTCCGTAATCCTTTCTGATTCCGTCGGTCAAAACACTGAAAACACCTTCCGGAGTGCTTCCACACTTATAAAACTGCTTTATTTTACTCAAGGCATCGGTAAGTCGCTTGGTATCACAGAATGACAAAGCATCATCAACCTCGATCATCGCTGAAATAAGCTGGTTAACTTCTTCCGTGTTTCCTTTCTGAGCATATCTTAAAACCATTTCTGCTTTGCCGTACTGAATAAATGCATTCATTCCGGCTACCAAATCATTAATGCCATATCGTTCACTTTCATTCACGATTCCGTTAAGTAATTTTCCTCGTTCATAATTTATGGCAACAATTTCTTTTGTTAATACTTTGGTATCAATTTCATTATTCAGTATTGAAAGAACTGCCTGCCTTACATATCCGTCAGTTCGGCTTCCGCCTTGCATATCAATGTAGACATTGATTTTTTCAGCCGTTCCATCTCCCTTAATCGCATCCAGTATTCCGTTAATATTGTCAATATTATTTCTATGTGCCGGAACTATTCGTAAGAATACATTCTTATTCTCTTCCAGAGGTTTTATTTCTTTCTGCTGTTTCAACCATTCATATATCAATGATTTCGCATATTCCTGTTCGGTTTCAATTCTCTTTTCACGAATGACTTTAATCTCGTATATCAATCTGCCGATAGCATCGTTTAATCTGATAATAACTTCTTTCTCCGCTTTGGCAGCCGAATAGTATTCCAAGGATTTCATTTTATAATACTCAAGGGATTGAACAAGGTAACCTTCTCTGTTCAAATCATCATTAAATTTATCTTTGACATCCCAGACAGTATTCATATAATTTCTATATTTCTCTTCTTCATGAATATAGGTTTCAATCTCTTCATATTGAGATAATTTCTCAACATGATACTTTGAATAATCATCCGGAGAAATAAACTTTTCCTCAACATCTTTTCGGATTCGGTCTTGTATTACTTTTGAAAGAGTCTCGGCTTCAGAAATACTTTTCACACTGATATCCTTTGTAGCCTCATAAACAATATTGGAAATATCCTCTCTACGGGTTACATCAATGCTCTTCCGCATTTCCTTAAAGTCTTCGTTTTCTCCGTTAATAAAATCATTAATTCGTTTTGACAGAATATGATACTCTTTTTCACCAAGATCTTTTCCCTGAAGATCAGTGATTCTGAAAGATTCATTTTCTACAATGGCCGGAGAATTCTTTAAAATTGTATCAGAAGCTATCGCTATGATTTCATCGATGGGATACTTGGATAAGAAATACTTGATTCCCGGCTCCTGCTGATATACGCCGGTACAGTAATAATCGACATTGTCTCTGTTCGCACAATAGTAATTCAGTTTATTGGATTCACATGTACTCATGGTAGTCAGAATTACATTTCTGGTCATATGCTTTCCCCCCTTTAAAAAACTGTCGACAAGAAAAAACTTTATTTCTGAAAAAAACAGAAATAAAGTCTACGAAAAAGGAACGCAATCTATGTGTACGCAAAAAACACATGTCCGGCATTCGCATAAAGACATTTCTCTTGCTGCACAAAACTGATTACACTTTCCTGTATAATACATGATGTCGTCCCCCCGGATAAATTATAACAGAAAATGTACATATACGCTTAAAATCTTTATTTGTATTCACGGAACTTTTCAAAAATGAAAACAGCTGTTTTCTCCACGTTTCCATCCGGCAATACTTTCTCAGTAACAACTCTTTCACTGCAAGCCGAAACAACTTTTATACCTGAAGACATCAGCTCATTTACAACACGATGTGCTACCGTGAACTCGCCCTGACACATTACAACATCCGGCTTAAGATTTCTAATCTCCTGGGCATACATATCCGCTATATTGTATATATCGTCATCAGTCAGCATATTATTAATAACCGGAAAAGATATATCCACTATTGCACCGTACTTGGCAGCCTCATTCAATTGTTTTACACTCCATTTGGCAGATGGATGATTGGAAAAATTCACAAACATTTTATCGCCTCCATTTTTTCGCAAATCAATATTCAGATAATTGCTTCACCGTTTCCCGCTTACTCCGCTGTCGATCATAGTCTTTTTCAGATTTGTATACTCTTTCGCCGGTATTCATTTTAACCATAACTCTCTGCCTGCTGTTTTTTTCTTTTAACTGTTTCTTTGTCATCTTAATATCCTCCTTTAACATTATAAATTAACCATTTGCTAGAACCACCTGAGTCCGCCCAGGGCCCCTCCCAGGACCCCTCCTGCAATTGTTCCGATTATGCGTCCGACCGCCTTGCCTTTCGAGCCGAATATCTCGCCGATGGTAGAGCCCAATTCTGCACCACGCAATGCCCCTTCAGATGCCCCGGCCACAATGGATTCGAAAATATTGCGACGGGTTTCCCCATTGTAATCAATCTGCTTGTCATCGTCCTGCCACATTTCATCGTCACTGTTGATATTGTTGGCGTATTCAACTCTTTTATCCCAAGGTGTTGATTTAACAATGTAGTATAAAAGCTTG
>JAKSSB010000159.1 GCA_024403285.1 Lachnospiraceae bacterium | reverse complement strand
TTGTCGATTGCGTACCTGATGGCATCTTTACGATTGACAATCTCAGCAAACTTTCCGTCAGTCTTCTGAATTCCCGTTCTGATGTCCGCAATGATATCTTCGGGTTTCTCGAATCTTGGGTTGTCCGAAGTGATAATCGTAAGGTCGGCAAGACGGCCGCTTACCTCGCCCATTTCGAATCTGCGGAGTTTCGAACGGTTTCCGCCGCATCCGAAAAGACATACCAGACGCTTGGGATTATATTCTTTTAAGGTCTCGAGAAGACTCGAAAGCGCCATCGCATTGTGAGCGTAATCTATCATCAGCGAGAATTTGTCAGAAACCGGAATCATATCGATTCTGCCTTTTACGTGGGTATTGAGCAATGCTTCTTTGACTTTGCTGTCTTCCACTCCGAATTGCGAACAGATTGCAAGTGCCGTAAGCGCATTGTAAATGCTGAATTTACCGGGTGTGGGAATTCTCAAATCAATATTCTTAAGTCCTTTGACGGTGAAATCCACGCCCAACGAACCGCCTTCCGAATAGAGGCTGTACGAATCGACCGAGAAATCGGCTTCTTTTGAGAATCCGAATGTCTGTACATCACATGTATGACCTTCGAGAATCTTCGAAAGGTTCACGTCGTCCGCATTGAAAAGACCTGTTTTGCACTGCCTGAAAAGGCTGGCTTTATATCCTAAATATTCTTCGAAACTTTCATGTTCTCCCGGTCCGATGTGATCCGGCTCAATGTTCGTGAAAACGCCGATATCAAATATAAATCCGTCGCTTCGGTGCATCATGATTCCCTGCGAAGAAACTTCCATAACGACGGCATCACAGCCCGCTTCAACCATTCTCGCCATATACTGCTGTAACAGAAATGACTCGGGCGTTGTGTTCGCTGCCGGAATATGCTCATCTCCGATAATTATCTCAATGGTTCCGATAAGTCCGACTTTCATTCCCGCCTGTTCGAGTATCGATTTGACAAGATAAGTCGTCGTTGTCTTTCCTTTGGTTCCGGTAATTCCGATTGTCTTTAATTTCTCTGCGGGATTTCCGAAATATGCCGCTGAAATAAAAGCCTGCGCTTTTCTTGTACTGTCCACTTTAACTACGGTTGCGTCCGCTCCTTCCGGAAGTTCAACGCTGTTTTCCGTGATAAAAGCTCTGACGCCCTTGCCGTAAAGCTCCGAAACAACCGCATGACCGTCAAAATTTGCACCTTTTATGCAGATAAAAAGTGAATCAGGTCCTGCTTTTCTCGAATCAGCGGTCACATCCGCAACGCTCACATCCGCATTTCCCGATACAACTTCATAATCAATTCCCTTAAGTAATTCGGATATTCTCATACAAGCCACCCCCACAGTTTATTGTCAGCAATAATCTTTAAGCTGGAACTCCACGCTTCTTACCCCGCGGAATTCGTTGATTTTCGGCATATAAGCCGCATTGAATGCGAAAACATCACCCGCATACATTCTCTGCGAAGCGCCTTTCCCGTGTTTCGCATCAATAAAACGCTCAAATTCGTCTATGTTTCCGAAGTAAATCATCTTATACGATTTGTACGACTCGTCACTGACTTTCAGAATCAGCATCGTGTCGGTTTTACGCTCTGCACTGAGAATCTTAATGTCTTTTCTGGCAAAAATCGGTTTCTCGTTACCCATTCCGAACGGTTCCAGCCTGTTAATGTCCTCAACAAGCCCAACCGTAACATAATCGAGCGGCATATCCGCATCGATAGCAATCTGCTCCACGGGAAGGCTTCCGCCGTAATCCGCACAGTTGTTTATCATCTCGGTAAAAGACTCGAGATTCTCCTTCGGAAGCGAGAGTCCGGCCGCCATTTTGTGTCCGCCGTAATGAGAAAGAACGGATTTGCATTTCTCAAGATTTGCAAACATATCGAATTCTTCTATCGATCTTCCGGAGCCCTTGATTCCCTCCAGCGCATCGGTAAAAACAAAAACCGGTCTGTAAAACTGCTCTTTGATTTTGCCGGCGACAAGTCCCGCAAGACTTTCATGGCACCCTTCCAGGTACAGCACAATTACATTTCTGTCATTTAAAGATTCCTTTTCCACAATGTTAACGGCTTTTTCCACCCACTCGGAAGTCATCTGTTTTCTTTTCTCGTTGATTTCGTGGAGCTCGTTAGCAATAGTGAAAGCCACTCCCCTGTCGGCACTCATTAAAAGATCCATGGCACGCATCGCGGTATCGAGACGTCCCGTGGCATTGATATGAGGTCCGATGATAAAAGAAATATGATACGGCTCATATTTTTTACCGTTAAGTCCGGTTACTTCCAGCAGTTGCTTAAGTCCGGGATTGGGAGTACTTCCGATTCTGTCGAGCAGATGACTTACTATACCTCTGTTCTCTCCGACAAGAGGCATTACGTCACATACGGTTGCAATTGCGGCAAGTTCGAGAATCTCTTCGAAGAAATCACTGTCTTCGTCCGGGATTTCTCTGTCATACCCGAAAAGAGCACATATAACTTTAAACGCAACATACGCACCGCAAATATCCTTCATCGGATATGTACTGTCTTTTCTCTTTGGATTGACTATTCCGACTGCTTTCGGAAGAATCTCTTCAGTCCCGTCTTCCGATTTCGGAACTTCGTGATGATCCGTAACGAAAACACGCATACCTTTTGAATTGGCCAGTGAAACGGCATCGACGGCTGCAATTCCGTTGTCGCAGGTAATAATGGAATTTCTTCCTGCGCGGTAAGCATCTTCAATAAGATCGGCGCTCAGTCCGTAACCGTTAATTATTCTGTGAGGGATAGCAAAATCTGCATCCAGTCCGAATTTTTGCAGACCTTTCATGAGAATCGTTGTTGCACAGACTCCATCGGCATCATAATCGCCGATAATACGTACTCCCGTATTTTCCGCTTTAAGTTCTCTGATAAAAGAAACCGCTTTGTCAATATCCGGAAGACCGTTGTATCCGGTGCATTCATCAATACCGCAGTTTAAGAAAGAACGCATCTTATCAACGGTATCCAAGCCTCTGTTAATCAGAATCCGACCCGCGACTTTATCAATATTCAGTTCTTTCGAAAGGCCTTCAAAATCAGCCCCCCGTCTCAGCAAAATCCATTTTTTCACTTATATCCCCCTAAGACATGCGTCCTAAAAATATCCCCGAAAAAAATCGAGTAGGGAATACGGACTAATCCATATTCCCTGATACTCAAATCATAAATTAAATTTCAAAATTGCGAAAGAACTTCTATACATAATCCTCGTCTTCATCTTCGTCTTCATGCTTGGGAGCAAATTTGCTTCTTAAGAAATACCACATGAATCCGGCAAGGCAAACAGATGAATAAGCACCGCATACGATACCGATCATAAGAGGAAGTGCAAATTCTTTAATTGCCGTAACACCCATAATGAATAAGAAGAATACCATTACGAATGTTGTAAATGATGTAAACAAACTTCTTGAAAGAGTCTGTGTAATACTCTTGTTAACAATCCCTTTAATATCAAGTCTGGGCTGCAGTGCAGCTTCGGGATTTCTCTTACGCTTTCTGCTTCTTGGACCTTCCGTCTTGATTACTTCCATAGCGGCTTTCTTGTTCTCACGGATACGGTCGAATACAACGATGGTAGCGTTGATTGAATAACCGACAATGGTAAGCATACATGCGATGAATGTGCTACCTACACTTACACGTGCCACTGCATAGAATGCAAGTACGATTAAAACGTCATGGCAAAGAGCAAGTACAGAAGAAACACCGAATCTGAAATCGCTGAATCTGATGAAGGTGATGAAATTGACGAGGACGTTTC
>JAKSSB010000158.1 GCA_024403285.1 Lachnospiraceae bacterium | reverse complement strand
ACTATGCAAATGGTGTGATTAAAAAGCATGAGAATACCAGAGAAGAAAAAGAGCAGGACAGAATACGTCACGTAGATGCTTTGTCAGCTCAGACTGGTCCAATTTTTCTTGCATACAGAAGTAATTCGGTTATCAATGATATTGTTGCAAAGGCAAGAGCAAACGCTCCCTTATATGATTTCGTTGCAGATGACGGAATCGCACACAGAGTATGGATTATCGACGGAGCCGAAGATATTGCGGCAATCGCTGATGCATTTGCAAAAATGAACGCAATTTACATTGCCGACGGTCACCACAGATGTGCATCAGCCGTTAAAGTCGGATTCATGAAGAGAGAAGCAAATCCGAATTACACGGGTAATGAAGAGTTCAACTTCTTCCTTTCGGTTCTTTTCCCTGATGACCAGCTTATGATTATGGATTACAACCGTGTGGTTAAAGATTTAAACGGAAATTCAGAAGATGAATTCATTGCAAAACTCGGTGCAATTTTCGATATGTCCGAAATCGGAACAACAGCTGCCAAGCCTTCCAAGAAGGGTGAAATTACAATGTTCATGGACGGCAAATGGTATCTTTTACAGGTAAAAGATGCATATAAGTCGGAAGATCCCATCGAAGGCCTTGATGTATCTATTTTACAGAACCACTGCTTAAATCCCATCCTCGGAATCGAAGATCCCAAGACTGACAAGAGAATTGATTTCGTCGGAGGAATCCGTGGACTTAAGGAACTTGAGAGAAGAGCAAATCTTGATTGCAAGGTTGCTTTTGCAATGTATCCCACATCTATTGATGAGCTTTTCCATGTAGCCGATGCAGGCCTTTTGATGCCTCCGAAGTCAACATGGTTCGAGCCCAAATTAAGAAGCGGACTTTTCATTCACAGCATTAAATAATACGACCTGAAGGAGAGACAATATGAATAAGAAACAATATGCACTGATGGACTGGGAAGCAATAGAATCGATTATTTATGCCGACTGCGCGCATCCGTTTGAGGTGCTCGGTGTAAACGAAATCAAGAAAGAGAAACTTTTGCAATGCTTTTTCCCCGAAGCAGAGTCGGTTAACGTTTTGCTTATTTCTAAAGGACATAAAACGTGTATCGAAATGGAGAAAGTCGATGACACCGGTTTCTTTGCACTTTTTGTCTCTTCGAAGGTATTTGATAAATATGAGTTTGAAGTCAAATATGAAGGAAGAGATGCAATAACGGTTAAAGATCCTTATGCATTTTTTCCTTCTTTTGATGAGAAAAAGGCAGCGTCTTTCATTAAAGGCACAAATTACTCGGCTGCCGATCTTTTCGGAGCCGCGGTTAAGACAATCAACGGCGAAAAAGGTATTCTTTTTACCGTTTACGCTCCGGAAGCAAAGCGTGTTTCGGTTGTCGGCGAATTCAACAGCTGGGACGGAAGACGCCATATTATGGAAAAAAATGACAGAACGGGTGTATTCTCTCTGTTCATTCCCGGATATGAATCTCTTGAGTACAAGTACGAGATTCAGTGCAAAGGTGCTGTCACACTGAAATCCGACCCTTATGCAAAACTTCAAAACGGCGATATGTCGTATGTTTCGAAGAATGAGTATAAATGGAACGATGAAGAGTACCGTAAAGCTTTAAACGGAACCGACCGTGGTAAAAGATTCAGAAATATCTACGAACTTGATCTTTCGGCCGTTTCAGAAAAAGGGATTCTTACTGATGATGTAATTGAAAAGACCGTAGAGCGAATTGTTAAAATGAAATACGATTCGGTACATCTTTTACCCTTTGCTCCTTTAGACTGCGACAAATCCGACAGATATCATTTCATCGGAATGTTTGCACAGAGTACGGAATTCGGTTCACCCGATGCGGTTAAAAGATTTGTTGACGCCTGCCACAAATCGAACCTTCCCGTCATGTTCGATTTCTGCATTTCATATTTCTCGGCCGATGAGAATTCACTTTCATCGTTCGACGGAACCGGAATGTTTGAGCACAGTGATTTAAGAAGAGGATTTATTCCCGCGCTCAAAGGATATTCTTTCAGATTCTCGAATCCGGTAGTTGAAAGTTTTCTTTTCTCAGCGCTCACTTACATGCTCGACGAGTATCACTTTGACGGTTTATGTGTTCCCGATATGGCTGCGCTGCTTTATCTGGATTTCGGCAAGAAGAACGGTCAGTATATCAAGAATGAAGAAGGCGGAAATACCAATACGGAGGGCATTTTGTTTGTTAAGAAGATGAATGCTTTCCTCGATAAAAAATATCCGAACTGTGTGCGTATGGCTTCTCTTAATGCGGTATGGAGCAAAGTAACCGGCAGGGATTCACTCGGCTTTGATTTCGTTACCAATGCGGGATTTAAGGACAATCTTTATTCCTATCTTCAGTTTGGTACCGGATACAGAAGAGAGTACTATGATTTGCTTGTTAAGGATTTGCAGTATGCGAACAATGAGGATTTCGTAATTTCACTTTCTGCAAAAGACAATTCTGTGGACGGTCTGTCGTTTATTTCATCGCTTGCCGGTGACAGAGAGCAGAAGTTCGCAAATGCACGTCTCGGCTTAGCCTACAGAGTCTTTTACCCCGGAAGAAAAGAGACTTTCATGGGTATTGATGAAGGAAGCGAGAATCCTTATAAGCCGGCAACTTTTGACGCTTCCGTAAAAGAAGACGATTTAATGCGTAAAGAGTTTTCGACTTATATTGCTGAACTTAACGATTTCTATGCGAAAAGCTTCATTTCGGAACCGGATGAAAATTCTTCGTGTATGACATATATCAATGCATACGATTCGGATAGAAATGTAGTTGTTTTTGAAAGAAAAGGTAAAAAAGCCGAAGATTTCTGCCTTGTTTTCATGAACTTTTCTGCCAATGATTATGACGGTTACACGGCCGGAACTTCACTGGACGGTAAATACAAAGAAATATTCAATTCCGACAGCGCATCTTACGGAGGAAAAGGAACAGTAAATTCAGCACTTATATCGACGGATGAATCCGAGTATGACGGACGTAAGTTTTCTTTGAAAGTCAAGCTTCCCGCACTCAGCCTGGTTGCTTTCGGACGCAGACCTTTTACCGAAGCGGAAATCGCTAAAATCAAAGAGAAGAAGCGCAAGGAAATCGAGAAATTCGTTGAAAAGCGAACAAAAGAAATCAATGCGATAAGAGACAGAAAAATCGCTGAAGCAAACAAGACGGCAGATGCGGAAATAAAAGAACTTAAGAAACTGCTCAAGAAGGACAGATAAATGGATTTTTTATTTGGATTTATTAAAGATACATACACGGATTTCAATACTAAATATTCCGATCAGATTCTGAATCTTATAATTCGAATCGGTATAGCTTTAGTTGTTATTATTATCGGTATTCTGATTATTCGTTTCATCAAGAAACTGATTAATAGAGCACTTTCGAAGGTTAAGGTTCAGAATAACTCATTAAAATACCTTGTTTCGGTTGCCGGCGTTATTCTCTATATTATTCTCGGCCTTCTGGTCGCAGCTTTCTTCGGAATAGATGCGACTTCGATTGTTGCTCTTTTAGGCTCGGCCGGTGTTACCATCGGTCTTGCTTTACAGGGAAGCCTTTCAAATATGGCCGGCGGAGTGCTGATTCTTATACTTGAACCGTTCAAAATCGGAGATTACATAGTCGAAGACAATAACAAGAACGAAGGAACCGTTACTGAAATCGGTTTGTTCTACACCAAATTGCAGACGCTGGACGAAAGAACGGTTATTCTGCCGAACGGAACGCTTGCAAATACTTCGCTTACAAATATGACGGCTACTCCGACAAGACATGTGGAAGTGTTTTTTGAGATTTCCTAC
>JAKSSB010000157.1 GCA_024403285.1 Lachnospiraceae bacterium | reverse complement strand
CTCATCCGGCAGGAATGGGACAGCAACCGTTTAACAGACAGACGTATCCGAACGGAAATCAGGCGTCTGCAGTCAACCACGGTATGGGACAGGGAGCTCCCGCTCAACGCGGATTTGAGATGCGCCCGGTTAATGTAAACGCAGCGCCCGCACAACCCGTCAAGAAGAAGAAAAAGGCTTCGGCCGGTAAAATAGTTCTCATCGTATGCGGATCTATCGCAGGCCTGCTTCTTTTGGTCTGCGTCGGCGGATTTTTTATCATCAGAGGCTTATACACTGCCGTTGATGATATGATGTTCTCCGGTGACGAATATACGCTGGCCGCCAACAATGTCGACACAACGGGCAATACTCCGGGAAGCGGATTCCTCGATTTCAACGCATCGACGGATCCGGCTCAGACACCACCCGGTGAGACAAACTATGAAGCACCGGTTGTGCATGAATTTGAAACGGACGACGGAGTTGTTTCCGGAGCCATCAGAGATTCTTTTACCAAGATAAAAGGTGACGGAACGGATAAAGTAACCGTTATGGTTTACATGAACGGTTCGAACTTGGAGAGCAGCTACGGCTGTGCAACTTCCGACTTAAAAGAGATGCTGAACGCGACGCTTTCCGACAACGTGAACATAGTCATTCAGACGGGCGGAACGAGCAAGTGGAGAAACGACGTAGTTTCCGCAAAGCACTCGCAGCGTTACATTATTGAGAACAATGCCCTTACGCTTGTCGACGATACACTCGACCAGCTTGATATTACGAAGAGTGAAACACTTGAAGATTTCATCACTTTTGCCCACCGTTATTATCCGGCAAACCGTGAAATCCTGATTTTCTGGGACCACGGCGGCGGAGCGGTATACGGTTTCGGTTATGATGAGAATGTCAGCGATTATGATGCCGCTCTCACACTTGATGAGATTCAGACGGCAATCCGCAACAGCGGTGTCAAATTCGAGATGATAGGATTCGACGCCTGCCTCATGGGAAGTATTGAGACCGCCTGTGCGCTTTCCGATTACGCCGATTATCTTGTGGCTTCGGAAGATTTCGAGTGCGCGAACGGTTGGGAATACCAGAACTGGCTCAGCCGTTTCGGAACGGATTCTTCGGTTCCGATGGACGAAGTCGCCAAAACGATCATCGCCGATTTCGTAAAAGAATCGCAGCAGTCCGAAACAGACGGAATTCTGGCGCTTATCGATCTTCGTTATTCGAGACTTCTTTTCAACGCATGGCAGAATTTCGCGTATGCCAACAAGGGAGACCTTCTGACATGCAATTACAATATGGAAATGCACAGAAGCGACAGATGGAATTTCGGTTTAAGACCTTATTACAGAGACCCGTTCGATGCTCTTTTCGGAACGCAGGACAATTATGAACTGAAGAATTATTCTTATGCCGTTGACCTGATGGCGCTCGCCAATACGCTTTCAACCGATGAGTCGCTGGCTCTTTCGGCGGCACTTGCGAATGCGCTTGTTTATTCGTCATCGACTTCCGGCGATTCGGGCATGACCGGACTTTCGGTTACGCTTCCGTACGGAGATGAGGAGTTTAACGAGAAAGCGCAGGATATTTTCTCCAAGTGCGGATTTGACGAAACCTATCTCGCTTTTGTCGGTGATTTCGCGGCAAACGATTCGACAGATGTTTACAACTGGGATGATTCCGAATGGTCCGGCTGGGATTCATTCGCACAGGAAGAAGATGTCTACGATTACGACTGGGATGATTACGATTGGGATGATTACATAGATAACGACTACGGCTGGGATTCCGGTGATTACGATATCATCGATGATTTCTGGACAAACTGATACTAATTGATACTAATTAATCTTCAAAGGGCAGTGTTACCGAGAAAGTGGTACCGCTGCCTGTTGTGCTTTTTACCGAAATTCGTCCGTTCATCATTTCGATAATTCGCTTCGCAAGGGGCAGACCGAGTCCGTTGCCGGGAGTCGAATGAGAAGAATCTCCCTGGTAAAACTTATCGAAAATGTGATTCATCGTATCCTCATCCATTCCGATTCCGGAGTCCTTGACCGTTATCCAGATGTTGCCGTTTCCTTCGTGGCACTGGATGTCAAGCAAACCGTTTTCGTCCGAGAATTTGATGGCATTTCCGATTAAATTTATCCAGACGTGGGAGAGAAGATCCTGATTCTGTGTATATGTGATGGGATCGAGATCGAGATTTAAATTGAGATTTTTGTCGCTCCACTGTTCCTCGAAAAGAAGCACGCATTCGCGCAACTGCTCGTCGAGCGAAAAAGGAGTTTTGTCCGATACGATTTCCTGATTGTCAATTTTGGTAAGAAGCAGAACGTTCGAGGCCATGTGCGTCAGACGGTCGGACTCGTCCATGATGATTTTGGCGAATTCGCTCGTCTGTTCCTGCGTAAGGTTTCCCCTGTACAACTGCTTTGCAAAGCCCTGAATTGAGATAATCGGAGTCTTGAATTCATGCGAGAAATTGTGGATGAAGTCATTTCTAAACATTTCCGTGCTTCTAAGGTCCGCAGCCATTCGGTCAAATCCCGTGACTAGCGAGCCGACTTCGGTGTCCTTATTGAATTTCGTGATGATTCCGCTTGTATCCACATCAAAATTGCCCGCAGCGATTTCTGCGGTTGCATTCGTGATTTTTCTTAAAGGTTTCAGGAGACTTCGGCTGATGAGGACCGAGGAGACGGCGCTGGAAATGTAGCTGAACGCCAGAACAATCAGGGTTGATGAGATGAAATTTAAGTTGAGTTTCTCACCGAGACGCGTCTGATAGATTAAAACCATAAGACCGCCGGCAACGATATTTGAACAGCTGATTGCGAAAATCAGGATAAAAGTTGCCCTTGCACTGATACTTCGGATAATCCGGCGGACCGGGCGCAATTCCTTGATACTTTTGATACACATAAGTTTACTCCTTCTTAACCGCTTTGTAACCGAGCCCGCGCACCGTGACAATCTCGAAATCGGGACTATTCTTGAAACGCTCGCGGAGCCTGTTGATATGCACGTCGACCGTTCTCTCTTCCGTCTGCGAATCTGCGTCCCAGAATTCGTCCATCAGCTGATGCCTTGTAAAAGTCTTGTTCGGATAGGACAGGAATTTGAACAGAATCTGGAATTCTTTTTTGGGAAGCACCAGCTCCTCATTATTGGTCGTAATGGTAAAAGAATCGTAATCCAGCACCGTGCCCCCGATGACAAGTTTTTTATCCGCTGCAATTTTGGCTCTTCGCAAAAGAGCCTGAATTCTCAAAAGCATCTCAATTTCATCAACCGGTTTGACCATATAGTCATCGGTTCCCGTAAGGAAACCTTTACGAATATCGTCTTTATCATCCTTGGCGGTAACCATAAGAATCGGAATCTGACTTCCGCTTTCACGAAGAATTTTGGTAAATTCGTAACCGTCCATGTTGGGCATCATTATGTCCAAGAGGATTAAATCAACGTGGTTTTGGGCCAGCGCATCAAGAGCTTTGACGCCGTCCGATGCGCGCAGAGTTTCGTAACCGTTCTGTGAAAGAACGACTTCCATAAGCCGGGCTGTATTAGCATTGTCTTCAACTATAAGAATGGTAAACATGGAAAATCCTTTCTTAAGTAATCTTTTACCTGCAACAAAATTATTGTAGCATAGATAATTCTTGAAGGATAGCGAATATTTATGGTACACTTCCTTTGCGTGCATTAGTCACTGAAATATTACTCAATAATAGCAAATTAAGTGTCGGTATTCTTCTACGAAAAAACTTTATTTTACGATTTTATTTGTTATAATGTTTGATGAATATTTTATGAAAAGCCTACTAATAAAAAGTCAAGGATAAATTGAAGAAATTTATAGATTGTGTC
>JAKSSB010000156.1 GCA_024403285.1 Lachnospiraceae bacterium | reverse complement strand
GGAAACGGATGAAAATACCGCCAAACCCGAGACTTTGGGGGATTTTAGCGGTAATTCGATTTGAAGTTAATCCGTGGTGCTGTCGCTAAAAGAAGATTTCCGGGGTGGCAGACAGCAGATTCAACACAAGTCTTCTGATTTGCTGTCGCCGGAAGAAGATTTCCGGAGGGCAGACAGCAAAATCAACACAAGTCTTCTGATTTGCTGTCGCCGAAAGAAGATTTCCGGGGTGGCAGACAGCAAAATCAAGACAAGTCTTCTACTTTGCTGTCGCCGGAAGAAGATTTCCGGGAAATAGACAGCAAAATCAAAACAAGCCTTTCTTGATGCTGTCGCGAGAAAATGAAAGTCGAAAAAGAGAGTAAGTGCCCCGGTTAGGAACATATGCAGCTACGCCCTCGAGGAAATGAAGCGCGGAAAAGAAAAAAGCGGCCCGAAGGCCGCTGTGAGTTGAGTTATATTGAGACGGAGAATGAATCGACACCTGCTTTGATGAGCGCCTGCCGGTAATCGGCGGACGAGGCCAGTTCGCCACAAAGACAGACGTGGTAAGAAGCGGAGTGGGCTTTATGGCAGATGACGGAGATGGTATCGAGAAGTTCGGATAGGTCCGCGGGAAGTCCTGCTTCCCTTGGGATTTTGTACAAATCCTTGATTAGGTCATTACTTCCGATGTTTACGAAATCAGCGATCGGAAGAAGCGTGTCAAGAGCTTCGACGCCGCGCATGTTCTCGATCATAATTCCGATTTCGATTTGTGATGAATCAGTGTAAGTATCAGTGATACAGGAATTATTGGATTTACTGATAATTTCTGAGTTATACGAAACACTGGATTTACTGATAATTTCCGAGTTATACGAAACACTGGATTCACTGATAGTTTCAGACCTATTCGAAACATTGGATTCATCGAAAGATTCACTGCCACGGGAAAGGGCTATGGCTTTTTCGACAATTTCTTTTACTGCCCTAATTTGCGAGGCTTCTTCCGTAACGGGAATCAGCAATTTCAGATTCCCGGAGACATTTCCGGCAATTATTGCCCGAATCTCCGATTCAAGAATTTCGCGGCGTGTGAGAGCATATTCAATGCCGCGCAGTCCGTTAAACTCACCGAGGCAGGGCGGCATCTTGTCTTCGTCCACATCGAAAATTCTGACTGTCACAGACTTGCCCGCAAGTTTTCGGGAAACGTCCGAAAAAATCTCGCGGAATTCATCATATGACGGAATATGTCCGAGCGAGAAGAACAAACCTTCCGTTCTGAAGAGGCCAACCCCGTCGAAAATGCCAGAAACAGAAGTACTTTGCACATCATATGCGCCCGAATCGCTTACTGCCTCGGCGAACAGGTCACCACGCACATCCTCCGCCGTAAAAATGTTCGCGTACAGCGGATGCCCCGAACTTCTTAAATATGTCTTTCGCACCGGAGCAACTATCCGGCACATTTTTTCTTCGTTATCAGCGCACATCGCGCCGTCAGCCCCGACAACTGCCGGAATTCCCAGCGCCTTCGCAACAATCAGTCCGTGCGAATTGAGCCCGCCGGATGTGAAAATCAGCCCGACCGCATTCGCACTCGAAAGCGAAAGCACATCGCTCACCGAGAAGACCGGCGCGTAGTAAATCGCCGGCTCATCCGTATCCGATTCCCCGGTAAAAGAAGTATCGAATCCGGTATGTGTTGTTCCGTCGCCGTTTTCACCGAATGAGTAATTTCCGTCTCTTTTTTCGAATTCTGTTCTTAAATCAGTCAGATCCTCGACTTTACCGCGAAGCATGTCATCGCCGGAGGCCGCAAAAACCTCAATATAGGAATCCAGAACTTTAATTGCGGCATCACGGGCGCAGAACTTCCCGGTTTCAATTTCCGCAAGCACGGAATTCACGAATTCTTCGTCATCAAGGAACATTCTTCGTGCTTCGAGAATATCGATAATTTCTTTGCTCCCCGAATCCGCGGAATTAAGTGCGGCCATAACCGTGAAACCGGTTATCCGCGCATCGATAACCGTCAGGATTTCTTCTCGAAGCAAATCAAAATCGGCTTTCTCTTTTTCTATATCAAATCCTGCAGTAGAGGCATCACCCTCGGAGAAACATTTTACGGTATCAAATCCTGCAGTAGCGGCATCACTCTCGGAGAAATTTTTCACTGCATCAAATCCTGCATTCTCGGAATCAGCCTCGGCATTGCTTAGTCGAACATCAAATCCCGCATTCCCGCAAACGTCCTTCTTCGACGGCGTAACATATGCGCCCCCGCTTACGAACTTCCGTAACACGGCATATTCACTTGTCACACAGTTATATGAAGCTGTAAAATCCACAATAAAACCTCCGTAAGAAGTTAAAATTTTTTCAATTGTTTCTCACAGAAAAACGCAAACTTTCAGTCATTGGAATTATCCCAACAAACCGCAAACTTTCAGTCAGTGGAATTATCCCAACAAACCGCAAAACCCTCCGCATCAATCTTCCTCAAGAATCTGAATTTCCATGTAGTCGAAATCGACCTGCTCGATGAAACTGTCGGTCGTGAAACGCGCCTTCGAGTGAGCCTTAAAGTCTTTTACCGTGGAATCGAGCCAGATGGGGCGGCCGAGATCGAACTCGTAGCAAGCTTTGTCAATCGAGTTGAATACTTTGTGCGTCCGCGTGTCATTTGTATCGTCCGCAATCACGGTGTCTTTTACCAGATGGTTTTCTTTGATTAGTCTGACCCAGAGTTTGAACATATTTAATCCTTTCGGGGTTGATTTTTGCCTAAAAATGCCGATAAAAATAATGATGTGAATATTTGTCGCATCTATGATATAATTATAGATGTATGACAGCCGATTTTCAACAATCGGTATCGCTTCACTGTCAAGTTTCAAGTAGTAATTAAGGAGGAAGGGGTGTATCCCCGGGCGAAAATGGCACAAACTAAAGAAGAAAACCCGGAAGTTGAGAGCTGGGAAGAAGTAATTCTCATTTACAATTCAGCGCTCAAGGAAATGAATACGAAACTCGAAATCTTAAACGAGGAATTCAAGCATGTTCACAGCTACAATCCGATCGAGCACATCTCATCGAGACTGAAATCGTCGGAAGGCATCGTGAAGAAACTCAAGAAACACGAGCGCGAGGTCAACATCGAGAACATGGTCAAGTACGTCAACGACATCGCAGGCGTGCGAATCATCTGTTCTTTTACCTCGGCCATTTATAATATTGCCGACATGATTACGAACCAGAGCGACCTCACTATCCTCTCGGTAAAAGACTATGTTCAGCAGCCCAAAGACAGCGGCTACCAGAGCTATCACATGATAATCGGCGTGCCCGTTTATCTGTCGGATCGTATCGTCGAAGCGAAAGTTGAGCTTCAGATTCGTACGGTTGCGATGGACTTCTGGGCGTCCCTCGAGCACAAAATCAATTACAAATTCGAAGGCAAGGTGCCGGATTACATTCGCGCCGATCTTGTAGAGAATGCGTTTATGATTCGTGAGCTCGATTCGAGAATGGAGAAGCTGAACGACGAAGTCAACAAGATTAACATCGAATAGAATGAGAATAATAAAAAAGGAACTGTGGGAGACAGTTCCTTTTTTAAAGGAGAAAATGAAAAAATTTTGAAGGTTTGAGGAGTGCCCCGGCGCTGCGGAGGCAACGCCGAAGCAATTATGAAAAAAGGTTGTTTTTAAAGTTATATCCTCATCGGATGTTTTTAGTATAGAGGTCAATTATGAATAAAAAATGAACGTGAAGTAAAGATACTGTAAAAAGAATTTTTCCAAATGTTGATATTGTGTGTAAAAACGGTGAAACCCGTCTTTAGGATTTAGCACTATATTTTTTTCAGAGTTATTTTAATACCGGA
>JAKSSB010000155.1 GCA_024403285.1 Lachnospiraceae bacterium | reverse complement strand
TCAACCGTAATTGAGACCTGAGGCTGAATCGTGAGGTAAACGTTCTCTCCTCTGACATCATCTCCGTCTTCCATAACAACTACCTTGTAATCCTACACACCTTCCTATGCTGCTTCCTGGGAAGGGAACAAAAGATTAAATCCCGCATTGCCCTGTTTGAAATATGTCTGAAGCATTTCGGTCGAGTGATTCACGAGGTCTCCGTTTGCTTTCTCAATCGTAAGCGCATAGTTTAAATACCACTGCGATCCTTCGGGGAAATTCTCTTCATTGGAGAATACTTCGTCACAGACAGCCTGAACCTGGGGATCCTGAGTGGAGTAGATTTTAAGACCGCCGCTGTATAACAGTCTGTATGCCGTCTGAGAATCGTATCCGCATTTCTCCTGAAGGTCTTCAACAACCTGCTCGGTAAGCTCATCGACAAAGTATGTATTAACGCTTGCAACGTTTGCTTTCTGATTAACAACCTGAATTCTGGAATAAACATCATCTGCCATGGCTTCATCATATTCTGTCTGGGTAATAAACCCCTGCTCAAGCATGTATTTAAGAACGGTGTCACGTCTTTCCATATTCTCTTCGGGATAGGAGATGGGATTCAACTTGGAAGGGTTCTTGGTGATTCCCGCAATAACGGCGCATTCGGAAAGATTGAGCTGATATACGGGTTTGCCGAAATATCGCTGTGAAGCGGCCTGAACACCCAGAGTATTCTGTCCCAGATTGATTGTATTCATGTAAAGCTCAAGAATTTCTTCCTTTGAGAGCTGTTTCTCAAGTTCCATTGCAAGATACTGCTCCTGAATCTTACGACGGAATTTCGCAACACCTTCGCCTTCGGTTACCCAACCTTCGAATACGTTGTTCTTAAGAAGCTGCTGTGTGATTGTGGATGCACCCTGATGGAAATGAAAACCGTTCATGACGCCGTCCATTCCGGCACGGATGATACCTTTGATATCGATACCGTTGTGGTTGTAGAATCGGGAATCCTCAATCGCAACAAATGCATTAGCGAGATTTGCGGGAATTTTCTCCATGGTTACGTAGCTTCTGTTGGCGTTCTCAGATACGAGCTTGGCCATTTCATGACCTTCGCAGTCGTAAACAACGGTCGCATATCCCTTCGGAACAACATCCAGCGCCGAAATATCGGGAGATGAACTGAGAATACCTTTATATGCACCGAGACCGACGCAACCGACTAAAACGATTCCCGTCAGGGCACAAAGAAGAAGCAGTTTAAAAAATGTAACGGCGCCCATTTTCTTGAACTTAACGCCTTTCGATATAAGTGCTTTCTGTTTTTTCTTGACACTTGATTTACTGTAATTCATTATATAAACCTCCGTTGTAAGGGTATTTTGCAAAACCACATACATAAGACATTATAACTCATTTACTATATTAAGGAAAGTATTTGTTTTTTTACCCCAATATATGGTACAATATTGAAGGCCGGAGGGCATATCTTTTACCCCGAAAGGATGACTTGCAGGGGCAGGAGGACGAAAGGTTTCATAATGAAAGTACTGATTAAGGCCGGGACAGGCGAAATCGAAGAGAAAAAGTCCAGATTCATAGCGCATCTTCAAAGCGTGGAAAGCGTGGAGGATGCGGAAGCTTTCATTGCAAAGATTAAAAAAGAATACTGGGATGCGCGTCACAACTGTTATGCCTTTGTAATAGGAAAAGACGGCGGTGTTACCAGATGCAGCGATGACGGCGAACCTTCTCAGACTGCGGGCAGACCGATGCTCGATGTTCTTCTTCGCTCGGAGATTAAAGACATCTGCGTGGTTGTCACAAGATATTTCGGAGGAACTCTTTTAGGCACAGGGGGACTTGTCAGGGCTTATTCGGCGGCTGTTACGGAAGCTCTGGACAACAGTGAAATCGGGGAATTGATAGACGGAATTATGTTAACCATCGAGACCGATTACACATTGCTTTCGAAACTTGAATATTACCTTAATGAGAATGATATTCAGATTGCATCGCAGGATTATGCAGATAAAGTTATGTTAACCATCAAATTCGATTCTTCGAGACTTGAGCGGATTAAGTCGGATTTAACGAATCTTTCTGGTGGAAAGTTTGTTTTCGGGGAGCCCGAAGAGTGCAGCTTCATAGGATAATTTTTTTACCATATATATTAATCGGAAAGGACATATTGCAATGAGCTACGCAGATACTGTTTTTATCAACATGTGCAAAGACATTCTTGAGAACGGAACAAGTACCGAAGGAGAGAAGGTCAGACCGAAGTGGGAGGACGGAACGAGCGCTTATACGATTAAGCGTTTCGGAGTTGTCAACAGATATGATCTGTCGAAGGAGTTTCCTCTTATTACGTTAAGAAGAACCGCGCTTAAGTCGGCAACGGACGAAATGCTCTGGATCTGGCAACAGAAGTCCAACAATATCAATGACCTGCACAGCCATGTCTGGGACGAATGGGCTGATGAGAACGGCTCAATTGGCAAGGCGTACGGATATCAGATGAGTGTGAAGCATCATTACAAGGAAGGCGATATGGACCAGGTCGACAGAGTAATCTACGACTTGAAGAACAATCCTTTCAGCCGCAGAATTATGACAAATATTTATGTTCATCAGGATCTTCATGAGATGAATCTGTATCCCTGCGCATACAGCATGACATTTAACGTAACGCAGAAGCCCGGAGACAAGAAACTTACTCTGAATGCAATTTTAAACCAGCGTTCGCAGGACGTGCTTGCGGCGAACAACTGGAATGTGGTTCAGTATTCGGTACTTCTTCATATGCTTGCTCAGGTGTGCGATATGAATGTCGGAGAACTTGTTCATGTCATTGCCGATGCGCATATTTACGACAGACACGTTCCCATTGTAAAAGAACTTATCGAAAGACCTGTTTACGAGGCACCGAAATTCTGGCTGAATCCCGAAATTAAAGATTTCTATGCTTTTACCAGGGACGACGTCAAAGTAGAGAATTACGTAACGGGACCGCAGGTCGAGAATATACCGATAGCAATTTAATTTACGGAGGTTGAAAGATGAATTTAATCGTAGCAGTAGATCAGAACTGGGGTATCGGAAAGGACAATGAGCTTCTTATCAGAATACCTGCGGATCAGAAGAATTTCAGAGCGATGACAACGGGAAATGTAGTTGTCCTCGGACGCAAAACCCTCGATACTTTTCCGAACGGCATGCCGCTTAAGAACAGAACAAATATTATGTTAACCAAAGAGGACAGAAAGCCGAAAGCAGACGAGATTATCTGCCACAGCGTGGAAGAAACATTAAACGAACTTAAGAAGTATCCTTCGGAGAATGTATTTATCATAGGAGGAGACAGTATATACCGTCAGTTTATTCAGTACTGCGATACCGCATATGTTACGAGAATCGATCATTCATACAGTGCGGATGCGTATTTCCCCAACCTTGAGGAATCCGACGAGTGGATTCTCAAAGAAGAGAGCGAGGAACAGACTTATTTCGATATCACATATACTTTCTGTACATATGTAAGAAGTAAATAATTGAGAACGGTTATGTATGCGTGACAGGCGTATAAATAAATGTCTGAAATATGTATTAACCTCACGCATCTGCTTGTTGACATTGCGGGTGCCGAGTGCTAATATTATACAGAAAATTTGCTTTTTCCCACGAGAAACTGCAGATTCAATAAAATACAAATTATCAGGAGGCGCAAAATGGCACTTTTTACCGGAGCCGGTGTTGCGATTGTAACACCTTTCAAATCAAATGGGGACGTGGATTACGAACAGTTCGCTAAGAATATTGAATTCCAGATTGCCGGAAAGACCGATGCTATTATCGTTTGCGGAACAACAGGCGAAGCATCATGTTTAAGTCACGAAGAACATCTGGACGTTATCGAGTTCTGCGTCAAGCAGGTTGCCGGCAGAATCCCCGTAATTGCGGGAACAGGTTCCAACTGCACCGAGACGGCTGTTTATCTCTCACAGGAAGCAGAGAAGAGAGGCGCTGACGCATGTCTCGTTGTTTCTCCTTATTATAATAAGGCTACACAGAAAGGTCTTTACGAGCATTTTAAACTTGTTGCGGAGT
>JAKSSB010000154.1 GCA_024403285.1 Lachnospiraceae bacterium | reverse complement strand
AGTACTTGTCTCTTGTCATTTCAAGTTCGGGGAACTCACTGTCTTCGAGCATTGCCAGACAGACTGCCATGATAATCGATCTTGCACCCTTCTCCCAAACAGGATCGTTCTGAGATTCGATGGGGCAGATAACACTTACAAGGTCGTTTAAATCTTCATAAATTTCGTCGTAAATTTTCTGTCTCTCAACTTTGATGACCGAGAGAAGATTTTTTCTGACGGCGTATGCCTTTCCGTTGTATTCATACCAGGTTTCGCCGTACATATCGGATGAATCCACCATTGTAAGTCCGCTGCCTTCCGGTGAATCGTGACGTTTGTAAATCTCATCGCCGGTGTGAAGATAAATCTGATATCTGTCATAGAAATCGGCCAGAGGATTCCATCTGAATGAGTTGTAAGGATCTCTTAAATCGAGAACCATACACTTGTATCCTTTTTCGGAAAGCATTTTCGAATGCATCTGGAAAAGTTCGCCTTTGGGGTCGGTACAAATCATTGACGAGCCTGCCGACGAATGTCCGAGAATCTGAACCATCGGGTTTACGAAAGTGGTTGTTTTACCGGAACCGGTGGCACCGATAATCAGCGAATGCATTCCGCTTGCAATATTGATATCGAGGTCTCTCTTCTTGGTATTGTAAACCGCATAAAGAGGAATACCGTCTTTCTTATTGTCATTAAGTTTGGAGAACTTCTCGGGAGGGAAATTCATGTCGATTTCCTTCGTCGTCATCCAGCGTGAATTCTCAAGGGGGCTGTCGTCGAGTTCACCGTTTTTGCCCTTCTTCATAATTCTTTTACCCTCTTTGGCCGTAGGCTTGTGAAGAAGAAGATAAAGGAGAACGATTACAGCCGTAAGAACGGCGCCGATTAAATAAGTTCTCGGCTCGATGAGAATATGCCAGTCAAGAAATACCTTGAAGCTCTTTGTCTGGAAATATGTGCCCATCCTGGTAATAAGCGCGCAGCCGATGTAACCGAGAATAATTATCGCGATAACCGCTCCGATTGCATAATTACGAATTTTTTTCCACATAGTCAGTTCTCCTTGCTTAAGTTTGTTTTATCGAAATTTCCGGGATAACGTTTTGTATATATTCTGAATAAAAGATACGCCGCACCGCCTGCCAGCAGACCATAAAGCAGAATAAGCGGTTTTGACCCATATATTTTATCGGACACCGAGGGAAATTTCATAATAATAAAATTCAAAACACTGAAAAGATTAAAGCCGATATGAACAGCCAGCGAATAAGCCAGATTTCCGTGTTTTAAAACTACCACGCCCATTACGAGTCCGAGGAAGAGTCCGTAGACAATCCAGGCCGGTGAAAGGTGACAGAGAGCGAAAACGGCGCTCACTATCCAGAGTGTCTTTTTTTCTTTGAAAAGCGGTAAAAGACGCTTCATCATGTAGCCTCTGAATACGATTTCCTCCGCAAACGGTGACAAAAACGAAACGCAGATTATCGAAAACAGCGTATCGTATCCCGCATACACCGCATCGGCGATTTCGTCATATCCGGTCATCCACGAATCGGGAATCATCGTTAAAAGAGACGATACAAAAACCGAAAAGAGGAAACCGAAACCGAACAGTCCGCCGAGGAGTCTGAAATCAATGTTTCTTACATCAAGACCGGTTTCTTTCCAGATGCTCGAATCACGCTTTTTGGCAACCCGGTACAGAATGTAAAGCGTCAGGCAGATTCCGCAAAAGGTGTAGAAATTCAGCGCGTCCGAAACGCTTTCCGCCTGATTCTTATAAACAGTGGCGTAAAGAAGCACTCTTCCGACGGCTATACAGATGGCAGGCATTACCATAAAAAGCAAAAAAGGACACCCGGCAAGCAGAAAAGTTCTGGCATATATCCAGATTTTCTGCTGAAGTGTCATATCTTTAATGTCAGCCTCGGTAAGAAGCATATTCGACAATCTTGTCTTCTGCCTCTCCTCTCTGGCCTTCTTCTTTTCTTTTTTGCGTTGTTTTCTTTCGCCGTAACTTAATCTTGCCATTGAACTCCGCCGCCTTCATTTTCTACCGCATCAGGATCGTCTTCCATGAGCTCCCGAAACTGCTGTTCCACTCTTTCGCGTTCTTCTTCGCTTTCGATATTTCCGAAAAGAGCATATCCGTCTTTATCCTGTTCCAGTCTTAAGCAGACCGCTTCGTTGTCAGGATTGTTCTCGAGAGGAAACAGAACAACATAATCTTTGCCATTGTCGGTAAGCCTGGCAATAAACTCAAAATGGGAAACCGATCCGTCATCGTTGTTCATTTCGATAACAAGGTTTTCCATGTACTCTTCTTTTTCACCTTCCATGAACAGAGCGTCCTTATCGAAATCTTCTTTTGAAGATTTGTTTTTCCGGGATTTTGTAACTTTTCTTTTATCGTTTACGCTTGTCCTGTCGGGTTCACCCTTCTTGGGTTCAACATAATCGGGATTTTCGGCATAGAACTTATCAAGTTCATCCCAGGCATCTTCTTCAAAATCGTGAAATTTACTCACAATCGTACTCCTTTCATTCGGGTGCAGCCATTTACCTTATGTGGCCGTGTGAATAAAAAGGGGGGCCTGTAACAAGGTCCCCCATACTTTTCGAAAACAGAAATACCACCCAAAGTGCATTCCGTCATTCTTTATCAGTATACGGAATTATTCCCTGCGTTCTGACTATTTAAAACAAAAATGATGTAACTTCAATCGAAGTCTTTGCTGCGCCGTTCATCCACTCGAGCATAGCGGGAAGTCCTGTCATAAGAACTACGATAAGAACGAAGATTAAAAGGAAACCGACAATCGCATTCTTAAGTGCGCCTTTTGCTTTCTCTCTGTCCTGCTGTTCCTCTGCTTTGGCAAGTTTAACGCCAAGGAAAATACAATAAATAACACCAAGTGCTGCCACAATACCGATAGCGGGGCCGGCTGCCATTTTAATAAGCTTGATAATCGGTTCTGCCGCCGTCTCAAAAGGGTTAACTTCCGCACCTGATAATAACAATGCCGTATTCATCAAACCGAATAATTCCATAATTTTTACCTCCTTGAAAAAATCACGTTAAAATCAAAATGTTGATAGAAGTATATAACTATAAAGGGCACAAAAGGGACACACTGAAAAAATAAGTTTCAAAAGATTAAAAGAAATACCGAATATGGCTATATTTCAAGCATTCCTCTTGTAAGTTCGGCCCAGCTGTACTGTTCCATATACTCGCCTCTGTAACTGTTCAGAGCATATGCCGTACCTGCCTGCATATCGTAATAATCACAATCCACAAGTTCCTTGTTGATTCCTATCTGATTACGCTGTTTGATAAGAACATCGCCGAGTCCGACCGATGAAAAAACGTCAAACATGTCTCTTTTGATATTCTTGAGATAACTTGCATGCGAATCGTCCTCCCACAGAGCAACGATTATCTCGTTGTTGGAGCAAAGCGAGCCGCTTCTGTCCACAAGATATGCAAGTGCTTCCTTTGTCTTGCTGTACTTGAATTTGGCGGGAGTTCCGTCAATATAAACTTCGAAATTACCGAAGCAGTGGAATTTAACTCTTCTGCCCGAATCCTTATTCTCAACCGGGTATCTTAAATTATCAAGTTCTTTTCTGACTTTATCCACGGTAATCGGTTTAAGAAGGTATCCGCTCGCATGCATGGCAAACGCTTCCCCGAAAAAACTGTCGTAACCGGTTGCGAAAATAATATTGAGGTTCGGTCTGACAAATTTAAGTTCCTTGGCCAGTTCGATTCCCGATTTGTCTCGCATTTCGATATCGAGAAAGGCTACGTCGACTTCATTGTCTTTAATGTATTCATAAGCTTCGGAAGCCAGTCTGAATGAAACAATATCCGCATCGGGCTCGCATTTCCCGATTGCCGAACATAATGCTTCCAATGCAATTTTCTCATCATCCACAGCTGCAATGATCATTTTTTGTCTCCCTTTTTGGTCTTGACAGGTATACGAATCGTAATTTTCGTACCCTCGTTTTTGGCGCTTTCAACCATCATTGTTCCGTTACTGATTAATTTAATTCTGTTCCTTACGCTTTCGAGACCGACGTGTGATCTCTCGTCCGTAAGTTTACGTTCTTCAAGTTCATTCTCATCAAAGCCGACGCCGTCGTCATCAACACGGATTACGACAAAATCTTCTTCCGGCGCGGTCGATATTCTGACGGTTCCTCCTCCGAGTTTTTTACCGATACCGTGTTTAACCGCATTCTCGACAATGGGTTGAAGGCTTAATGATGCCATATA
>JAKSSB010000153.1 GCA_024403285.1 Lachnospiraceae bacterium | reverse complement strand
CGCCTGAAGGAAGACGAAGTGTTGCGTACTTTCCTTCTTTAGCCATGAGCTGTGCACTGTTTCCTGCTGAACGAACCATCTGTCCGCCCTTGCCGGGATAGAGCTCTACGTTGTGTACCTGAGTACCTACGGGAATAAGTTCAAGAGGGAGGCAGTTACCGATTCTAACTTCGGCTTCCGGTCCGTTCATGATCTTCATGCCATCCTTAAGTCCTTCAGGAGCAAGGATATATGCTTTCTCGCCGTCTGCGTAGCAGATAAGAGCGATGTTTGCTGTTCTGTTGGGATCGTACTCGATGCCAACTACCGTTGCGGGAACTCCATCTTTAAGTCTTCTGAAATCGACCATTCTGTATTTCTTTCTGTTTCCGCCGCCACGATGTCTGATTGTGATTTTACCCTGATTGTTACGTCCTGCGTTCTTGTCAAGTGAAACAAGAAGCGATTTCTCCGGTGTCTTCTTGGTAATCTCAGAGAAATCAGAGCCCGTCATATTTCTACGGGAGGGTGTATATGGGTTATATGTTTTGATGCCCATTGTTTTTCTCCTTTTCTGTTATTTATTTATCATCATGCTTCATTGCATATAGTTAAGACCAATTAATTAGATTCCTGAGAAAAGTTCGATATCCTTGCTGTTCTCTGTAAGCTTAACGATTGCTTTCTTGGTCTCTGCAGTCTTTCCGTAAACATTACCGCGTCTCTTGTTCTTGCCTTCGCAGTTCATTGTGTTTACGCTTGCAACTTCTGTTCCGGGGAACATTTTCTCAACTGCATCTTTAATCTGATTCTTGGTAGCTTCTTTAGCTACAAGGAAACTGTATTTCTTCTCGCCCATGCCGGCCATACTCTTCTCAGTAACTACCGGTTTGAGGATTACGTCGTAATATTTAATGTCTGCCATTATGCGTACACCTCCTCGATTGTGGAAACAGCATCCTTTGTAAGAACTACATTGCCGGCTTTCATAATGTCATAAACATTTAATGTGCTTGTCAATGTTGTCTGAGCATCAGGAATGTTTCTTGCTGATAAAACAACTTTCTCATCGTTCTCATTAAGAACTACAAGAGCTTTGTTAACTTTAAGGTTGTTAAGTACGTTCTGGAAATTCTTTGTTTTGATCTCGTCAAACTTAAGTTCGTCGATTACGATAAGCTTTCCGTCCTGAACTTTGCTTGTGAGTGCAGACTTAAGAGCAAGTCTCTTCTCTTTCTTGTTAAGTTTGAAAGAGTAATCTCTGGGAGTGGGAGCAAAAACGATTCCACCGTGTGTCCACTGAGGAGCTCTTGTCGATCCCTGTCTTGCGTGACCTGTTCCTTTCTGTCTCCAAGGTTTCTTTCCGCCACCGGAAACCTCTGAACGTGTCTTTGCTTTCTGGGTTCCCTGACGTAAATTTGCAAGCTGCTGAACAACTGCGAGATGAACGAGGTGCTCATTGATTTCTACGCCGAACACTGCATCGTTTAAGTCAAGTTTTTCAACTTCCTTGCCTTCCATATTATATACAGATACCTGTGCCATCTGTTTGTCCTCCTTTCGTCAATTATGCTTCTGCCTTAGTTGTTTCTTTGATTGTAACTAAAGCTTTCTTCGGTCCGGGTACGGCACCCTTGATAAGAAGAAGGTTCTTCTCAGCATCAACTCTGACAACTTCCAGATTTCTTACTGTAGCCTTCTTGTTACCCATCTGTCCGGGCATTCCTTTTCCTTTGAATACACGGCTGGGGCTTGAACATGCACCGTTTGAACCCTGATGACGATGGAACTTGGAACCGTGTTTCATGGGTCCTCTGTGCTGACCGAGTCTCTTGATTGCACCCTGGAATCCTTTACCTTTGGTAATGGCTGTTGCATCGATCTTGTCGCCTTCAGCGAAGATGTCTGCTTTGATTTCCTGTGCAAGAGCATAATCTGCGGAATTCTCAAACTTAAACTCTCTTACGTAACGCTTTGATGTTACACCGGCTTTTTTGAAATGACCCTGCATAGCCTTTGTTGTACCGTGAGCATGCTTGATTTCTTTCTTTCCGGCTGCATCCTTGTTGATTACTTTGTCCTTCTTGTCAACAAATCCAACCTGAACTGCTTCGTAACCGTCATTCTCAACTGTCTTGATCTGAGTTACTACGCAAGGACCTGCCTGAAGAACTGTTACCGGAATAAGGCTGCCGTCTTCTTTGAAGATCTGAGTCATTCCGACTTTTGTTGCTAAAATCGCTTTCTTCATTTTTTACCTCCATTGTTTCTACTACAGCGGCATCTGAGGTTTGTTCGGATGCATACTAGTTGTAGAAGGTTAATTATTTGTTCATCCTTATATTAATAAGGTTGATTCTACGGTTGCATCTTGATGTTGATGAAAACACCTGCGGGCATTTCCAATCTCTGCAAAGCATCGATTACTTTCTGATTCGGCTCGATTACATCGATAAGTCTCTTGTGAGTTCTCTGCTCGAACTGTTCTCTGGAGTCTTTGTACTTATGTACGGCACGGATGATTGTAACTACTTCCTTCTTAGTAGGAAGGGGTACGGGTCCCGATACCTTTGCTCCGTTCTTCTTAACTGTTTCGATGATTTTCTTGGCCGAAGCATCAACTGTCTGATGCTCATAAGCTTTAAGTGTAATTCTCATTACCTGATTAGCCATAAAAAAAGTCGCCTCCTTTTCGCACTTTTAAAAATCTTAAGTGAGACAAGCGGTGACTGTACACTCTCCCGTGTGTGTCCTGCCTTAACACGTAACCCCAGACTTACATCCGAACCGCGTTATCGCATTCCAACACGTCGTTTCTACTTACATGTAGACTAAAAATTTTGTACAGTGACTTGTCGCCAGTATCTTGACTTGACATTCGCTCCTCGTAAAAACCCATCATTTATACGATGGCAACCTTACGTATCAACGCTATCAATGCCACAGCAAAACCTATATTACCCCAGAATAATACAAAATGCAATATATTTTTTTATTTTTTTGCATTATTCGGTAAAAAAAGTGGTTTCCAACCGCATTTTCTTAGAAAAAGCCGTTAAAAACGTACTTTCCGGCACTTGTTCCGCCAACGAACAATATAATCTCTTCCTATATATATGTCAACATTCTTTATAGATTAATTTATCCGTTGAAAACCCCCGCTTTCTTATTATATAATAGTCCGTGAAAATATGTTTCGGTAAAAGAATTCTTTTACCATGGAAGGATTATTTATGTGGACAGCACAGAATTGGAAAGATTACGAAGTAATTGCTACTTCATCGGGTGAGAAACTCGAACGCTGGGGCGAATACCGTCTCGTAAGGCCGGATCCCCAGGTTATCTGGAATACAAGAAAGATTAATGCCGGCTGGAAGAATCCGAACGGGCACTATCACAGAAGCACCAAAGGCGGCGGAGAATGGGAATTTCACAATCTTCCGGACGAATGGACAATTTCCTATGACGAATTGCGTTTCAGGCTTAAGCCCTTCGCTTTCAAACACACAGGTCTTTTCCCCGAGCAGGCGGTAAACTGGGATTGGTTTTCTTCTATTATTAAAGAGTCTGTTTCGGGCGACGAATATAAAGACAAGCCTTTTAAAGTGTTGAACCTTTTCGCATATACCGGCGGTGCAACTCTCTCCGCTGCGAAAGCCGGAGCGAACGTTACTCATGTTGATGCCTCAAAGGGAATGGTTCAGTGGGCCAAAGAAAACGCTGCCGCGTCCGGTCTTTCGGAAGCCCCGATCAGGTGGCTGGTCGATGACTGCGGCAAGTTCGTAGAAAGAGAAATCCGCCGAGGTAATACCTACGACGGAATTATAATGGACCCGCCTTCATACGGCAGAGGTCCCAAAGGTGAGCTTTGGAAAATCGAAGAATCCATCTTCCCTTTTATTGAACTTACGGCACAGATTCTTTCTCCGAACGCCAAATTCTTCCTTATTAATTCGTATACAACCGGACTTCAGCCCGCTGTCCTTTCCTATATGATCAATACGGCAATTGTTTCAAAATTCGGTGGAAGCGTTGTATCCGATGAAATCGGACTTCCGGTAAAAGAAGACGGACTTGTTCTTCCGTGCGGAGCAAGCGGAAGATGGACGAACAAATAGAATTACAGACAGGTTATTCCGAACTTAACAAACAAAATGTTGCGGATAATGCACTGAACAAAAAGCAGGACTACACCCCCGATTGCAAGAATGGTAATCGGAAAGCCGGTGAAGCCTGCTTTTTTGGTTTTGGTAACAAGAAGTGTATTAATATAGAAAGAAATATACACAATAATAGTATACGGAACAAACGGATTGTAGAGAAAAGACTTAA
>JAKSSB010000152.1 GCA_024403285.1 Lachnospiraceae bacterium | reverse complement strand
AATGTCTGCGTATCCCGCGGAAACCGAGCGCAAAACACCGTTTACGTATCCCGAAAGCGATGAAACACCTCTTTTACGGGCAAGTTTCACGGCATTGTTGACGGCTGCCGTATCATACACATTGTCCATAAACATTATCTGGTACACCGCCATCTCGAGAATGCACCGAATCTGCGGCCGCATTTTATTAACTTTGGTTTTCGAAAAACTGTCAATGACGTAATCGAGTTCAATTCTTCGCTCAATCGTTCCCGCGGTAAGTCTTTTGATGAAGGCTTTCTTCTTGCCGTCCAGATAATCGTATTTATCAAGCACCTGCCTGGTGATTATGTGGATGTACTCTCTTCCCGCGGTAACTTCGAGAAGAATATCAAGTGACAGATTTCTCAAAAGAAAATCATCGTTAGACTGTGTCAATGTGACTCCTTCCGAGCTTCATTCCTTTTTCGGGTTTGTTTCCGAGGAGGAAATCATGCACGCTCATAGATTTTTTACCCTGCGGCTGGACATTCTCAATTGAAACAAGTCCATCGGCGCAGTAAACCTTGATTTCGTTCTTCGTAACTTCCGCGATTTCTCCCGGGTTTCCGGATGCGGCTCCCGCCTCCGCTTTTGCCGTAATAATCTTGATAAGTTTATCGTTCAGATATGTATATGTTCCGGGCCATGAATACAGGCCGCGTACAAGTCTTCCTATTTCATCGGCGGATTTGTTCCAGTCGATTTCTCCGAGTTCTTTTTTGAGCATTTTGGCATAAAAGAAATCTCCCTTCGGCTGAGGTGTTCTTACCGCTTTGCCGGCTTCGATGTCCGCAGGCGCCCTGACGGTGCGGGCGGCACCGAGTTCGCTTAACTTGTCATGAAGGCTGTCCGCCGTATCGGCCTCTTCGATTGCTATGCTCTCCGACATAATCATATCGCCGGTATCGAGGCCTTCGTCCATCTGCATGACGGTAACTCCGGTTTTCTTCTCGCCGTTTAAGATTACCCACTGAATCGGCGCCGCTCCCTTATATTCGGGTAAAAGAGACGCATGGATATTGACGCAGCCGTATTTCGGCATATCAAGAATTTCCTTTGTGAGAATCTGACCGAAAGCCGCTACGACAAAAACATCGGCGTCGTATTTCTTAAGTTCGGCAACAGATTCCGGAAGTCTGATTTTAACCGGCTGAAAGACGGGAATGTTGTATTTAAGTGCACATTCCTTGACGGGCGGCATGGAAAGTTCCTTGCCCCTTCCTTTCGGCTTGTCGGGCTGAGTCACGCACAGAACAACGTCGTGACCGGCTTTAACTATATTCTCAAGTGCTCCCACCGCGAAATCCGGTGTTCCCATAAAAATAACTTTCATAGCATCCTCCTGACCGGCTTCATTCGGTTCCCTGTCGAAACCGTTTCTACCGTAAGATTAATTTGCTTAAAACCTATTCTTCATCCTCATCGGGCTCGTTTGAAACAAGATTTCCTTCAACGATATCGACGTACATTTTACCGTCAAGATGATCGATTTCATGCTGAAGGGCTCTCGCAAGAAGTTCCGTTCCTTCAACTTCAATCGGTTCAAGGTTCTGGTCGAAAGCTTTAACCTTGGCATAATTTGCTCTGGTAACCTGTCCGCTTTTTCCGGGTACCGAAAGGCATCCTTCCATTCCCGTCTGTTCTCCGCTCAATTCAACGATTTCCGGATTGATTAAAAGAATCGGATCTTCACCCGTTACGTCAATGACGACGATTCTTTTACGGACACCTACCTGAGGTGCGGCAAGACCGACGCCCTGCGCCTCGTACATTGTCTCAAACATATCCTCGATTAAATCGAGCGTTCTCTGCGTTACCTCCGTAACAGGTCTGCAAACCTGGCGAAGACAGTCATCCCCGAGTTCTCTGATTTTTCTAAGTGCCATTTTCTTCTCCGTTTCCCTGCTTTTATGCAGTTTAAAATGAATTCATCGGATTAAAATCGAACATGATGTTAAAACGTTTGTCCGGATTTTCTTCCGTTTCTTTTTCTATTACGTCTTTAATTCTGACCAGGCATTCGTAATCTTCGTTCTTGAAATAAATTACCTGCCTGTACAAATCTTTCTTCTTCGAAAGCATCGCCGGTCCGGGACCTACGCGCCTCGTCTTCGTGTCTGCGACCGTCGGTGCACAAACGGTATCTATATGCCCGGCGAAACGCTCAAGCGCGCCTCTGTCCTCTCCGATAAACTGCACCGCGAGAAGATTCGCTGCCGGCGGATATGACGAAAGTTCCCTGTAGGCATATTCTTCTTTGTAGAAGCCTTCGTAGTCCTGCCTGGAAGCAAATTCAATCGCGTAATGGTCGGGCTGATATGTCTGTATAACCACATTGCCGGGATTTTCTCCTCTTCCCGCTCTTCCCGCCGCCTGCGTAAGTAGCTGAAAAGTTCTCTCTCCCGCGCGGAAATCATTATTTGAAAGCGACATGTCCGCAGCAAGTATTCCGACAAGTGTCACTCCCTTGAAATCATGGCCTTTGACTATCATCTGCGTTCCGATTAAGATATCCGCTTCACGGTTTGCGAAACGCGAAAGAATACTCTCGTAATCGTCTTTATGCTTGGTGGTGTCGGCGTCCATTCGAAGGACAATTGCCTGAGGATAAGTCTTTTTGACAAGTTCCTCTATCTGCTCGGTTCCGGCCTTGAAGCCCGCAATCTTCTTCGACTTGCATTCCGGGCATTCTGCCGGCATCACAGTTTCGTAACCGCAGTAATGACACATAAGTTTCCTGCCGTAGTGTTCCGAAAGTGAAACATCGCAGTGCGGGCACTTGATTACATGGCCGCACGACCTGCACGAAACGAATCCCGCAACGCCTCTCCGATTTAAGAAAAGCATAATCTGCTCGCCTTTATCGAGACGGTCATCCATAAGTTCCTTAAGCCGTTCGGAGAAAATGCTCCGGTTGCCCTTTGCAAGTTCCTCTCTCAAATCGACAACATCGACATCCGGCAGTGTGCCTCCCGTCAGTCGCTTCGTCATGGTAAAAAGCTTAATTTCGCCGTTTAAAGCTTTCGTATAGCTTTCAAGTGACGGTGTCGCGCTTCCGAGAACCAGCGCCGAACCGGTCAGTTTTGCAAGATATGCGGCAACTTCCCTGGCGTGGTACTTCGGCATATTCTCGCTCTTGTACGCATTCTCGTGTTCCTCGGCAAGAATAATTATTCCAGGGTTTGCAAACGGGGTAAAAAGCGCGGAGCTCGGTCCTATCATAATCGAAATCTCGCCTTTTCTCGCACGCTCAAACTGATCGTATTTCTCGCCATCGGAAAGTTTCGAATGCATAACCGAAACTTTGTCGCCGAACCGTCGGTAAAACCTGATAACGTTCTGGTATGTGAGCGAAATCTCGGGAATCAGAAGAATTGCCTGACGGCCTTCCTTCAGCCTGTCCTCGATAAGCTTCATGTATACTTCCGTCTTGCCGCTTCCGGTAATTCCATGAATTAAGTAGGTTCCGGGGTTCCCGTTTTTAAAATCCCGGTCGACGGACTCCGTTATGAAGCTTTGTTCGTCACTTAAGCTTACTCTTTGTTCTTCCGCCTGTCTGAACGTAACCGGATTTCTGTACTGCCTGGTCACTTCTATTTCGATGAGGCCGCTCTTTTCAAGCGACTGTACCGTCTGCGAAGAAACGTTCAGCTTACCTGTTACAAGCGAATACGGAATTTCCGAATTTGATAAAAGTTCCCGTAAAAGACGTACTTTCGCACGCTGTTTCCTGTGTTCCGCACCCTCGGCCGCCTCGGTGAGTTCCGCTTCGGTGACCTTTGCGATGATTGTCTTCTTCTCCACGGCTTTCTTGACTTTTCTTACCGGCATAACCGTCTTTATGGCATCTATCATCGTGGAGCCGTATTTTTCCCTGATAAATGCAGCCAGCGCGATTAAATGACCGTCCGCCGTAACCGACTTTTCTTTTACCGAGATAATGCTCTTGATTTTGGATTTGTCAAATTCCGGTGTTTCGGTGAGTCCTATTACATATCCGGAAATAACCTTGTTGCCGGCGCCGAACGGAATCATGACTTCCCTGCCGGGAATCACATCCCCTTTAAGTTCTTCGGGGACTCTGTATTCAAACGGTCTGTCTACTTTTTCGTGTGAAATTTCTATAATAACTTTTGCGAAAATCTCACTCATATATCTTTAAATTCCTTTTAAAACTTCGTCAATAAGTACCCTCTCGTCCATCGGATACTTCTTTCCTTCTATCTCCTGATAATCTTCATGACCTTTGCCGGCAAGCACGATTACATCGCCTTCCTCGGCATTGTCGATTGCGTCTTTCTGCGTGCCAATGATCTTCACTCCGAAC
>JAKSSB010000151.1 GCA_024403285.1 Lachnospiraceae bacterium | reverse complement strand
CTTAATCATTGATGATGTAAGGTTCTTAAATATCTTTGTGGTAACAGTTGCGCCTGCTCTCTCGAATGCCTTAGCCGAATCGTACTCGCAGTTTGTTCCGGGGAATACGGGGATAAATACATGAGGCTTTGCAACTTTGTTCTTACATACATATACGCTTTCTGTTTTGTATGAAGGTCTGTCAAGCTTTGTATAATCTTCGGTAACTCTTGAAGGAAATACCTTTTCGAGAGGAGCTTTGTAGGAATCGATGATATCTTTCTTTGATACCGATACTCCGCATACCTCGAAATCACCGTCCGTTACGGAACCGATAACCGTTGCATATGCGGGAATTTCGGAAGCGTCGTTCATTTCAACCACAATGTCGCCCATTCTGTTTGCAAACAAATCTTTTGCGTTTGAAGCCTCAACTTTTATTCCGAGGTTGTTACCGAATGATGCTTTTGCAAGACCCGATACTATACCGTGTGCATCAAGAACATATGCCGAAGCAACTTTTCCTGCCTTAATGAGTTTGCTTATATCGTTATACATGTTAAGAACTTCATCAAATACGGGCAATGCGTCTGCATCTTTCTTGATTGAGAAAAGAACAAGCTTATTTCCGGCTTTCTTAAGTTCGGGTGTTACAACATCTTTATCCTTTGCAACATCAACGGCAAAAGATACGAGTGTGGGCGGAACATCGATATCCTGGAATGTTCCGGACATAGAATCCTTACCGCCGATTGAAGGAAGGCCGTAAGCCATCTGTGCCTTATATGCACCAAGAAGTGCTGCAAAAGGTTGGCTCCATCTCGAAGGTTCCTCTGTCATTCTTCTGAAATATTCCTGGAATGTAAATCTTATCTTACTTACGTCACCGCCGGCTGCACAGATTTTACTCATTGACTCCGTTACCGCATAAATTGCACCGTGGTAAGGAGACCATGATGAAAGGTACGGATCGAAGCCGTAGCTCATCATTGTAACTGCATCTGATTTGCCCTTAAGAACGGGAACCTTTGCAACCATTGTCTGAATTTCGGTCATCTGTGTCTTTCCGCCGTAAGGCATAAGAACCGTTCCCGCACCGATTGAAGAGTCAAACATTTCAACAAGACCCTTCTGTGAACATGTATTGAGATCCGAAACACTTGCGATTACGGCACTCTTTACATCATTTGAAGAAAGAGCGGCTTCAACTTTCTTATTTGCAAGTTTTTCAAAATAATTGTCTGCCTTGACAGGTGATTCAACCGCAACATCCGTTGCCTGATGTGCTCCGTTTGTATCAAGGAAAGCTCGCTTAATGTTAACGATTTCTTTTCCTCTCCATAAAAGAACAAGTCTGGGTTCTTCCGTAACGGTAGCCACCTTTATAGCTTCGAGGTTTTCTTCCTCCGCATATTTTAAGAATTGGTCGAGGTCCTTGGGATCAAGAACAACTGCCATTCGCTCCTGAGATTCGGAAATGGATAACTCAGTTCCGTCAAGACCTTCGTATTTCTTGGGAACAAGGTCAAGGTTAACTCTCAAACCGTCTGCAAGTTCACCGATTGCAACCGATACGCCGCCTGCACCGAAGTCATTACATTTTTTGATAAGAACGGAAACTTCCTCACGTCTGAAAAGTCTTTGAATCTTACGTTCTGTAGGAGGATTACCCTTTTGTACTTCAGCACCGCATGTATCAATCGACTGAACCGTATGAGCCTTGGATGAACCTGTTGCACCGCCGCAACCGTCACGTCCCGTACGTCCGCCGAGAAGAACGATTACATCTCCTGGATCGGATGTTTCTCTGATAACGGCACGTCTGGGAGCAGCACCCATAACGGCACCTATTTCCATTCTTTTTGCAACATAGTTGGGATGATATACCTCTTTTACATAGCCTGTGGCAAGACCGATCTGGTTACCGTATGATGAATAACCGCTTGCGGCACCGCGAACAAGCTTCTTCTGCGAAAGTTTTCCTTTAAGAGTCTCGTTAACGGAAACCGTAGGATCAGCCGCACCTGTTACTCTCATTGCCTGGTATACGTAAGTTCTTCCCGAAAGGGGATCTCTTATTGCACCGCCAAGACATGTTGCGGCTCCACCGAAGGGCTCGATTTCCGTAGGATGGTTATGTGTCTCATTCTTAAAGTTGATAAGCCACTCCTCGTTTTCGATTCTTCCGTCTTCGTACTCAACATCAAGAGGAACAACAATCGAGCAGGCATTAATCTCATCGGATTTTTCCATATCCTCGAGTTTGCCGTCCTTTTTAAGTTTCTTCATTGCCATAAGAGCTAAATCCATAAGGCAAACATATTTTTTCTTGTTATCGCCGTAAACATCTTTTCTTGTTGCAAGATACTCCTGATATGTCTCTTCGAGAACCGACGAATAATCTCCCGCAAGGAATTTGACATTCTCAAGCTCCGTCGAGAATGTTGTATGACGTCAGTGATCCGACCAGTATGTATCAAGAACTTTTATTTCCGTAAAAGAAGGATTTCTCTTTTCATCATCCTTAAAATACTCTTTGATAAAACAAAAATCCTTATATGTCATTGCAAGTCCCAAAGAATCATAAAGTGCCTTGAATTCGTCTTCGGGCATCGTTGTGAATTTGTCAAAAATTGCAACGTCTGCGGGAATCGCAAATACATTTTGAAGTGTTTCGGGCTTCTCAAACGCAGCTTCTCTTGAATCAACAGGGTTGATGCAATAAGCTTTAATTCTTTCGAATTCATCGTCGGATACCTTTCCTTCAAGCACATACGTTACCGCTGTCTGAATCGTAGGATTTTCTTCCGCACGTAAAAACTGAACGCACTGTACGGCAGAATCGGCTCTCTGATCGTACTGACCGGGAAGAAATTCGATACTGAAAATCTTATCATCAGCATTTGTATCTATTTTTTCCAAATAAAAATCGTCTACCGGGGGCTCCGAAAATACAGTCGTGCAAGCTCTGTCAAATATTTCGTCGGAAATGTTCTCAACGTCGTATCTGATAAGATATCTTACCTTGTCAACACTCTTAATTCCGAGATAGCCTTTGATATCACCCAAAAGTTCCTTTGCTTTTACCGCATAATCCGGCTTCTTTTCAACATAAATTCTTCTAACTGTACCCATTTTGGTCCTCCGTATATGATTAATTATTTTTATTTACACAATTAATTTTTAGACTTTTTCAGTCTCATCCGAATAAACGGCAAAGAGAGTTACTCTCAGAGTAACTCCCAAACCGCCTGAATCTATTATATTTTAATAAACCAAAAATATGACATATTTTAGTAGCCCATTCCACCCATTCCTGCTCCGGCGGGCATAGCGGGTGTGTCTTCCTTGATGTTTGCAACAACAGACTCTGTTGTAAGAAGTGTGCTTGCAACACTCGTTGCATTCTGAAGAGCTGAACGTGTAACCTTTGCGGGATCGAGGATTCCTGCCTCAACCATATTTACATACTGCTCTCTTAAAGCATCAAAGCCTACACCGATTTCAGATTCATATACTTTATTGATAATAACCGATCCGTCAAGACCTGCATTAGCCGAAATGTGGAATAAAGGAGCCTTAAGTGCCGTAAGAACGATCTGAGCACCTGTCTTCTCATCACCTTCAAGTGTATCCGCAAGTGCTTTAACCTTCTTTGAAGCATGGATGTAAGCAGATCCGCCGCCGGCGATGATTCCTTCTTCAACAGCTGCCTTTGTAGCAGCCAAAGCGTCTTCCATACGAAGCTTAGCTTCCTTCATCTCTGTCTCTGTAGCTGCACCGACTTTAATAACTGCTACGCCGCCTGCAAGCTTTGCGAGTCTCTCCTGAAGTTTCTCTTTATCAAATTCCGAAGTTGTTGTTTCGATAGCCGACTTAATCTGTCCGACTCTTGCTTCGATATCGGCAGGATTACCGGCACCGTCAACGATGATTGTATTTTCCTTCTGAACCTTTACGGATTTTGCACGACCCATATCCTGAAGCGTTACTTCCTTAAGATCCAATCCGAGTTCGTCAGAAATAACCTGTCCGCCTGTAAGAATAGCGATATCCTTAAGCATTTCCTTACGTCTGTCGCCGTAGCCGGGAGCCTTAACGGCTACTACATTGAATGTACCGCGGAGCTTATTGACGATAAGTGTCGTAAGTGCTTCACCTTCGATATCCTCTGCAATGATAAGAAGTCTTGAACCGCTCTGAACGATTGTTTCAAGAACGGGAAGAATATCCTGAATGTTTGAAATCTTCTTGTCTGTGATAAGGATGTAAGGATTGTCAAGAACTGCTTCCATCTTTTCCATATCGGTACACATATAAGCTGAAAGATAACCTTTATCGAACTGCATACCTTCAACAAGGTCAAGTTCTGTCTGCATTGTCTTTGATTCTTCGATTGTGATTACACCAT
>JAKSSB010000150.1 GCA_024403285.1 Lachnospiraceae bacterium | reverse complement strand
TGTTCCAGGTACTGAAGTGATACATGATCTTCATCTGCATCAATATAAAGAGTCTTCAGTTCTTTCTTTTCGTCTGCCTTAAGGGTTGGAAACTCCAAGCCGTGAAGTTTGTTCATGACAGCTTCTTTGCTGATTGCATCCCCGCTTATACTGGCGTTAGCACCACCTTTTCTGTAGCTGCTTTCAGAAGCTTCCGCAAGTATTCTTGCCTCCGCGTCTTCGGTTATCCTCGCATGATGTTCTAATCCCATCAGTTGATCCAGCAGATAGCAGCTTTCTCCTGTAGCGACATTTTTAAAAAGAGTTTTATGATATACGACCTCGCCAAGACTTGTAATCAATGATGTTTCGTCTCTTCGTACTATGTACCAACCTTTGCGAAGTTCCTTTCTTTTTCGAAGCAGTTCATCATATGATTCCCATTCTTCGGCAATAATACTGCATCCAAGTTTGGTAACTTCATCAGTTACTCCGTACACCATCTCTGCAATCTTGGTCATATCTTCCGTATATGTTCCGAAAATATTTGTAAGATTATTAACTCCATTTACACCAAACTGTTGTATACTATTAATCATGAAAGCACCCTCCTTTGGATATTTGGTTTGGTCACCTTAATCCTAACACAGGATCTCGGTGCTTTCTTTATGTCTATTTAATTTTCCTACAAAAACATTACCCTACGCATAGGCAAAAGGCAAACTTTACCCTTTTATGTTTCCGCGTCCGTGTGATATAATACAAAAAAGAGGCATTGGAGGGTTTAGCATGAGTGATGACAGACGGTATCTTCCTTCGGATGAATTACTTGAGAAAATCTTTTTCTATATGCAGCAGCTTTTCAGTGAGAAGGAGCTTTCGGGCACACTTTTCCTGTTAACCGAGCTCGGACGTACTCTGGTGAATTCCGACAGGGCAAGTTTCTGGTTCCATGACAGTCGCACTAACACTTTATGGACCATGGCTGCCACAGGTGTCGGTCGAATTTCCGTGCCGGACGATACCGGACTTATCGGAGCATCCGTTACCAACAACGAAATCCTCATTGTAAACAATCCCTACAACGATCCGAGATTCAATCCCGCCGTAGACAGAGAAACAGGCTATGTTACGAAATCGATTCTCACCATGCCGGTCACCGATTCGGACGGTGAGGTTATCGGAGCATTTCAGGCCGTCAACAAAATCACGCTTGACGGACAGGATGACGATTTTAACGAACATGATGTGAAGCGTCTCTCTTTGGCATCGGCATTCTGCGGAAGAAGTCTCGAATCGTTTCTTTTATACAACGAATCTGTCGAAGATCCTCTTACCGGTCTTAAGAACCGCCGAGGTTTCTTCTCTCATTTTGAGAAACACATAGTACCGGTAATCGGAAGCGTTCCGACCGCAATGATTATCTGCGACATCGACCATTTCAAGAATGTAAACGACACCTACGGACACAATGCCGGTGACGCGGTTCTTCGAAGGGTTGCGCGTCTGTTTTCTTCACGGGCAGGCGAAAATGACGGCGTTTTCCGATGGGGCGGCGAGGAATTCATGTTTCTTTTACCGGGGAAAACTCTTCCCGAAGCGGTAGCCTTTGCCGAAGAAGTCCGCAAGGCGGTCGAAGCCGATGAATGCGTCTACATGGACCCGTTCAAAGGTGAACTGAGACTGCGAATCACGATGAGTTTCGGTGTCTGCATAATCGATCCCACGCTCGGAATCGACGAGAATGTCAAGATTGCGGACGACAGACTCTATTATGCCAAAGACCACGGAAGGAACATGGTTCAGGGCGAAATCCAATAAATAAACATACTCCCGACGAACTGCCTTATGGCGAAATGATTTCGTCGGGAAATTTTATAAACGTTCAACTTGTATATTAGTATTTTTGTTATAAGAAAGGACAGATCATGAGCATAACAATCAACGGAAAAATACTTTCTCCGGACATCTGCACCGAACCCGGAGCATTTGACGGAATCAAAAGAATCTGTAAGGTTGTCTCCGGCGATTTCGAAGCGGTAACCGGAGAAAAGCCGTGTGTCTGCGAAGTCACCGCCCCCGTGGCCGGTTCGATTTTCGCCTGCACGCTCGGTCACAGCGAATATCTTGACGGTGGAGATTTTGAAGACAAATTCGCACTCTCCGCTCTCCGCGGCAAACGCGAAGTATATGAGCTCGCTTTTATCGACGATACGCTTTTCGTCATCGGAAGCGACAAACGCGGCACTATCTACGGACTTTTCAGGTTGTCCGAATTAATCGGAGTATCCCCGCTTGTCTTCTGGGGCGATGCGCGGCCCGAATTCAATCCGTCACCCGAAATTATGCTTGACGAACCGTTCATCTCCAAAGAACCCTCCGTCGAGTACCGCGGATTTTTTATCAATGACGAATGGCCCGCTTTCGGCAACTGGACGCTGTCCCGCTACGGCGGTGTCAATGCGAAAGCCTATGAGGACATCTTCATTTTTCTTTTACGGTTAAAAGGCAACTACATGTGGCCCGCTATGTGGAATTCATCCTTCTCGGATGACGGCCCCGGCCTTGAAAATGCGATTCTTGCGGACAAACTCGGCGTCGTAATGGGTGCCTCGCACCACGAGCCGATGTGCAGAGCCGGCGTCGAATGGCAGCGGATTTATGAGCAGTACGGCGAATCTAATGCATGGAGTTTTCTCTCGAACAGAGATGCAATCACGAAATTCTGGAAGGACGGAATCTTACGCAACAAAGATTTCGAGAACATCATCACCATCGGAATGCGTGGCGAAAACGACTCGGTTCTTTTACCCGAAAACGCTACTCTTGCCGACAATATAAACGTGGTAAAAGAAGCAATACTCGCGCAGCATGAACTGATGCGCGAAAACCTGAATCCCGACCTTTCAAAAGTGAACAGAATGCTTGCGATATACAAGGAGGTCGAAGATTTCTACTACGGCGACGAGACCTGCGAAGGCTTAAAAGACTGGGATGAATTAAAGGACGTAACTTTCCTTTTATGCGACGACAATTTCGGCTGCACCAGAGGTTTGCCGGAGCCGGAGAACGCTAATCACCCCGGCGGATTCGGAATGTACTACCATTTCGATTATCACGGCGGTCCGATAAGCTACGAGTGGCAGAACACAAACCGTCTCTCCAAAACACGTGAGCAGATGGTTGCGGCCTACAAACGAGGTGTAAGGAAACTTTGGATTGTAAATGTCGGTGACTTAAAAGGCGTGGAGTATCCGCTCTGCTTCTTTATGGATCTCGCATACGATTACGACAGATGGAGCGGCGTTGGAAGCGCCGGCAGATATCTGTCCCACTTCATCGATTCAACATGGGGCAAACGCCTTTCGACCGAAGTCAGAAAAGACATGTTCGAACTGATAGAAGGCTGCTCGCGTCTTGCAGCCGCAAGAAAACCTGAGACAATGCATCCGGGAATCTTCTCTCCTTTTGCGTTCCGCGAAAGCGAAAGAATTCATGAGCGTTGCAGAAAGCTCGACTCTATGTGCGACAGAATGCTTGAAGTTCTGCGTGAAGACTGCATACCTGCTTACAAGAGCATCTTTTACTATCAGTTCAAGGCAATTCTCAACGTGATTCTTATGAATCTTGAAGCCGGATTCAACGATTTCTACGCATCACGCGGCTCATTATATGCCAACGTCTACATCCCGATGGTCAAAATGCGTGTTACTAACGACCACAGGCTGATTGATGATTTCCATGCGTTCATGGACGGCAAATGGAATCACATGATGGATTCCGCCCACACGGGCTTCAACGACTGGGATGACAAGAACTGGTCGTACCCCGTGTTAAAAGAATTCATTCCGGTTCACGGTCCGAAAATCTGCGTCGGCTTCAGAGGCAGCGACAAATTCCACCTCGGAGCGCACTGGCAGGATTCCGGTCCTCTCGAAAACTCCGATTTGTGCGGTACAAGGGTAAAAGAAGTAATAATCGACATCGACTGTCGCGGCGATGTGCCGTTTACATTCAAACCGGTCTGCGATAGTTCGCGACTGAACCTTTCATACAATCCGGTTACGGTTTCTCCAACCCATCCGCGCGAGAGTATAACAGTGACGTTAAAAAACGATGATTTTGCGGGATACTTCGAAGCGAATATTACGATAGAAGTCTCTTTTGCAAACGGTGAGAAAACAACAAGTTCGCTGCTTGTAAAAGCCGATACAAGTGTTTATGATTTGACGGATTTGCCCGCACAGACCGCTTTGGAAGAATGCGGATATATCGTAATTCCGGCCGAAAGCTTTACTTCTTTTACCGGGGTGAACGAAGCAAAATTTGTCAAAGACGAATACCTGGGCCGTATGGGAAGCGCAATTCGCATTATGCCGGTCACGGATGAATTAAGAACGGCCTCTGAATTTCCGTCGGTGACATATTCGCTTTTCGCACTCTCCGACGGCGACTATACGGTTGCGCTGTTCTTTCTTCCGCGAAACCCT
>JAKSSB010000015.1 GCA_024403285.1 Lachnospiraceae bacterium | reverse complement strand
CGGTTGCATTTTCTCCGTACGACCTTATGGAGCCGCCGGTTCTTAGCGAGGTTTTTTCGAGCTTAGAACCGTTGTGTGCGACATAGAGTGCAAACGTGTCGAAGGAGATATGCAACCGCGCGAATCCGTGTAGTGGCGAAAATAAAGGGCCCACATCGACAAGATGCGGGCCGCAATGATTTTAATAAAAGATGTGTCCTCCGATGCGAATTCCTTCGAGTCCGGGAATCGGAGTTCTGAAATATACGCAGTTTCCGACATTGGTGATGCCGCTCATTGCGGCGTCGGCGGCCTGATAACAGGATTCCGTCGCTTTGCCCTGAGCGAGAGCAAGCGCAAGTCGTCCGCTTGCAACCGGTGAAAACTGACTTTTCTGATAAATTACGCCTGTGACCGTATTGGGATAACAGGAGGAAAGCACGCGGTTTATTACTACCGCTCCGACAGCAAGTTTGCCTTCGTAAATCTCACCGCCGGCCTCACAGTAAATGAGGTTGGCCAAAAGGTATCTGTCGCCATCTTCGAATGTAACTTCCGAGATGTCGCGCCATGCACCGTCCGCCGCCTGCTTGGATTTGGCAAGTTCTTCCTGATACAGCTTGTAGAGTTCTTCAAGATCCGACTCCTGCTCGGCTATTTCGGCTTCTTTTTTGGCTATCTCTTCTTCTATTCCCTGAAGTTCTCCCTTGGCGTCCTTAATCTGTTCCGCATAAAGAGCAACCTGATCGGCAACCGTTGTCATAAGATCGCCTATTCTCTCCTGTTCGGCCTCTGTCTGGCTCTTAAGTTCCTCAAGTTCTTCCTTCTCGGAATCAAGCACTTCCTTCTGGGCTTCAACTTCGGCTTTTGCCTCTTCGTACTTGTCAATCACTTTGCTGTCGTAATCCGAAATCATGTTGAGATAATCCGTCGCATTCAGAAAATCTCCGAAGCTTGAACAGGACAGAAGAATGTCAAGATATGTCGAATCGGACTGTTCGTACGAATACTGAATACGTTTCTTCATGGCTTCGTACTGTTCGTCGGCCTTCTGCTGCAAATCCGCCATTGTTGCCTCAGCTTCGGCAATCTCAGCGTTTTTGGCACCGATTTGCGTTTCCAGTTCGGTCAGTCTCAAAGCGGCTTCCTCAAGCTCGCCGTTTAATGAATCAAGTTCATTTTTAAGCCCGCCCTGGGTGATTTTAAGTCCGTTCAGTTCTCCCTGAACTTCCTTCTTCTCAGCTTCGGCCTTTGCCTTCTCATTCTCGGTCTGCTTCTTCTCTTTTTCGGCCTGTACTATTTTGTCATAGGTGGAAGGAGCTGCAGCGGAATCAAATTCCGGAATCATCGCGGCCAAAAGTGCGGCGATTGTAACTGCAACCACAACTCTTCCTCGTAATTTTTTCATAATATCTCCGTATGTCAGATAAACATTCTAAACATCAATCTTGATTGTCCGTCCGGTATGAACGTACTTCGTATATTTAACACCTGCGGCATCAAACATTCTCTTGCTGGCGATATTGCCCGGCGTTCCGTCATACTTGTCGGAATCATAAATCACTTCTTTGATTCCTGCCTGAATAATTGCTTTCGCACACTCATTGCAGGGAAAAAGCGACACAAAAATCTTGGAGCCTTCCAGATTTCCGCCGCGATAGTTTAAAATCGCATTAAGCTCCGAATGTGCCACGAACGGATACTTTGTTTCAAGTTCCGCACCCTCACGAGCCCACGGGAACAAATCATCCGAGCAGCCGTTGGGGAAACCGTTATATCCCACCGAAAGGATTCGGTTGTCTTTGCCTACGATGCAGGCACCTACCTGCGTATTCGGGTCTTTGGAACGCATTCCCGAAAGAATTGCGATTCCGGTAAAATACTCATCCCATGAAATATAGTCTTCTCTTTTCACTGAATACCTCCGTCGGTTGTGTCTGTCGTGTTCTTCGCCTCAGGCACGGTAATATCCCTTATGGTAAAAGAAATTACTTCGTACCGAAAATTCTGTCTCCCGCGTCACCGAGTCCGGGAATGATATATGCGTTCTCGTTAAGTTTCTCGTCGAGTGCGCCTACGTAAAGATCAACATCGGGATGATCCTCGGTAAGTTTCTTGATTCCTTCCGGTGCAGCGATAATACACATAAAGTGAATATTCTGGCATCCTTTTGCCTTAAGCATTGTAATTGCAGCCGAAGCTGAACCGCCTGTTGCAAGCATCGGATCTACCACAAAAATCTCTCTCTGTGAGCAGTCATCGGGAAGTTTGCAGTAATACTCAACCGGCTCATGTGTCTCGGGATCGCGGTATAAACCGATATGTCCGACTTTAGCAGCGGGGATGAGTGTAAGCATTCCGTCTACCATGCCGAGTCCTGCACGGAGAATGGGAACAACCGCCATCTTCTTGCCTTTAAGTTCCTTAACGGTTGTTTTGCAGATGGGAGTCTCGATATCAACATCCGCAAGCTGAAGATCTCTGGTGGCTTCATAGCAGATAAGCATTGCGATTTCACTGATTGTCTGTCTGAAATCCTTGGTTCCTGTTTCCTTTCTTCTGATGTAACCGATTTTGTGCTGGATCAAAGGATGGTCCATAATTACTACTTTGCCCATAAAAAAGCCTCCTTATATTTTGTTGGGGTAACCCATTACTATCTTAATTCATCAAGTTTATTGATTCCTGCGATTCTTCTCTCATGTTTCTCTTCAAAAGAGAATTCGGTTGTAAGGAATGTGTCGGTCATTGCGGTTGCAAGAATCGGTCCTACGATTCCGGCTCCCATTACAAGAACGTTTGCATCATTATGCTCTCTTGTAAGTCTTGCGGAAACGGTATCCGAGCAAAGTGCGGCACGTACGCCTTTAACTTTGTTTGCAATCATACTCATTCCGATTCCCGTTGTGCAGATAAGAATTCCCTTGTCAACCTCTCCCGATGCAACAGCCTCGGCCGCAGGTCTTCCGAAATCGGGGTAATCGCATGACTTCTTCTCGAAGCATCCGAAATCCTTAACTTCATAACCTTTTTCCTCAAGATGTTTCTTAACAACTTCCTTCAAATCGTATCCGCCGTGATCGCTGGCAATTGAAATTTTCATAATCGTTATCTCTTTTCTTTTATAATTTATCCGGTCATCAGATTCTTCAAGCCGGACATTCTCGCATTTATGTTATTCTACAACATTTTCTTCTTTTGGTAAACATCACACTCAAACCGTTTGTCGAAGACCTGCCGTATTCTTCCCAGATCCGGTAAAAGAAATATGTTCCTAAACCTCCAGAATCCTGTGTCCTGCGGCTTTAACAAGTCTGTTCATAATCGCCATACAGAAGCCGTCTCCGTCAAAGCTTTCCGAGAACGCAACTTCAACGTTTTCATCGTCAAATTCACGCAGAATCCTGTACAGAGACGCTCCCACGGAAGACATGTCCGCTCTGGAGCCTGCACTTCGTACGACATCGGCATCGAACTTTCCGATTGTCTCATCGGTACATATCACACCGGTTCGTTTTCCTTCCGCCTTTGCTGCCGAAAGAAGTCTTCTAATCTCATCCGCAACCCTGTCTTCATCCCCGCGGACTATCATAAGATCGGCTTTCGGTGCGTAATGTCTGTATCTCATTCCCGGCGCTTTAGGTCTCGCCGTACAGTTTACGTCAAGAATTGTAGGATCGACGCTCACTTCGCCGACCACTTCCTCGAGCATTTCCTTTGTAACGAATCCCGGTCTTAAAATCATCGGTATTTCGCCTGTCACATCCACTATTGTGGACTCAAGGCCAATCGGAATATCTCCGCCGTCGATAATCATTTCGATTCTCGAATCCATGTCTTCAATGACATATTCGGCAAGTGTCGGGCTCGGCCTTCCCGAAAGATTTGCACTCGGTGCGGCTACAAATCCTCCCGCGGCCTCAATGAATGCCATCGCCGTCGGATGAATCGGAAATCTGACCGCAACCGTATCAAGTCCGCCGGTTGTTTCGTAAGGAACTTCATCCGTTTTCTCGAAAACTATCGTAAGCGGCCCCGGCCAGAAAGCATCCATAATCTTCTGCGCTTTCTCCGGTACGTTTTTAACTATTCTTCGAAGGTCTTCAAACCTGTATATATGAACGATTAAAGGGTTGTCACTCGGTCTTCCCTTTGCTGCGTAAATCTTCTTCGATGATTCCGGATTCAGCGCATCTCCTCCGAGTCCGTATACCGTTTCCGTGGGGAATGCGACAAGTCCTCCGTCCTTGATTATACGGCCGGCTTCCGCCATGACCGACGAATCGATATTGTTTTCATTCTGTTTAACAACACGTGTTATCATAGAAGCCTCCCGAACTCCCAGTCAGTCTTTAAGGATTCTATCTCTGCATAAAAGAACCGGAGATTAAGTTCCAGACCGTACTGTCTTCAAAGCCGAGTTTCCATTCGGCCACGCCGCCGATGTTATGATTGGCCATCACTTCAAGTTTAACCTGAAGAGATTCCTCATCTTCCATCCAGATTTGAACGCGTTCTCCGTCTATTTCTTTTTCACCGTAATTCTGGCAGCATTCCGTATTCCATTCGGTATCAACACCGTTATCGCCAAGCCACTTCTTTGCAGCGGCCATGCCGATTGCTTCGGAAGAAACCGAACTTCCGGAAGTCTTCCAGATTCTTGTATAAAAAGGAATTGCATTGATAATCTTATTCTCAGGCACTTCTCCAGCCGTCTTCACAATTCCGTTCTCGACGAAATCGATTGATGCGACGCTTCCGGGATTCTGTGAAGAACCCCAGTGCTCATCATAACCCATAATCAGCACATAGTCGGCAACCCTGCCCTGCTCGGCTCTGTTGTAGTAAAGATTTCCGGCGTTGGGTGCATAATTATCGACCGAAAGAACCAGATTGTTCGCATGCGTCTGAATCGAAAGTTCGCGCAAGAACTCAACGAAATGCTCACCCTGCGAATCTTTTACCGATTCAAAGTCGATGTTGATACCGTCGATTCCGAGCGAAACGGCCGACGAAATCATCTTGGAAATAAGTGTTTCCCTGTCCTGAAGACAGCCTAAAATCACGCCGAGGTCGACATCATAGTCAACATCCGTCCACACTGCCCAGACTTTAAGTCCCTTCTCGTGTGCGGCCGAAACATAAGCTGCGGATGAAATATCTTCCACGTTTCCGTAATTGTCCGTAAGTCTAAACCAGGTCGGCGCAATAACATTAACGCCTGTCATATCCTTCGTATACGGCGCAAAAGTATCGTTTGCCGCAACTCCGAAAACCTGATGGAATGCCATGTTGACCTTGCCGTCCATAGCGATATCTTTATATTCCAGATTAATCTGTGCGTCCGGTATTTCAATCTGTCTTCCGCCGTTCTCTTCGAGGCGCTTAACTTCCACATATCCGAGATATCCGCCGGGTGTAAGCACTTTGGCCCAGTCTTCCATAGCCTCAAGCATGCAGATTTCCGTGCCTTCGGGAAGTTCCTCGAGAATCGGGCTCTTGACGCCGCCTTTATGACGCGCCGCCGTATCCTTGTTAACCGTCGCGGTGATAATCTCGGCATCCTTCGTATAAACAAGAATGTGATTGGGATGTGCATAAATCTCCGAAGTAAATCCGGTAAAAAGTTTGAGATACTCGACGTTTATGTACAATTTTTCATTCATCATGACAGCCGGTGAATAACCGCAGGAAACCGTCTCTCCGCCTGCCGTATACTCAAAACAGGTGTCTGAAATCTCGGTTTTCACGATATCCGTCGCCGTTGTGTAGAGAAGAAGGTTCTCGTCAAAATTCGCATAGAAATGATCGGTAAAATATTCCCGTACCGTATCAATGTCAAAATAGCATGCTCCGTCAAGAATTCTGCCCTTTTCTTCAACATGCTCGTTATTCAGAATGATGGCAACACTCTCCTTGTCGGTCAGACCGAAATACTCATACAAATCGGCCTGCTCCTTGGAATACGAATATCTGTCTATAATCTTCTGGCCGTAGAAAACACCGATAATCACTGCGATAAGAAGCAGCGCTACGACTACCGGTATAAGCTTCGCCAGGAATTCTTTTCTTTTTTTCTTTTTACGATTCTTTTTTCTTGTTTCGGGATCCATTCCAACCTCACTGTAAACATATTAATGGTAAAAGATTTAAGGGCCCGTGCACAAATTCCCACAGACCGCACATTATTATACCAAATTTCCGCGATTCCGTCATTACTAATTTGTAAAGAAACCTCAATTGCAAAATAAATGCATGTGTTGTCGCGTACGCAAACGGTTCTTCGTACAAAATCAGGAAAGCGCGCAAAGCTGCATTGAGCCTCACGCGCCCGACATTCGTACAATCTTTATCAGCCAAGCCGGATAAATATAACGGTTTGAGGGATTTCTTTCTTTGAATCCGAAAAGGCTGAGACCAAAAGATTTCCGTGATGTACAATTTGTCGATGATGTGAAGTGCCCCCGGCATACCTGCATAAAAATTGAAAAAAAGATAAAGAATTTTGAATTATTAACAGTTTGTATTTTGGGAAAACCAGCGCCGACCGGCACGTGGCTTTTAAGACATTGCTGCCGAGAACCGGCAGAATTGTTGTGAAATAAAACTTGCTTCGATCACCATCCCTTCCGGTATTGATTACCTTCCGGGCACCTCGTAAGCACATTCTATCTTTCCGCCGGTGTGCGGTCAATTTACAGAATGCACAAATTTCCCGTTTTGGGCTAAAAAACGCCACCGGCAGTTTTCACAAAATTTACGTTTTACCACAAAAAACGAGTCTGAAGGTGGCAACCATGCCACAATTCAGACCCGCCAATTGTCTTTAAATCAAATCACACATCCGCAGAACCCGATTTGGAAATTCTCCCGAATCAGACTGCTGCCAGTGCCTTAAGCGCATTGTCCGCAACGATTACCTCGCAATGTTCGTTAACGAAGTATGAAAGGAATCCGTTGTCGGCTACGATGTTGCCGTACTCCGAAAGGACGCTGCAGATTTTGAGGAATACGCTGTCCGCAAGTTCTTCCTTCTCAAGGCGAAGCATAAAGCTTCCGTCTTCGGAATTCTTGTAGAGAACATTCGTAAGTTCAAAATCAACTTTAAGAATCTCCGCTGCCCGGATAATTCTTCCGAGTGAATCGAAACGGTAGAAACATTTAACCGCCTCATCCTTCGCGGGTTCTTCTTCAGTCTTCTTGTCATCGTTCGGAAGAACATTCTTAAGTTCCCCGATTTTCTTCAGAACGTCCTTAAGTCCGTCCTCAAGAACCGGTCCGAGCATATCTTCAAGTCCGCCGCCTTCACGGCTCTCGTTGTGAACACTCGGTGCGAATCTCGAAAATCTTGTATCGAGTTCGTCGGGGTCTTCTACTTTGGTTACCTGCACCATAACATATTCGGCAAAAGGAATAACCTCAATCATAAGAGGAATATCCTCTGCCTCAAAACCGAACTGAAGTGAGGCCTGACGCATCATATCCGAAAAAAGCGCTTTAACTTTCGCGTTTCCGTATGCGATTTCGGTAAGTTTCAGATCTCTCTGTTCCAGTTCCTGCTTGGACAGTGTACAACGTATCTGTCGATCGTTAACTTTCTCTATCTTCATATATCCTCACTCCTTTCAATAGATTTGTAACGTTTAAAAAAACTACTCCAATTCGTTTAACTTCTCAAGAAGAGCATCAACATCAAGTCCGTGAACAAGTGCTGCCTCCTCAAGAGTTTCGCCCTGAGCTGAAGGGCATCCGATGCAGTGCATTCCGGCATCCATAAGGATGGGGATGATGTTTGTATCAATGCGGAGCATTTCTCCGATTGTCATGTCTTTGTTAAATTTCATTATTCTTTCCTCTCTTTCAATATATCGGATTATTATCCTGTCAATATTATAACATTTTTCTGTCGTAAAGGCAAAATTTTAACACAAATTTCACTTGTGCCTGCAAACTACATATCGCACTTTGAAAGCGCTGCTGCATCGCAGATAACCGTTACATCCGGATGAAGCTGTAAAATCGAAGCGGGAACCTGAGGGGTTACCGGTCCGAAGAATGATTTCTTAACGATTTCGGCCTTGTCTTCGCCGCTTACAACAACAAGAACCTTTCTTGCCTGCATAATCGTCTTGATTCCCATGGTGTAAGCCTGTTTGGGAACATCGTCATACGATGCGAAGAATCTCTGGTTAGCCCTGATTGTCATATCCGTAAGGTCTACACAGTGTGTTTCAAGAGGGAAGCTGTCAGCCGGCTCATTGAAACCGATATGTCCGTCATGTCCGAGTCCGAGAAGCTGCAAATCAATTCCTCCGACCGAATGAATGATGTCGTTGTATGCCGAGCATGCCTTCTCCGAATCGGGTTCAGTGCCGTCCGGAAGATTTGTTCTGCTCTTATCGATATTTACATGACTGAACAGATTGTCATTCATGAAATAGTAATAACTCTGGTCATTTTCTTTGGGAAGGCCTTTGTATTCGTCAAGGTTTACCGTGGTAATACCGCTGAAATCCAAATCGCCTCTTTCATAAGCTGCCACGAGCTCTTTGTATGTACCTATAGGTGTCGATCCCGTTGCAAGTCCGAGTACGCAGTCAGGCTTCTGAATAACCTGTGCCGCAATAATTCCTGCCGCTCTGCGGCTGAGTTCGTCGTAATCCTTCGTTTTAATGATTCTCATGTTGAAAATCCTCTCTTTCTTAAAATAAAAAGTATCAAGATACGCTGCGTTTTATAAAAAACAAAAAGAATTATACACCGCATAAAAAAACGCGTCAATATAATTTGACGCGCCCGAAATCATACATTTATTTCGTCTTTTCCCTTCCGCCCGCAATGAACAGACACTTAATTCCGTGCACTGTTTTCGCTATGAAAGGTCTTATCGGTAAAAGAAACATCCACAGGCGGAAATACACAATATAAGCCGGATTTTTGACCGAATATCTTCTGCCGTTTCTGACAAAAGCCGTCATCACACCGCGAAGCTGCGCTTTCGCCACGGGGCCTTCTTTTTTGTACTCATTGTCGCCCGCGAAGAAATATCCCGCTTCGTTTCGGTTGTATAATCTGTGAAGAACAAGTTTTTCACCGGAACGTCTGAAAAGGACAACGTCTCCGCGCTTTACCTTCATGTCTTTTACCGGGCATATTACCACACGGTCGCGTTTCGAAGAAAGCAGCGGATACATCGAAAAACCGGTAATCGGCACTTCGACGGTCTTCCCCTCCGAAAGAAGCTTTTCTATATTTACTTTTGATCCGACGGAATTGTCCATAAACCGCTCTCCTAAAAGAAACGGCGCGCCCGGGAAACCCTTTTTCGGCCGGTTTGCGCCTCATATATTTTTGGAAATGAAAATTTGTCCGATAAATGTTATAATATAATCGGTTATGTCCCTTACAGGAACCGTATTTGTTAAAGAAAGGATACGCATGAAACGATACGACTCATTCACCGAAACACAATTAAACGGTATCACATACATTCTTCCTTTTGCCCAGGCTCAGGCCGACAGCCGCAAAGGCATCTCGCTCAACGAATGCGGCGAATTCATCTGGAAGCTTCTTGCCGATGAAATCACGTTCGAGAATGTGGTTAAAAAATGCATCGCCCACTTTGAAGCGGATACTCCCGCCGAAATCGAAACGGTAACCGATGACGTCAGAAACTTCATTTCGCAGCTTGAAAGCCTCGGAATGCTGTCTTTGGGCAAACCGGTTCCAAACGAAACACTCCCGCTTTCTTTTGAATCGTATTTCGGCCGGACCGCATGTGCCTTCTACGGTGACACGGGCGAACTTGCTTCATATTTCTGTGATTTTCCCGCAAATGACAATTCGGTTTCGAAGGTGCCCGGACTCCGCGTCGAGTTCGTATACGGCCCGTCCGGCGTCAATTCTCCGACCGAAACCGTTCTTCATAATTCCGAATTTGTAATTTCCGCTTCAGATACTTTCTATAATATTCTTGTTCCGGAGATTCCCGAAATCAGAGAGATAATTCTTTCCAAAGACGGCTTTCTTGCAAGATTTGTAATGTCATCCGAATGTACCGGTGCCGCTGCCGAAAAGGTATTTCAGGTTCTTCGCACGGTATTTTTGTACAGCGCATCGCTTCGCGGCATGTACGCAATTCATTCGGCAAGTATCGTCTATTCGGGCAAAGCGTGGCTTTTCTCCGCATATTCCGGCACGGGCAAAACCACCCACGTAAACTTATGGGAAGATTTATACGCGACTCCGGTTTACAACGGTGATTTAAATCTAATCGGCATCGGGAACGGAACCTGCAGGGTATTTCCGACTCCGTGGTGCGGAACTTCCGAAATCTCCCTCAACGAGACATATCCTCTCGGCGGAATATTCTTCTTAAGCCGCGATACATCCGATATGGTAAAAGAAATGTCCGACGAGCGGAAGCTTCTTAATATGTGGGCCCGCAGCATCACTCCTGTCTGGAATCCTGAAATGCTCGAAAAAGAAATCTCCGCATATAAAGAGATAATTCCGAACATTCTCTGTGCGGATCTTCACGCAACGATGAATCCGTCGGCCGCACATGCTGCCAAAGAAGCCGTCGATGCATATCTTCGATAAAATATTACAGACTGCCGGTTTCCGGCAGTTTTTATTTTCATACAGATTATTTTGTGAGGTCTGCTATTTCCGTATCGGAGAGGACCTCGCATTTTTTATTTCTGATGGCATACACTCTCGAACAAGACTTAAGTACCGTCGGGCGGTGTGTCGTAATGATACATGTCCTCGGATAAGTGTCTTCCATAATGTTCTTAAGGACTTCTTTCTCCGTATCTATGTCCAGTGCCGATGTTGCTTCGTCGAGAAGCAGTATCGGTGATTTTCTTATAATGGCTCTGGCGATTGCCAGTCTCTGAGCCTGTCCTTCTGAGAAACCGCCGCCGCGCTCCATAATCGGCGCATTGATTCCATCGCTTAACTTCGATACAAACTCCCATGCGCAGGCTTTCTTAAGTGCATCGACAATTTCCTCATCGGAAGCATCCGGCTTGACATTTCTCATATTCTCGGCAATCGTTCCGGTAAACATCGTATTGCCCTGCGGCACATAGGAAATCATTCGCCGAACCGAAGGATCGAGCATAATGCTGCTGTCTTTGTGTTCCGTATTTCCGGCGTAAACCACGGCTTCACCTTCCGTACACAGAACAAGCGAAAGAAGGAGTCGCAGCATGGTTGTTTTACCCTCACCGGAAGGTCCGACCAAAGCAACGGCTTCGTGAGGATGTGCCTCAATCGAAGCATTTTCGAACACATTCTCCTCTCCGGTTGCATATCTGTATGTTACATCCCTGATTTCAAGAGAAATTCCGTCTTTCGAATACTTCGAAGCGAATGCTTTCGCTTCTTCTTCGTTTGAATAATCTTCCTTCGGCATCTCGGCGATATCCATAAGTCTGCCGGCCGAAGTCGTAAGATTGATAACCGCGGGAACAATTCCCGTAAGGTTCGACAAAGCGCCTGTAAGGGTTCCCGAAAGACCGAGGAACATCGTCATGGTACCGTAAGTAATCGCGCCGCTCCAGACACGATAAATTCCCCAGCCGTACGAACAGTACGAAACGGCCAGTCCGACGGTTGACATTATCAGCGACGTCCAGATAGACATTTTCTGGAAATCCAGCTTCATATCAATATATTCCTTTTGCAGGCTCTTAAGCCGTTGCACGTAAAGTCTGAGCAGGTCGAAAGCTTTAATAGTCTGGATATTGGCGAAAATCTCCTGATTGAAGCCGGACATTTTGGCTCCCATCGCAGCACTCCGTTCGTTGTTTCTGATCATTCGTTTCATAAGCGTACGTGATAAAAGAAGCGAAAACGGAAGACTTAGGAAAGCGAAAATCGCAAAGGTCCAGTCAAAATATATAATCATCGCAAAAGCCGAAATAAACCGAAAAATATAAATTACAAGATTGGGGAGAAAATTAAGCACGCCCGATGAAATCTGCGAAGAATCCGAACCCCACCTCGTCAAAAGATCTCCCGTGTGATATTTGCTCAAAGGTTCCCATCTTGTCACCAGTATTTTCGAGAAAAGATCGGCTTTAATTTCCGCATCGACTTTCATGCTGATTTTCATGGAAAGGTAAGTTGACAGCTGTGACATAAGCATCGTAACGACATTGAATACAATCATCAGGACAAAATAGCGGACGATTTCTCCTGTTTTACGACCTGTAATGATATCTATCAAATCTTTTGACACCAGACCGAGGAGAAGGGAAATGACCGTTTCTACCATTCCCAGGGCAGTATAAAAAAGCATCTGAAATTTGAACCGTCCGGCATAGCCGAAGATCCACTTAATCTGCAGACGCATTTCTTTTAACCGTCCCTCTTTGATTCTTCTTATGAAAAAAGCTGCTTTACTTTCTTTCTTCTCCATCTGACTGTCTTAACCCTCTGTGAACAAAAAACCCCGTACCGGTTAGATACGGGGTTATTCTCTGTATTGCCCTGGAAATTCTACCAGGTATGCTGACCGCACTCGTTGTTGCAGTATGAGCAGTAAATGCTTGTGATAGCAAGTCCTGTATCGGTTCCGTCTGTCTTAACGGTAAGCTGTCCGAGACCGATGTTATCGCCTGCATTGTTGTGGTATGAACCGTTGTAACCATCCTTAAACGTAAGTGTAAGAGTATTGGTTCCGCTACCGAGCTGAGAAATTGCATTACTCTGAAGATAAGTAACAGGCTGGGTAAAAGAAATAACTACCGTACGTTCTGTACTGTGGTGACCGTCTGTAGCCGCATGCTGACCATCGATCTGAATGGTGTAGTAATCAACACCTCCGTCGGGTTTCTGAACAATTCTCGCATTAAATGTGTAACAAGTACCGCTTCCTGTATATATGCCTTCACTAAGCTCGTCATTTGCAATTACAATAGGTTTAACATAATTTTTCATGAGTTCCACTCCTTTCATATAAACTACTATATTCTGCAGTTTTCCCCAAAACTACCCTCAAAGTGAGTATTTTATAGTATTTTCCTATTCTCGTCAATACCTATCCCGTCAATACCTAGCATCTGTTCTTTAAGTAAGAATACAACCTGCATAATCTTCCCAAAAGAACCGGTGAAACGCTGAAAACCCAAGTTGCCGCTTTTATTCTGAATCCTTTCAAATCAAGACTGTTCATCGTTTCAGTAAATATATCGACAGTTTTCTCCCAGGAGTTTAGATTTTCTTTCCGACCTTCACGAATTATTTTACCGAAAAGATAACAGCAGTACTCGATAACCGTCTCTCCCGCCGCTCCGGCAAGCCCGGGGAACACCCCGCGAATGTAATCAAGGCAGGCCATTCTGGCTTCCAGTCCGTTCATGTGCGTTTCGATATTACTGTCGAAAACGGTGCTTCCGGGACGTACCCGGTAAGTGTAAAAAGGTAAGTTCACCACACTTACTCCTTTTGCCTTCTCAATTCACGTGGGCATAAAAAATATGTCCTCGTATTTTTTACCCGGAACAAAAGGCGATTCCGGAAAAATTTCCCTCCGGCAGAGCTTCTGCCACAAATGACAGAAATTCCTTCCTTCGGTGAAAAAATACTCCGCAATTTCTTCTTTGGTGCGAAGAATCTTTTCTTCGGCCTCAACACGCTTAATTCTGCCGCTTCTTTCTATAAGCGGTCTGTACATTCCGAGGACCACGGAAACGTTTTCCTCCGAAGCTTTCTTAAGCAGTACTTCAACCGAATCTTCTGCGATGTAATCGTCGGCATCAACGAACAGTATCCATTCGCCCCTCGCATTGTCGATTCCCACATTTCTGGTCTCCGATATGCCGTGTACGGATTGCGAATAAATTCTGATTCTCGAATCCTTATTTGCATACTTCCCGGCAATTTCAAGAGTCGAATCCGTGGAACAGTTGTCTACAAACACAATTTCCAAATCGGTAAAAGTCTGTGAGACCACCGATTTCAGACATTCGTCTATATACTTTTCCACGTTGTAAGCGGGAATAATCACGCTTACTTTCGGATTGTCTCCCGTTGTGCCCATCAGTCTGCTCCCGTTTTTCTCCTAAGAGAAAAGATTCATCTGTTTGGTAATTCTGCCTCGTTTACGCGCATTTTTAATTATTCGCCCGGCGGATACTTTTCTTATCTTTGCATTGTTTCGCAAAAACTTAATAAGTGTGACCGTCCAGAGCACAGGCCAGATGATGAATACCTTCCCCGCTTTCGGGAAATTGATATGCATCTGATGATGAAACTCTCTGACCAGGTCGGCGAATGAATCGCCCCGCAGTGAAACCATTCTGTCGTTTGACGAAGTTCCGAATTCTCCCGAATTCAGAATTTCTTCAAGGAAAGGTTCTGCCTTCGTATCACCGGATTCGAGTAACCGTCTGTAATCATCACTCAAACCGAGATAAGAGATACAAAGATTCGTAACAGCATCGGAAAATCCCTTTATTCTGCTTTCTTTTATCAGTTTCAGATAAACTTCCCGCGATTCACCGCTTATTCCGCTGTTCCAGAATATGCAGTAATCGCATAAGAATTTCAGTCCGAATCCCGCCCGTAAAAAATGACCGAGCATATGGAGCAGAATTTCAAAAGCCTGATAACCGTCATCGAGTACGGGCAAAGTTACTCCCGCAATCTCCTTGAAAACCCTGTGTTCGGCGCATTCCGCCACACACCGGTTGAGAAATTCATTCGTTTCTTCGTTGTCAAAAGGTTCGGTAAGTTCCGTGTGAAGTTCAACACAAACCTGCCCTCTTTTGAAACTTTCGTGATGAAGGGAATTGTCCTCCGTTTCGGGTTCAAAGCCCATTTCTTCAAGGATTTCTCCGGCACGGTCTTTTGAATCGGAATCGGGTAAAAGAATATCAATGTCGCCGCTTTTACGAATCTCCGGTTCTTTAAAGTACGCCGCTATGGCCGCTCCTTTGAGCACTACCGATACTATTCCTGCTTCTTCGAAGCGTTTCGTAATATCTCTTGCGTTAAAAAGAAGTCTTGTGAATAAGGGAACGTTTCCTGCCGCTTCCCTTTCAATCGAAGCCCGAAAAACTTCCGGCATGGCGGTATTCGCAACACTGTAATCATACAGGTACGTCAAAACGCCGTGTTTCTGCGCAAGTTCGACAAGCCTGCCAAACTCACCGTTTTCGCCGATTGGTCCGATTGTCGGAGTAACTCCGCTATTAAATGCCGCAAGGGCATTCAAGAGTTCTTCTTCGATAACATTCACGTTGCATGTCCCTTCTTATCTTCCGCGGAACAGAGCCAGCTCGTAGAGACTTCTGGGATTCTGTTCGAAGTAGTAGCACACAAAATCATCATCCTCATAGTAAGTCTTAAGTTCACCCGGATACGCTTCCTCAAACTTGCCGCACCACTCGTAAATCTGCGATTCGAGAATGGTACGCGTCGTAAGATTCGTGTTTACATTCGACTGAGCACCGAACGAATAAAGCGGTTCGTCATCTTCAATGTCGTAAATTTCCGAATGCGATATATCGGGACACTGACTTACCATATATGAATAAAAGTCGGGATATTTCTCACATCCCAGCCATGCGGGTCCTGTAAAAAAGTGGCTCTGCGCATACTCGATAGGGTGCTTCTCAACATAGAGGAAAACATACTTCGTCGGTATTGTATACGACTGTTCCTTAACGCTGTTGGAGAAACTGATACACTCTTCGTGGAATCCGTCCTCAATAACCTGATAAATCTCATCGGTCGTAGCCACTATCGTATATGTCTTCGGATCGAGTTCCGAAGTGATTGCTATTGTTGACAAAACGGCACTGTTATATCTGGTAAGCTCGTAGTACAGAAATCCGTGGAAATTGCCGGACAGCACCGCATACGCATATATTCCGCCGATGCAGCATGTGGCAAGTGAGCCCATAACCGCCTTCGGCACATGTCTTGAAACAAAGAACATGATAAAATCAATCGTTCCGATTACAACAGCCTCGGTAAAAAATCTGCCGATGGCGCAAAGTCTTGAACCTGCAATCAGCGACGGAAGTCCGATTTTCGTCGGATTGTACATAATGGTATACGTCGCCGAAAGAAGCACGATTACAAGGTAGGTATCGAAATAATGCTTTCCGAGTTTGGCCGTACCTTTCTTCTCCCGCCGTCCCTCGACTATCCTGAACACAATCCAGTACAGAAGCATAATGACAACGCTTATCAGTATGACTATCGACCGCTCCGTTCCGAACAGGACATTATACGAAGCGTAATACTCGTCCTTTATATTCATGAAAAGAATCTCTTTGGCTTCGACAAATTTCTCACCGAGCGAGAGGGACGAATACCCTTCCGAAATGAAAGGATCGATTACCCTGATGTGATGATATGTCGAAACAACTCCTTCTTCACCTTCAAGAGAAGACGCTATGCCTCCGCCCATGTCCGACGAAAGATCCGCCGATCCGAGCGTGTAAAGAACGGGAGCGTCCTTACGTTCATACTGACGGTCATCACCCTGAATAACGGCAACGGCCCAGTCAATCGATTTCTGGAACGGAATACCGGTTAAAAGAGCTATTCCCATCGGGGTAACCGCTATGATAAGTCCTGCAAGCACCGCTATGCAAAGCTGAGTGAAATTTTTCCTGTTCAAAAATACTTTTTTAAGCTGCGGAACAATAATCATTACGCAGGCAAAGAATGCCATGATGGTCGGATAAAAGTGAATCGAAAGCGAAGCCGCCAGCGAGAGTGTAAAAACAAGCAGATTCTCGTTGAAGAAATGTTTAAACGACTCGCGTTTCGCATCTTTTAAGTATCTGTCAAGGAAAATCGCGCAGAAGAATACCGTCGGGAATCCGAATTCCTGCGGCAGCGTCCACTGGAGTCGCGACATACCGTAAATTTCATCGATACAGAGAGCATCAAGCGAAAGAAACAGAGCCATTACAAGGATGGGCGAATACTTCCACTTTAAGATGTTCTTTAAGAAAATGTAGGCGGAAACAAGGAATATCGCCGAGTGAATTCCCGCAAAGAACAGAAGGCAGCTGTAAATCTCCGTACCGAAAAGAACATGTGCGGCATAGATTACGCAGTGCATTGCTTCCGGATATACACCGTCTGCGAAAACCCTTCCTTCAAGCAGTCCGTAAATCCAGGAATGATGAACATACAAATCACCGAAACCAAACGAGTAATCCTGAAAAGCTCCGTAGGTGAAATAAATCATTCCGTAAATAACCATTGCAAGTAAAAGAACGTATTCAAACCAGTTCTCGCCCATGAATCCAATAACGAAATTCCAAAGTTTTCTGATTGCACGGCCGAGTTCAATAAACTGATCTCTTATAAACGATTTAAATCCCATCGTACCCGTAAGCGTATTCTTTAATTTGCGTCCCGTTTCCCTGTTGATTTTGAGATTTCTAGCCAAAAAGAACAGGAAAACTCCGTAAAAGAGAACCCTGAAAACCCACGGGTTAAGAATATGCGCAAGTCCCATGAGAATAATCGATGTATTTAAAATAACCACCATAACGGTAATGCAGAAGCTGAAAAAGAAAGTTCTGCTTTTACCCTTAAGGAACTTATTGAAAACAACCGAAGGCCATATAAACATGATGAACGCATATGATACAAACACCTTCAGATATTCAATTATCCAATACAATGAGGTCATCTGAAATTACTGTCCTTTCACATTTCCGAATACTATACGTCCGTCGGAATCGGACTCATTTGCGAAGAAAACAGGCGTATCGTCGTAGTTTCTTCTTGCATATATCGAAAGTTCTCCTTCTTTGGCTCTGAAGGATGAAGATATTACTTTGGTTTCCCCTGCGGGAATTGTATTAAGCGCACCGTAAACGGTATGCATCTCGCCTCCGAGGGTTATGTACAAATCCGCCTGTCTGTACATCGGTGCGAAACCGTCGTTGCGAACGGTAAATTCAACAAAGCTGCCGATTGAAGAATACAAATCGTTATCGCTGCGTAAACCGCCTTTGCCGCTTTTTTTGATATCGACCGATTCAATTACGAATCTGTATCCGAGATGGGCTCCGATATACTCAAAAAAGCTTTTACCGTTCCAAAGTCCGGAAGACTTGATGAATTTGTCTCTCCAGATATCCAGAAGTTTCGTATCGTACTGACGGTTAAGATACGTCGTATGCATCATGGAAAGGTCCGTGAGAAAATAATCGAGCGGAACCGTATTGACGTATCCGTCACCGAACACGGCTTCACCGCCGCTCGGAACAACCGCCGAAAGTTTGTCCTGAAATTCCAGTTCGACTTTTCTGCTCCAGGGAACCGTCCACTCCGAAGTGGGGCACTCGTCCTGACTGTATGTTCCGAGGTCCGTAACCGAACCGAACATTCCGTCGTTGAAAACACCCAGTTTCTCTGTTTTCAGAACATCGCCCATGGCTCTTAACTCACGCCACATAACGGGCTTTCTGACTGCAAGATATGTATTCGTTCCCGCGGTTTTCTCCAGTGCGGCAACAAGTTTCTTCATTCTGTCCGTCGACGAATATCTCGACGAATGCATTTCTCCCCAGTTGCCGATAAGTGCTCCCTGGAAGATAAAACAGTCGCTTCCGCAGTCTTTTACCAGACCGCCGATCTGACTGATATGTTCAAGGCATGTTGAAAAAGTTGACGGTTCACAGTCAAATGCATTGCCGTCATTGTCATACGCAACACGCAGAATAACATCCTTCTTCTGGCTTCTGAAAAAGTTTACAATTTTTCTCATGCCGGAAAGCTCATCATCCGAAATAAGTCTTTCCTTGCACTTGCCTATATTGAAAAACAAAAGGACAAGTGTTTCTTTGCCGATCAAAAGCGGAACCAGGCCTTTAAAATCAGGCTCATCCCCCACTTCGAACGTAAACATTTTGTACCAACCCCTGTCCGGATTCATAAGTTCCTCCGTAGTTTCCTTCGGAACCACAAGTCCGTTGTCACTGTTCGTAAACTTTGAAAGCAGTGAACTAATTTTCATCTTTGATAACCCCCGAATCTTCCCTGAAAATTTTAATTCTGATCCATACCGCAAAAATCGATACGGTCATTCTGAACATGTAAAGTACAGGCTTAAGTCCCGAATGCATACTTGTTCCCGTCTTTCTGGTATGCATGAGCGCCGGGATTTCCTTTACTCTGAAACCTAAAAGAATCATCTGCATAATCATGTTCGCATCCGGATATCTGTCATCGAAATGCGAAAAAGTCGAATAGTAACTGAATGCTCTCCGGCTCAGTCCCTGCAGACCGGTTGTCGGATCCATGATTTTCTGTCCCGAACCGATTTTAATCAGTGCGCGGAACATGACATATGCAATATTCTTAAGAAGTGATGACGGATATTTCGGTGCACCTTTGACGAATCGCGAGCCGAGAACAATGTCCGGTGTATGACCGTTCTCATCCGGTGTTGTCAGTTCTTTTAATATTACCGGGATATTGCTGATGTCATGCTGACCGTCGGCATCCATCTGAATCAGGTATTTGTATCCTTTCCTCGTTGCATACTTATACCCTATCTGCAGACCGCTTCCGTAACCGAGATTGTAAATATGGTCGACCACATTTACCCCTCTGCTTTTAGCGATTTCTCCGGTTCTGTCCTTGGAACCGTCATTCATAATGAGAATGTCCGCTATACCGGCAATATCAGGCGCTTCAAATTTATCCAGCAGATCATTGATTGTTTTCTCTTCGTTGTATGCGGGAACAATAATAAGTAAATCATTTTTACGTCTGCCCATTCACTCACCCCACTTTCGATTGTACCACTATTCTGTCAATGATAAAAGCTTGCTGAGTTCCCCCGATGTATCTTTGTGCTTTTTACCGGCAGCCGTGCCGAGTTTTTGTCTCAAATCCTCATCACTCAGTAATTCTTTTATACTATTTGCTATTGCTTCACTGCTTAATTCACACTTAAGTCCGTCCACACGGTCGATAACCTGCTCACGGTTTCCGTTGCAGTCCGAAACGAGAATCGGCTTGCCGAGAATCTGCGCTTCCCTGATTGCAATGCTTTTACCCTCGAAACGGCTTGCGTGAACATATATGTCCGCCTTGCGCATGTACGGATACGGATTCTTAACCGAACCCGGCATAAGAAAAACATCCGTAAGGCCGAGTTTCTTAACTCTTTTCTCAAGTTTGCGCCGCCTGCTTCCGTCACCCAGAACAATCCAGACAAATTCAAGTCCGGAATCCTTCAGGATTTTGCAGGCATCTATCGAATAATTCAGTGCTTTCTGTGAATCGAGTCTGTTCACGGTAAGTATCCTGAATACCCCGTCCGGCCCGAAATCGCAGTCTTCTTCGGAATTTTCCATAACGGCTTGGGCATCGACTATGTTGTGAAGTACATCGGTCTTATCCTCAAGTTCCGGATAAGCCGCAAGGAATGAATTCCTTACTTCGCCCGAAACCGCAAACACTCTGTCAAAATCGAGATAACACTCTCTGTCGAGTTTCCTCGTATATCCGGCCAGGTTGTAATCGATATGTATGAAAGCGGCTTTTTTGCGCGCTTTGACATGGTCCCTCACGAAATACGCGGCACCGCCTTCGATAAACGCAACCGCAAGGTCGTACTCTTCATCGGGAATTGCCGAAGCATCGCTTAAAACCTTCCAAAGAAGCTTGTCAGGTCTGATTCCGCCGTGAAACAGCATCCGGACACCGTTTGAGCACAGGTAAAAGAAATTCTTCCAAACGCTTCCGTTTACGAACATCTTTTTAAACACGCTTTTTTTAAGGCGCTTTTTACCTGCGGCGTCAAGCACCGTGGAATTATCATATTGTGTATTGATTAACTTAACCCAATCGGGAAGATCCGATACAAGTTCTCCCTGTCCCGCCACCACATACAGCGAAACGTCGTATTCGTCGGGATTGAGACGTTTGCATATCTCAATAAGGGATTTCTCCGCTCCGGCACGTCCGAGGGTGTTAATCGCGAAGAGAATTTTTGTCATCGTCTTTTCCGCCTGCGTTTATCTGTGACTCGAGTTCTTCAAGTCTTTTACCGAGGGCCTCGTTCTCTGCATTGAGAAGGGAAATATTCATCGCCATCTCGCTCGATTTACGTGAAAGCTCCGAAACTCTCTCGCTTAAAAGGAATATTCCGTATGTAAAACATACGATGATGATCACCACAAGAACAAGTCCCTGAATGCTTATGTATTCGCGCCAGTTATCGGGATGAAGAATCAGTCCTGCGACAATCGAAACCGCAGCGAAAAATCCCCATACGACGCATACCTGTTCCGTAAGTTTTCTCGAAGCAAGCGCAAAAATCGACCGTGTCAAAATCAATGCTCCGAATGCAACAAGTAAAGCTCTGATAATCAGTCCTTCATTCATCTTCTACCCCTTCCCACCTTACGGTAATAAACAAGATTGGACGGCTTGTGGCCATGACCTCTCTCCATAATGCTTCCGTTGCAGAATACCATTGTATCAAGGTTTTTCTCTATGTATCTGAGTCGCATATAAGCGAAAATCCATCCGGAAAGGGCGCCGATTGTAAGACCGATTCCGTACCATATCTGCGACAGATGAGTTGCAAAAATTGTTCCGAAAAACGTTACCACGCAGAAAATTGAAGCCGTAATCAGTGCGCCCGTCATATCGTTGTAGTAATACAGGAAAATGATTGCCGCATACATGGTAAAAAGAATAAAATAACCTGCTGCCAGACAGGGATATATCTGCATTACAAGTCCGCCGTAGCCGAGTCTCGGAAGGAAAATCATCGCAAAAAGGAAAATCACTACCGACACAATGAACTGAATTCTGACAAGGTTCATAAGTTCCTCGGCAAGCTGTTCGAACATCTTGGTCTTGGAATTTCTGATGTCTATTCCGCGACCGCCGATTACGGCCTCGGAGTAATTTCTGTACTTCTCGTGGAAATTCATTTCCACTCTTGATATGAAAATAACGGTTGAAGAAAGGTTCGTAAACATTGCAAGGCACGTAGCCAGATCGTAACTGCTCATGCAGACGAAACAGTCGGCAACCACCGTGCGTCCTTCCGTCGTCCAGAACACAAAGTTGTGAATGTAAAGGCCGAGTGTGTAAAGGAAGTTTGTGACAATTAACGCCCAGTATTTTTTGAAATAAAGGAGAACTTCTTTGTAGCGTCCCGAATTCTCCCTGAAATATCCTCTTACCAGTGCCAGTTCGAGTGTTGCGATAAGTAAGAATCCCGCATCCATCGAAATAAGCATTCCGAGTGCGATTTCGACCTTGAGAACCTTGACCAAAAGCAGGGAAACGAGAATCGCAAATACCATTCCGATAAGGAAGAACAGCGATATTTTCTTGTAATCCTTACATATTGCAAGATAAAGCATCGAATAGAATACAAGTACCATCGTCGTGTATCCGCAGTATCCGGCAAGGATAAATACGGGGTCGATTCCGCCGACAAAGTATTCCCTTATGCAAAACGGAATTCCGACAGCCGTACTGAAAAGGATATTGATGAAAAGACCTACATAAAAGCAGGGTAAAATATCCTCGTACGAATCCCTGTAAATAACGTCCGACAGATACTTCGACAGCACCGCGTTAAAAGGCGAGGAAGTCAGAAGTGAGAATACGAAAATGTAGAGAATCGTACATGAGTAGAGTTCCCTTACATCATATCCCGCCTCCGAGAATCCGAGCATCCACTGCATTCCCATCGCGGTTGCGATTACAAGGAACATCGGCGCAATGGTAATAACCGTACTGTATCCGAATCCGAAAAGACTCGTGGCGATTGTATTTTTGCTGTAAATTTTGTTTAATCTGACACCTATTCCTGCCAAGGTTAATTCCACCTTTCGGATATATTTTCGTAAACGTTGTCATATGCGGCGTCGTAGATATTCTCGTACGTATCGCGCATCTGTTCCACTCTGAAGTAAGTCGATACACGGTTGTATCCGTTGTTACCCATTTCTTCGCATTTGGCCGGATTGTAGGCAAGTGTTCGAATGGCTTCGGCAATTTCCTGCACGTTCATTACGTGGCAAAGGATTCCCGCAGTTCCGAACGTATCGCCATCTTCACCGTAGATAAGTCCCCTGCAGTTTCCGACATCGGTGGCGATAACCGGTTTATGCGCCGCAAATGATTCGAGAATCGTAAGCGGCTGGCCCTCGCTTATACTTGTAAGCAGGGTAAAATCCATTCTTCCGAGGTACTGTGTCACATCCACGCTTCCGGTAAAAATGACGTCCTCTATTCCGAGCACTTCGACAAGCTCGCGGCACTCTTCGCCGTATGTACCGTCTTTTTCGTCCGGTCCCATAATCCAGAGTCTTAAGTTCGCCATTTTGGACTTGGCGTACGTAAAAGCTCTTATCATCGTCTTTACATCTTTTATCGGAGCAACTCTGACGACCGCACCGATATTGATATAGTTCTCATCTTCCACGGTTTTGCCGTACAAATTCTCAAAACGTGAAATCGTAATTCCGTTCGGAACCACATAAGTCTTCTCTGCGGGACAACCGAGTTCAAGCTGAAGTTCTCTTGCGTGGCTGTAAAGGGAAGTTATTATATCCGCTCTGTCATACGCAAGATAAGACATCTTTCTGAACTGATCTATCCAGATATTCTTGTAAACGCCGCCGACCCAGTTTGCTTTGAGGATTTCCTCCTCACGCTCTCTGGTGTAAATACCATGCTCCGACACGATAAGTCCGCAGCCGTTGATATACTTGGCCATACTTCCGAGTACGCCCGCGTAGCCCGTTGCCACGCAGTGATAAATATCCGCTTCCGGAAGTTTCGTCTTCATAATCAGGAAGAACGGAAGATAAATTGAACGCATGGTCCAGAGGAAATCCGAGAATACAATCTGAGGATATTTTCTCTGATAACACTCTTCCACAATCGACAAAAAGTCGGCACCCATTAAAAGATCATCGATGGATATGCTTGTTTTCTGGAAAAGTTCGATAAGTGTATTCCATTCAGGCTCTCTGTCAAGTACAACGCTTCGAAGCGCTTTGAACTGTTTCTGAGTCAGATGTGTTCGCCTTCCGGTCTTGGGTTTTCTACCCCAGTCAAGGTCGTTTAAGTACGATTCGTACACCGCCGAAACGTTATCCGGAAGTTCATATGCAAATTTCGTTTCTTCCGAGCGTTCCGAAACAATGGCAAGAATTACAAATTCATGCTCGGGAAACGACTTAATCATGCTGTTTATCCAGCCGGACACACCGCCCACCGCGTAGGGGTAACATCCTTCGGCCACAATACAAATCTTCATCTGCTGCTCCTATAAAACGCCCTTAAAAGAAAGAACGTTATCCGATTCTTTTAAAGTAATCATTACCTTCGTGTTATAACAGTGGAGGAGGTAGACACCGTCCTCAAGCTCCGTGTAGGACGCACAGGCAATCTCATCGATTTCCTCACCGTGCGTTCTCAATATGTAATATGATTCATCCGAACCGTACAGTTCGAGATTGATAATTCCGTTTTCATCTTTGTATGTTTTGTATCCGCTCTGAAGGAATTTACGTACTCTGGTATCACTTTGCGAAACAGGAGTGTAATCGAAGTAATCGTTTTTACCCCAATGCGTATGAATGTTTCCGGAAAGCTCCTTGCTCAGATTCTGCCACTCGTCCTTAGTATCTTCAGGCCACTGAACGTCATGCATGTCTATCAGAATGTTGGAATAGCCGATTGACGAAAGACGGCTTCTGAAGGTAAGGTCTTTCGAATATGAATATTCCTCCGCACGCTCTGTTACAGGAAGAACCAGCATCGATTTATCCAGGTAAAAGAAATCTCTGAATTCGTTGTCCGTTTCTTCTGTAACGACGGTTCTGAATGTAACCTCGTTTCCGACTGTTCTCTCTCTGAGCATCCCCGAATCCATACGGTCGGCAAACATTACGCCGAATCTGTATCCCCGGGACTCCTCATTCCAGAATTTGAGACCGGAAAGCATTCTGTCCCGAACGCTTCCTTCATCGTCGAAGTTAACACTCAGTGCCGCTTCTCCGTCGATTTCGTTAATCTGTCCGAGGTAAAAGGACGCATATTTCGATGAGCCCGTACTCTCGAGAAGTGATTCGTAACCCATCGGGAGCGCACATGTAAGCTTCAGATTGTTAATCTCCGAGATTGAAAGAACCGAAGGCCATACGATATCACGGCAGAGTGCCGTCGGTGTCATACTGTATTCTTCGGCAATTTGTGCAGCATTTTCATCCGTAACAAACGGAAATTCCGATACAACCATGTTTCTGGAATTTACTACCGGATAAATGCTGTAGTCGCTTACCTCGTAGTAAAGAGCCGACAAAAATCCGCAGGAAGCGTCCGTTGCCAGATAATCGCCGTTGACTGCGGCAACGAAACCGTCTCCGAAAGAGTGACGCCATACGATTCTCGGATAACGGTTCGCGTTATCGTCGACGCTGTCTAAAAGACCGATTCCGTATGCGGTAACTCCCGTGTCCGTTTCAAACCAGGGCATCTCCAAATCGAGGTCCGCGTATTTTTCATCTTCGGGTTTTGCGGCTTTGTAGGCAGCTTCGCCGCCGAGAAGAAAGCCGTCGAAGAATTCGATACCTTCCACGGTCACCGAATCTTCTTTTACCGAACTTATTCCGAGGAAGTTGCAAAATTCGGTGCTCTTCCTTATTTCGGAAACTTCGGGAAGATTGCAGAAAATTACTGGTTTGCCCGAACGCACCTGTTCTTCAAGCAAAGATACGTTTGCAATCGCATCAAACGAAGAAGAATCCACAAGTATTACCTTGGCCAGATTCCATTCGGACGGAATTGTATCCGCCACGTCGGTGTGGGCTCTCATCTTAAATTTTGAATAAAAACACCATTCTTCAACATGTCTGCCCGTATCTCCGGAACCGTCTCCGAGGAAAAGGACAAACTCATCGATGGGTACTTCATAAACATCGTCTTCCGTTATCAAAGTTTCTTCGTTTATGTATTCGTTTATGTTGTAATCGTTGCCTCTTATCTTTATGACCTGTGAAAACTGGAACATAAAGAACAGCACGGCCATCATAAGAATGATACTTATAAAGTTTCTTCTTGAAACCATTCGTCTACCTGCTGCTTTCGTTGAAAATTCTGATTATTTCAAGTGTTTCCTTGTCTATTACTATTGATGTCTGCTTAAGTTCGTTAAGAAGTTCGAAAAACTCTTCTCTTCTCTCAAGTTTGAACAGAAGTTTTAATTTGGATGTATACGACGAAAGCGTCTGAGGAAAATCTTTCATCGATCTGTCACACCAGATTTCGCATCTTTTGGTCGCATATATATCCAGAAGCTGACATGCCGCAAATTCCATGTACTCCGCAGTCATTCGCGATTTCTCACCTTTGTAGAGAAGTTCGCACGCTTCATCGAGAATATTGACATACGTAAGTTTCTCCATCGTAAGAAAAACCTTCTGCGAAAGAAAAGGAATCATATACTCGATGAGTGTTTCGGCATAAATAAGTCTGTTCTCATCGTTTTTCTGCATCTTGTCGTAAAGCTTGTCCACTTTCACGCGGAAGCTGTTGAGTTCGTCCTGAAGAACACTCGCCGCATAATGCGAAGTCTCGGAATCCTCACTGTCGAGTGCAAGGCTTATCGCTGCAAGGAATTTCTTGATATCTCCGCTTACGACACTCATCATCAGTCG
>JAKSSB010000149.1 GCA_024403285.1 Lachnospiraceae bacterium | reverse complement strand
CATTTCACCCTGCATGAAAAGCTGCTTGATAATTGCAGCGGGCTGAATTTTCATCTTGTCTGCAAGATCTTTGATTGTAATATTCTCGGGAACAACGATTACTTTGATTTCATCTTCGACTTTCTCTTCAACCTTCTTCTCAGGTTTAATGAAAGCGCCGGGTTTGTTGGCTTTGCCTTTGCCCTTGCCCTTGAAATCACCGTCTTCACCGTAATTTAAGTCTTTGTTCTTTTTCTTGTCCTTCTCCTGAGAAAGTCTTCTCTTCTCATCTGAAGAATGCTTCTCTGCATCTGCAGCGGGAGCGTCAAAACCTGAATTTGAAGGTCTGCCGGTATTCTTCTTGGCAAATCTGTCTCTCGGGTTTCTCTCATCCTCATCCTTACCGAAACCGGGCTGAGGTCTTCCGTTAAATCCGCCCTGGCCTCTGTTATTGTTGAAACCACCCTGGCCTCTGTCATTGCGGCCGTCGCTTCCAAATCTGTTACCGCCCTGACCTCTGTCGTTACGGCCGTCATTATTAAATCTGTTGCCGCCCTGGCCTCTGTCGTTACGACCGTCGTTTCCATATCTGTTGCCACCCTGGCCTCTGTCGTTACGGCCGTCATTATTATATCTGTTGCCGCCCTGGCCTCTGTCATTACGGCCGTCATTATTATATCTGTTGCCGCCCTGACCTCTGTTATCTCTGTTATCTCTGTTATCTCTGCTGTCTCTGTTGTCACGATTGTCTCTGCCTGCGGGCTGAGCATTCTCGCTTGATACAGGTCTTGAAACAGGTGCTTCTGCGGGTGCTGCGTTTACGGGCTTATCGTTATTAACAACCGGTGCATCGTTTCGCTTATCGTTCACTTTCTGTGCGGATGAGCTTCTCTGCGCATTTGCGGGAACGAAATTAATCGAAGGTGTTGCCGAAGGAGGCGTTGTCGGACGGATAAGTCCGCTCGGTCTCTTCTGCGCCTGATTGTTGTTCATAACCGGTCTCTGCTGAGGATTTCTCTGTGCGGGAGCCTGGTTCTGAGGACGGTTTCCGCCCTGATTGCCGCCAACGATGATAATTCTCTTTTTCTTCTGCGCTTCAGGATTTACATTAGGTCTTCTTTCTGCAGAATTGGCATCTTTAACCGGAACTTTTTCCGGAGCCTTTTCAGGTGCTTTTTCTGCAGGTTTTTCAGCCTTTTCTTCCTTAGTTTCGACGGGTTTTGCTTCTTTTACCGGAGCTTTAACATCGTCTTTTTTAACATCTGCTTCTTTCTTAACATCAGCTTCTTTCTTAACATCAGCTTCTTTCTTAGCGGGTTTCTTCGCACCATCATCCATTGCCGCGATAACTGCCGCGTTCTTTCTGACCAAAGCTTCCGTACTGTCATCAAGGGCTTTCGTCGTGGCTTTGCAGGGGAAATCATTGTCCTGCAAAAACTTAACCACGTTTTTACCCTGTAAATTTAATTCTTTAGCAATTTCGCCTATTGTCATTTATTTACCTCCGTAGATTGTGTCGAATCTTTCAAAATTTTAAGTATTCCGTTTGCAAATCCTTCGTTTCTGACCGCAACGCTCACCCGAAACTCCTTACCTATGCACTTTCCGAGTGAGTCCCTGTCCGAGTAGAAAACTATCGGAACGTTATAGAAGGAACACATATCGGTAAAAGATTTCCTGGTGTTCTCCGATGCGTCCGTGGCAACCACCACAAGTTGCGCCTTTCCGGATTTAACACATTTCTCCACCATGAATTCGCCGCTCACAACGTCGCCGGCTCTGGTGGCAAGTCCCAGAAGGGACAGTACTTTATCATTCTTCAATTACATCAAACTCCTTTGTTAAGTTCGCATAAATCTCTTTTGAAAGATTCGTCTTGAAAGAACGCTCAAGACCTTTGTTCTTCTCCGCAAGAGCAAGGCACTGCGGATTCTTACAGATGTAAGCGCCCCTTCCGTTCTTTTTACCGGTAGTATCGAGTTCAAAAGTGTCCTCGGGTGTTCTGACAACTCTGATGAGTTCTTTTTTATCTTTAAATTCTCTGCATCCGACACACTGTCTGAGCGGTATCTGCTTAGCCATCTAACCATTCCTCCGGTAAAAACGATATTCGTTTAAATTTATGCTTCTTCGCCGTTTTCTTCTACGGCTGCTTCTTCGACATCACCGATGTATTCGCCGTTCTCATCGTAAACGTACTCTGAATCATCGGTATACTCGCCATCCTCATAGTATTCATCATCATCGCCGAACATGTAGTCTTCGTCTCTGAATCCGTAAACGTCCTTAGCCTGTGTCTCACTCTTGATATCAATCTTGTATCCTGTAAGTTTGGCTGCAAGACGTGCATTCTGTCCTTCCTTGCCGATTGCAAGTGAAAGCTGATAATCGGGAACAACAACCTTTGCCGTCTTCTCTTCGGGATCTGCGTATACTCTTACGATCTGTGCGGGTGAAAGAGCATTCTGAATAAGATTTCCGGGGTTATCATCCCAGTTGATGATATCAATCTTCTCGCCGCCGAGTTCATCAACTACGGCATTAACTCTCATTCCGTTTACACCTACGCAGGCACCTACGGGATCGACATTCTCATCATTTGAATAAACTGCCATCTTGGTACGGCTTCCTGCTTCACGTGCAATGCTCATGATTTCTACCGTGCCGTCCTTGATTTCGGAAACTTCCTCTTCGAAAAGTCTCTTGACGAAATCGGGATGTTTACGGCTGACAAGAATTCTAGGTCCTTTGTTGGTTGACTTAACTTCGAGAATGTAAACCTTAATTCTGTCTGTAGGACGGAAATGCTCGCCCTTAGCCATTTCAGCCTCGTTAAGGATTGCATCTGCCTTACCTAAGTTGATGCTTAAGTTCTGGCCCATGTATCTCTGAACAACGCCTGTAACAACATCTCTTTCTTTGGCATGGAACTGATTGAAGACTACGCTTCTTTCTTCTTCACGAATCTTCTGTAAAATAACATTCTTTGCATTCTGTGTTGCGATACGTCCGAATTCTTTGGACTTAATCTCAACCTTAACGATATCTCCGACAGCACTCTTCTTGGCGATTTTAACCGCATCCTCAAGTGCGATCTGAAGCATGTCATCTTCTACGTCATCTGCGGTTTCAACAACTTCCTTCTCCGCATATACAAGAAAATCACCTGTTTCACGATTGATTTCTACTTTAACATTGTCGGCTTTTCCGAAATGGTTCTTGCAGGCAGTCATGAGTGAATTCTCAATTGCCTCAAAAAGAGTTTCCTTACTGATCTCTTTTTCTTTCTCAAGAACGTCCAAAGCCTCCATTAATTCCTTATTCATTTTCCTTTATCCTCCATTCAATATATTTTGTTTTAAAAATCAAGCGCAAGTCTGATTACTGCAATATCATTTCTTGCGAATGTTATTTCATTGCCGTCTGTTACAATTGTAATACTGTCTTTGTCAAAAGACTTAAGTGTTCCGGCGAATTCCTTTACTTTGTCAATCGGCTTGTAAGTTTTGATTTCCACATCCTGCCCGATTGATTTCTCAAGGTGACGGTCTTTCTTAAGCACACGTCCGAGTCCCGGTGAACTCACTTCAAGGATGTACGCGTCTTTGATTAAATCGGCTTCATCAAGTACATCCGAAAACCTGCGGCTTACATTCTCGCAATCGTCGATTGTAACTCCGCCTTCCTTATCGATGTATGCCCTTAAGTAGTAGTCACTGCCTTCTTTGACATACTCGACATCGTAGATTTCGACTCCGAACTGCGCTACGATCGGTTCAAGCAGCTTCTCGGCTTCGATTTCACAGTCTCTGGTTTTACCCATTTGAGCTCCTTTCATTCAGATTATTTCCGAAGAAATATCTGACATAAGAAAAGTGGACTTTTGCAAGTCCACTTTCTATTAACCATTATTCAATTTACATCGTAAGAATAGCACCTAAAAATAAATTCGTCAAGCGAAAATGATGATTTTTACGCTATTTTTTGACTTTTACTTTAACGGTTGAAACAACATTCTTGGAAACACCGTCGGCTCCCTTAAGAGTAAATGTTACCGGAATCGAATAAACGACACCCTTTTCCGTAGCTTTGACAGCATCGCAATCGCTCAGTTTGATTTTGAATTTAACTGTTGTTTCCGACGATGTACCGGCTTCTGTAACCGTAATATCGGCTTTTCCGTCTTTGTTTACATCAAGGCTTCCGTTAACCTCTCCGAACCAGTAGTAGGAACCTTTAAGATATCAAGCGGGAATCCTCGGTTCTTCAAGTGCCGAGATGAAAGCGTATGAACGCAAGAAAAATCGTTGAGACCGAAAACCAGAACATACATTCGATTTTTCTTGCGTTTTACTATGTTTTATGATATACTATGTGTATGAAAGAAAATCTCATTCATTATCGCACATCAGTGTGCAACATTAATTACCATGTGGTATGGTCTGTTAAGTACAGACGAAAGGTTCTGACAGGGGAAGTTGAGGCATATCTAAAGGAACTTGTCGGGCAGATTGCCGAGGACAAGGGATTCACTGTTCAGATGTTTGAATGCG
>JAKSSB010000148.1 GCA_024403285.1 Lachnospiraceae bacterium | reverse complement strand
TACTGCAAAAAAACATCTCTTACGAAAGAAGCAGCCTTTTAAGGGGCTGCCCTGTATTTGTTTACACAACAAAGCCTGCCGGTTACCCGGCTGCTTTCGGTGATTAAACCTTGAGATGTTTTTTGACGGTAAAAAAGCTTCCGCAAAATCCGATGCCCACACCGATGATAATCGAAATAGGTGCCAGATATTTGAAAACTTCGACTGCCGGAAGGCAAACCACGATTCCCGAAAGGAACGCAAATTTGTCGGCAAGGAAATTAAGTGCGAATTTATACAGATAAAAAATCATCGCAAGCGGAATGAGTGAACCGATAAAACCGATAATCATTCCTTCGAAAACGAACGGTGAACGTACGAAGAAGTCCGTCGCACCGATGTATTTCATAATTGTAATTTCTTCCTTACGTACGGAAATACCGATTGTTACGGTATTGCTGATAAGGAAAATCGAAACGGCGAGAAGAATGATAATCATGCCGATTGATACATAAGCAAGAATGACATTCACTCCGGCAAGTGTGTTGGCCGTGAGTTCCGATTTGTTGACTTTTCTGACGCCTTCGACTTCCTCGAGGTACGAAACAAGCTGAGACTGCTTCGATACGTCTTTTAAGTAAATCTGGTAATTTGCGGAATTTGCAAGCGGATTCTCGGTAAAACCTTCGGCATTCTCGCCGAGTTCCTTGGAGAATTCTTCCCATGCCTGATCAGCCGATATAAATTCGTATCTTGAAACTTCAGTTCTTCTGCTGATTAAATCTCCGATCTGATCGATACGGTCCTGTGAGATTCCTTCATCAAAGAAAACAGTTACCGAAACACCTTCTTCGGCGGTTTTGACTATGTTCTCGACATTGAACGCAACCGCAAAGAACAGTCCGAATACGAAAAGGCAGGCACTGATTGTCGCAAGCGACGCAAGTGTAAACCATTTATTTCTGAAAATGCTTTTGATACCCTGTCCGAGAGTATAAAAAAATGTATTAATCTTCATCGATATATCCACCTTCTTCTTCGTCGCTGAAAACAACACCCTGCTTAAGTGTAATAACTCGCTTACGCATGTCGTTTACTATCTCTCTGTTGTGGGTTACAACAACGACCGTTGTTCCGGTTTCGTTTATTTTCTCGAGAAGATTCATGATTTCGCAGGAAGTCTTGGGATCGAGGTTACCCGTCGGCTCGTCTGCAAGAAGAATCTGCGGTTTGTTGACAAGAGCTCTCGCAAGCGCAACCCTCTGCTGCTCTCCACCCGAAAGCTGAACGGGAAGAGCCTTGTACTTGCCGGCAAGTCCGACAAGTGAAAGGATACTCGGAACATTCTTCCTTATCTCGCTTTCCTTCTTCATGATAATTCTCTGGGCAAAAGCCACGTTCTCATATACGTTTCTGTCTTTCAGAAGTCTGAAATCCTGGAATACGACTCCGAGGCTTCTTCTGAATTTGGCAACTTTCTTGTGATTCATTTTCACAAGATCGTAACCGCTTACGTATATCTCTCCGGATGTGGGCTGAAGTTCGTGAAGAAGCAGTTTAATCAGTGTAGACTTACCCGAACCGCTGTCACCCACGATAAAAACAAATTCACCCGGTTTAATTTTGATATCCACATCAACAAGTGCTACCTTGACATTCGAATCTTTGTAAACCTTGTTGACATTCTCGACCCAGATGGCATACTTTGCGATTTCTTCTGCCTTGGAATCATTTTTTCTTCTTTTACCTGCCATTTTGTTCTCCCAAAACCTTCGGGGATTTAATACTCAAAGGTTTCCATGTATTTCATATATTTGACTACCATCATGGCAATATTGAACGTGATGGCGTCATCGAAAGTTCTCAAATCAAGACCGGTAATCTTCTCAATCTTGTCGAGACGGTATACAAGCGTATTTCTGTGAATGAAAAGCTGACGGCTCGTTTCCGAAACATTCAGGCTGTTCTCAAAGAACTTCGCTATGGTAACAAGTGTTTCTTCGTCGAAATCGTCCGGATTCACTCCGTCGAAAATTTCCTTGATAAAAAGTTTGCAAAGCGGTATCGGAAGCTGATAGATAAGACGTCCGATTCCGAGTTCGGCATATGCGACAACGTTTCTTTCATCGAAGAAAATCTTGCCTACATCCATAGCCATCTTGGCTTCCTTGTACGAACGGCTGACGTCCTTAATCTCGTTAACGGGTGTTCCGTAAGAAACCCTGACGTTCTTCATGCCTTCCTTGGTCAGGCATGTAACTATCTCTCTTGCGGTCTTGTCAACTTCGGACATATCCTGATCGTCCGTCATGTCCTTAACGATAACCACATTCGTTTCATCAACAGCCGTAACAAATTCACGCTTGTCGTTGCCGATAATGTTCTTCACGAGTTCAAGGCAGTTCTCATCCTTGTCTTCTCCGTTCTCAACAATCATTACAACTCTTCTGGCATCCGTCTGAATGCGAAGTCTCTTGGCTCTTCCGTAGATATCCACCAAAAGAAGATTGTCGAGAAGAAGATTCTTAATGAAGTTATCCTTATCGAATCTTTCCTTATAGGCAACCACAAGTCCCTGAATCTGGAAAGCGGCCATCTTGCCGACAAGATATGAATTCTCGCCGCTTCCGACGCAGATTAAAATATACTCCAGCTGCTGTTCGTCGTAGATTTTAAAGAACTGGCTGTTCTGAATCTCCTGGCTGTCCGCCGGTGATTTGACAAATTCAAGAATCTCCGCCGTATAATTGCTCTGGAATGTCGTCGACGCAACAATCTTGCCATCCACATCCGCAACGCATAAATCCGCTCTTGCGATTCCCTTAATGCCGTCGATGGCGTTCTGCAAAATCTGATTTGATATCATAATGACTACCCCCTCTATGCAAAATACACAAGGTTTTTAATCTGAAAAAAGTGTATTTTTTAGTCCCATGCTACATTTTATAACACTTTTTCGTAAAAATCCACAATTTTTCGGTTTATTTTTGGTAATTTTTTATTATTTTTAGTGTTTTTTGCTTCAAAAAGAGGTTGTTAATATTGCACAAAGCATTTATTTCAGTCTGATACTCTTCTCCGTAATCTCAATCCTGTCACTTTTCAGCAGATTTCCGACGGCTCTTTTAAACTCATTTTTGCTCATTCCCGTCTCTCTTTTAATCGTTTCGGGTGATGCCTTGTCGGTAAAAGGAAGCACGCCGTCAAAGCTTTCGATGATATCGACCAGTTTGGACGCGTCAACCGCAATCTGCATGTAGGCTTTCTCGCGGATGCTCAGATCTATTTTACCGTCGTCGTGAATTTTCGTGATTCTCGCCTTAACGTGGCTGCCGACTTTAATATCACTGACAAATTCGCGTTTGGGAATAAGTCCCGAATATCGATCGTCAACCGCTACAAAAGCGCCGAAATTGTCGCTGATTTCGTAAAGAGTACCCTCAACCCAGTCATCTTTGGCGTACTTCTCTCCGCCTTTTTCAAGATAGTGGTAGAGTTTCATCGTCGCGCAAAGGCGGCCGCTCTTGTCGACGTAGAGTGAAACAAGCACGTCGTCGCCCTTGGAAACTTTGTAAGTCTGCTCTTTGAACGGCAAAAACAGGTCTTTTTCGAGTCCCCAGTCGAGGAATGCGCCGATTCCCGTCACATTTGCAACGTGAAGTCTCGCAATCTGCCCCTTCATGAGCTTCGGCGTATTGGTCGTTGCGATGAGTCTGTCCGACGAATCCCTGTATATGAAGAGTTCGGTCATATCGCCGACTTTCGTTCCTTCGGGGATTTGCTTCTCCGGTAAAAGAATTACGGCATCCTTATCCCGGTTACCTTCCTCGGCGTAGTACATACCGAATTTAACCTGCTTCACAGCCTGAAGTGTCTGTTTTGTTCCGATTTCAAACATTTTCAAATCCTTTCACGCCCGATTTGCGGGCAAACAATAAACTTCTATTCAATCGTGGTAAAAGAAACAACGGCGTATGCCGAGCCTTCCGCATTTTCCAGTGAAACGACGAATTCGCCTTCCTTATCCGATACCTTCGGATAAATTCTGTCTCCCAGGAAACTTTGATTTCTGTATTCAACCCTGATTCCGGAGAGCTTCTTCTCCGTGGGCAGGAAGCCTTCGGCCATCTTGATGTACTGCCCGTTATTGACATGGCCGTTTGTATCGAGGTTCTGCCTTCCGATTACGATGCACTCTTCCGTTACGGGATTTTCTCCCTGCACAATCTTGCTTCTGATATTCTCCATGTCGTATCGTTCGCTTAACGTATATGCTCCCGAAATCACTTCCGGAATTTTCACCGTGGTGCCGAGAGTAGTATCAATCATCATCCAGTGGCTGTCCGCCGCTGCAATTACTTCGCCGTTTTCGTCCTCAAGCAGGAAATTTCTGAAAGCAAAGTACCCTTTGAATGAATAGGGAAACGTGCACACGTAAATTTTCTCGCCCATTTTGGGAAGTCTTTTAATCGTAACCTGCCACTTGAGAATAATCCACCCGAGATTCATCTCCCTGAGTTTGTCGAGGCCGACGCCCAAATCAAGCGATTCCAGATTCGTGCAGTCCTGAAAATAATTTATAAGTGCGGACGGAGACATTCTGCCCGTGCTGTTTACTTCACTGTAGCGAACCCGCTGTTCCCATCGATACATCATGTGCTCCTTTCCGTGTTTCGAATCGAGACGGATTCCTATCCGTCTCGTTGCGCCGGCCGCA
>JAKSSB010000147.1 GCA_024403285.1 Lachnospiraceae bacterium | reverse complement strand
AATTTCAAAAGAAAAATCCACGGAAAATCCGTGGACTTTGTCTTCACTCTGAAAGGATATGCAAAATGCATATCCTTTTCTTTTTTCTTTTTCGTTCCATTGCATACTCAAGGGGTTCGGTCTTCGCTCCGCTCCGGTCGGCGCACGCTTATTTTATTTTGCCTATCCATTCGGTAAAATAATGTTTTACCTTGTTTTGGTCTCTTCTGTCATAGAAAAAATGTCCGGAGTATTTAAGCCATCCCTTCTTCATTTTCGGAGCATTTAAATCACTGTACGCGCTGCGAAGAACAAGTTCATCCTTTCGCGACTGCAATACATACACCGGTATCGTAATCGTTCGAATCAACGGCCTTATACGAACTATTTCGTTAAACAACGCGATATAATTCGGAATCCAGAATAAGTACTTCAAAATGTTTCTGTCCGGTGCAAGGCTGTACTCCGCGCGAATACCGTTTACATAGTCGTTGCCCGGAGTTTTAACACCCATGGCGACGAGTAAAAGCGGAAGCATAAGTCTCGGATGAAGATATGGTCTCAACGGAACATTAAGCAAAAATAACCCTTTTACTTTAGGATTACGCGCTGCCTCCATAAGTGCGAAAAGCGTTCCCATGGAATGCGCGACTATATAGATATTCTCATGGGTAAAAGACATCTCGTCAATAACCTCGCTTACATATGACTTCCACTGCTTCATAGTGCTTTTAATGAAATCATCGACCGAAGCTCCGTGTCCCGGAAGCAGAATATTAACGTACGAATACCCCGCCGGCACCGACTCTGTAAGCTCAGTGAAATGATCCGGAGTTCCGAGAATTCCGTGGACAAAAACGATAACGGTATCCGCTCCGGAAACAATTCTTTTACTTTCTTTATGTTTGTTGTTTGGTTTACATAACTTCTTGTTTCCCGACATTTATTGTTTCCCTGAATATTTTTCTAAGCATAAAAATTGAAATGACCGTCAGCACAAATTCGGCAAACGGCTGGGCAAATCCCATTCCGTAGAGCGGGTATATTTTGTTTAATATGATAATCGCCGGAATCTCCAGAATGATTTTTCTCGAAATTGCAAAAATGAATGAATACGAACCTTTTCCGATTGCCTGAAAAACCGCAACGGCCGTGAAATCAACTGCAAGGAAAGGAATTCCGATACACATTGCGCGTAAAATCACTCTTCCGTAATCGACCACGGCAACGGGCTCATCCATGAAAATCGCAACGATATTTCCGGAGTAAAAGTAAAAGACAATCGCCATCGCAACGGTAATAACCACTGAAATTCGGATGACAAACATAATCGCATCCTTCATTCTTTTCCTGTTGCCCGATGCGAAATTGTAGCTTATAAGCGGCATAATTCCCTGCGTCATTCCCATCGTCAGATACAAAGGAATCATGGTCACTCTGTGACAGATACCCATTGCGGTTACGGCATCCGTTCCAAATTTGTTGGTAAAATTGTTGAGAATAACCGTTCCCGTCACATTTAAAAGATTCTGAATCGACGCCGGAATTCCGACACCGAAGATTTCTTTGTAAATATCCTTTCTAAAAGAGAACTGCTTCGGATTCAGACAGACGTAAGTCGTTTTTCTTTTAAGGAAAATCACAATTAAAAGATACGCACAGGCAACGCAGTTTGAGATGCATGTCGCCATTCCCGCACCTGCTGCGCCCATACCGATAAACTTCGGAAGCACAAAAAACGGGTCGAGAATAATGTTCAGAACACATCCGCTGATTACACCGATACTGGCATGAAACGATTCGCCCTCTCCTCTGACCATATTCGAAAGCACCACATTGAGAATCGACGGAATTGCACCTACCGTTACAGTCCAGAAAAGATATCTCGCGGTCTGCGCCCTGTTCGATGCATCCGCGCCCAGAAGATTCATCATCGGATTCCTAAAAATCGTATATAACGCGGAGAAAAGAATCGCGCTGAAAAGTGCCAGATATACGCTTGTGGCAACGCATTTCTTCGTTGTGTCATAGTCTTTCTTTCCGAGGCTTCGGCTCATCAGACTCGAACCTCCGACACCGAAAAGGTTTGTCACCGCATTGAAAGCTAAAATCAACGGCGATGCTATCGTAACTGCCGACGACTCCAGCGAATTGTCGAGCATTCCGACAAAATAAATATCAGCCATGTTATATAAAACCATGACAAGCGTTCCCATAATCGCCGGAAGCGACAGATACGCCACGGCTTTCGGAATCGCATAGTTTTCAAATAAATCCGTTTTTTTCTTATCCATTTACAGTTTCAACTACTCCTTATATAAATCTCCCCATACTTCCCTGCACAGGTTTTTACACATTTCCAGATTAAAAGACGGATCTCTTGCGGACATTCTGCTTGCCGCAGCCATCTCGTCCGTATAATCCTCAAGCTTGTAAGTAGCTATTTTACCGGGGCCGTATTCTATCTGGGTAACCAGCGGAAGAACACCGTATTCCTCGATAAAAGGTTCGCCCTCTTCGTCTGCGCTGATTGTGATTTGCGCCATTCCGCCGACAACTCTTTTACCGACTCCGGTTCCCGTATCGGCCGTTGAATTTATGAAATTTCCGAGCGAATAATACACAAGCATCTCGTCTCCGTCTTCTTCGTCAACCCACATTTCCACCGGCTGAATGACGTGCGGATGCGCACCGATTACAAGATCGACGTCACGCTCGAGGAAAAATTCGCACCACATATGCTGATTCTCCGATTCGACCGTCTGATACTCGTTGCCCCAGTGCACCGTTACGACAACGAAATCCGCCACTTCATGCGCTTTGGCGATATTACGGTCCATCAGATTCTCGTCCATCAGATTCACGGCAAAAGGCATGTCCGAGGGCATCGGCATTCCGTTTAATCCGTATGTGTAATTGAGAATTGCGATTCTGATTCCATCCTTTTCGTACACGAAAATGTCGTCCTGCGCTTCTTCGGTTTCGTTTATTCCGAGCACCGCAATTTCCGGATGATTGTTCTTCCAGAAATCCATATCGTTTAAAAGACCTTGCCTGCCCTTATCCATCGTGTGATTTGTCGCGTGCAAAACAACATCAAAGCCGGCTGCTGCCTCCGCATCGCCGACTTCAAAAGCTGTGTTAAACAGCGGGTATCCCGAAAATCCCAAATCTTTGCCACCGAGAATGACTTCCTGATTTACTATTGCCAGATCGGCAGCTTCGATTTCGTCTTTGACATTTGCAAACATGTGATCGTAATTGTATGTTCCGTCCTCCATAAGACCGCTGTCCGTGACTTTGAGGTGCATCAAAACATCTCCGACCATCGCAAGTGTTACATGGGGCGGTTCCGGTTCTTCCACAATGATTTCTTCCGCAATCTCCGTTTCCGAAATACCGGTCTCCGTTTTGCCGGATTCCGAATTATCATTTCCCGTTGCCCCGGTTCCGGTGGCAGACGATCCGATCTCATCTGCCGGTTCGGAACTCTCGATTAACTGCTCCTGGCGCTCCATTTCAAGCTGTTCTTCCAGTTTCTGCTCGTTTCTTACAACGATGATAACCGAAAAAATACTTAAGGCAACAACGATAATAAAAGCGGCCAGAATAATCAGCCATCTCTTGATTCTGTATTTGGTTGCTCCGGTCAATGTTTTCACCCCTTCTTAAATATTACGTTTATTTTTCCCGCTCCCGCCATGCACAGACAGGCGTTGCCGGATTTTCACACGATAAAAACAATATATCACAAAATCCCCCGCTTGTGCACATTTTGGCGTCTTTTCACATATTTTTTACACAAAATCCGTGGTAAAAGATATTTCTGTTTGTCTGCATGAGAACGGAAAAACGCAGGGGCTTTGGTTTACATAATTTCAGCTTGTGTGATTATAGCTTCTGTGATTTTGGTTTACATAATTCTAGTTAGCATAATTATGCCTTTAATTTTTGTATTGACAGTTGAATGGTTATTCAACTATAATGACATTAACAGTTGAACAATTACTCAACTGTATTGATGTTATCAGTCAAATGTTTGCAAGACTGTAATATCGTTATCAGTCAGATGACTGTAAATCATTTTAGCTGATATTCAATATTTAATCAAAATTACAATTCTTTTATCACGGAGGTACTTAAACAATGACAGAAGATACAATTTGCACCTGCAACAATATACATGAAGAACATGACACCGCAATTGCCGGGAATCTTCCGGATAATGATACGTTTGACAGGCTTTCGAAATTTTTCAAGGTGATGGGCGATCCGACCAGAATGCGCATCATGTGGGTGCTCCACCGCGAAGAAATGTGTGTCTGCGACCTTGCCTGCACACTCGGCATGACCAAGTCGGCCATCTCACATCAGCTCGCTGTTTTGCGCGATTCAGATCTCGTCAAGAATCGTCGCGATGGCAAAACAATCTACTACTCTCTTTCCGACGAGCATGTTCACCTGCTCTACGAAGCCGGCCTTGAACATATCAACGAATAATTGAAAGGACAGAATATGAAAGATATTAAAGATATAAATGAAATAAAGAATACGAATAATATAACTGACATGACTGATATAAAAGAATCAAATATATGCGAATCTTCGGTTTCGAATTCTGATGAACATGCGCACAGTCACTCTCATAAGCATCCTCATAATCACTCTCACGAGCATGAGCATCACCACGACCACGAGCATGAACATCACCACGACCACGAGC
>JAKSSB010000146.1 GCA_024403285.1 Lachnospiraceae bacterium | reverse complement strand
TAAAAGAGCAAAGAGTAGTGATACTCTTCACTCTATATATTACGAATTCTTATTTGTTACCGCTAAACTCTTAACATTTGGTGATTTTAGCGGTAGTGAACTTGATTTTCGAATGAAATCGCCCTGATTTCTACCGCTAATTCCGTATTTTAAGCTGATTTTAGCGGTAATTCGATCTGAATTGGGAAGCGGACAGCAAAATCAAAACAAGTCTTGTGAATTGCTGTCGCCGGAAGGAGATTTCCGGGGGACGGACAGCAAAGTCAAAACAAGTCTTGTGAATTGCTGTCGCCGGAAGGAGATTTCCGGGAAAACTGACAGCAAAACCCAAGCAAGTCTTCAAACTTGCTGTCGCCCAAGGAAGAATCGCCGAGAAGAAGATTTCCGGGTAAACCGACAGCAAAACCGGAACGACTCGAATAAATAAGTTGTAAATTTTATTTTTTTACAGAGAAAGAAAGGGAATACATAAATGAAAGTTTTAATGATTAACGGAAGCAGAAGAGAGAAAATGTGCACATATACGGCACTTAAGATTATTGCGGACACGCTTGCGGAAGAAGGAATCGAGTCAGAGATTGTTTTTACCGGGGCGAGAGCCGTTAACGGGGAGATGAACGATCTGGTAAAAGAACTGGCGGAAAAGGCCAAGGATGCTGACGGCTTGATTGTCGGTTCGCCGGTGTATTACGCTTCACCGTCGGGCGAGGTGCTTGCCCTTATGGACAGGCTTATGGCGGCAGCAGGTCCCGACCTTATCAATAAGCCGGGCGCAGCGGTTTGCTCGGCGCGACGCGCGGGAACAACAGCTTCAATTGATGTGCTTAACAAGTATTTTCAGTTCAACAGAATGCCGGTTGTTTCGTCGATGTACTGGAACATGGTTCACGGCAACACTCCCGAGGACGTGATGAAAGACGAGGAGGGTGTTCAGATTATGCAGATGCTCGGCCGCAACATGGCATGGCTTCTGAAATCGATTGAGGCCGGCCGTAAGGCGGGGATCGGAGCGCCCGGGCTTGAGAACAGAAGTTGTACAGATAGTATCGGTAACTAGAAAGTTTCGGACGGTAAAAGAACCGTGCGAACACCAGCGAGGTTTTAATGAGCGAAGAACATAAAAGACGGGTGCATTACTCCGGTAAATATCCCCGTAAATTTGAGGAAAAATATAAAGAGCAGAATCCCGAGAAATATGCCGATACAATAGAGCATGTAATCGGGAAGGGCAGCACGCCGGCGGGAATGCACATTTCCATTATGGTGCGGGAAATACTTGATGCGCTCGACATTAAGAAGGGCGAGAGAGGGCTTGACTGCACGCTGGGATACGGCGGACACACAAGTGCGATGCTTGAAAAACTTGAAGGGGAAGGTCATATTGTCGGTCTTGATGTCGATCCGATTGAGTCGGCCAAAACAGTAGAAAGGCTCAGAAACAAAGGATTCGGCGAAGAGATTTTTACGATGAAACTAATCAATTTCGCCGAAATCGATAAAGTGGCGGAAGAATTCGGCAAGTTTGATTTTATCCTTGCCGATCTCGGAGTGTCATCGATGCAGATTGATAATCCGGAGAGAGGTTTTTCGTATAAAACAGACGGACCGCTTGATTTAAGACTTGATCCGACACGCGGAGTCAGTGCCGCCGAACGCTTAAAAGAACTTGATTATGATGAGCTTCGCGGAATGTTCGAGGAAAACTCCGACGAACCGTACGCACACGAAATAGCAAATGCAATCCTGAAGCGAAGAAAGAACGGTCAGCCGATAGAGCGTACCACAGACCTCAAAAATACCGTGGAAGAAGCTCTTAAATTTCTTCCGGAGAAAGAACGTAAAGAGGAAGTTAAGAAATCCTGCGCACGTGTTTTTCAGGCGCTTCGAATCGATATTAACAGGGAATTTGAAGTTCTTTACGAGCTTTTAGACAAACTTCCGGGTGTCCTAAATCCGGGTGGAAGAGTTGCAATTCTTACATTCCATTCGGGCGAAGACAGACTTGTTAAGAAATCTTTTAAAACCTTCAAAAAGGAAGGTCTCTACGACTACATTACAGAGGATGTGATTCGTCCCTCGGCGGAGGAATGCGTCCGCAATCCGCGCGCAAAGTCCACTAAACTTCGCGTCGCAGTACGTTCCAACGATTAACTTCTGCCGTATCGCAGATGATTCCACGGTGGGGGGAAACTGCCATATCGCAGATGATTCCACGGTGGGCAAGCTTGCGCACAATTGAGCTACGCAGCGGTTCTAAGCTCGTAAAAACCTCGCTAAGAACCGGAGAGCACAAGCCCCCCCTTAGGAATGCATACGAAGAAAACCGGAGAGAATATATGAAACCGAAATCGGAACTGAGTTTACAACTGTATGAGCTTCTTTTATCAAGGGGATATTCCGAGCCGTTCTGCGATCTGGTGACGAAGAATCTGAATACGGATTTTACCGCCGGACGAATGATTGGATATCTGCATTACTATGTGGATCTCCCGGAAGGTGAAATCGTGGATGAAATGCTTTCGATTCTTGATGACCGGAACCGTATCATGAAGAAAAAAGAGCTTGAAGAAGTCTATGCAAAGTGGAACATGATGATGGAAGAAGGATTCGGTGATGCTTCCGAAGACGAAGATTAGTCAGGACCGGTTTCAAAATAATTTGTAACCGATTCTTACTCTGAGTTGTATTATATGTGAAGGGCCTTCAAATAAGATACAGAGGTAGAATACATGAGACAACCGGTGGAAGAACTGATTGAGTTATATCAGAACAATCTGTTCGCAGTGGCTTTCAATGTATGTAAGAACGCTGAAGACGCGGAAGATGTGATTCAGGATGTTTTCATTCAGTATCACACCGGGCGAAAAGAGTTTGAGAGCGAAACGCATATAAAATGCTGGCTGATACGGGCGACAATTAACAGATCCCAAAATATAGTGAAGAGTTTTTGGAAAAGAAACAAGACTCCGCTTGAAGATTATATGGAAACACTTTCCTTCGAGCGCGAGGAGGATATGAATCTTTTCGAAAGCGTGATGAAACTTCCCGAAAAGTACAGGGTAGTCATACATCTCTTTTACTTCGAAGACTATAGCACCAGGGAAATTGCCGGTATTTTGAGGCTTGGCGAAAGCAATGTGAAAGCAAGGCTGATGCGAGGCAGGCAGATGCTCAAGGAGATGCTCAGGGAGGAATGGGACTATGACGAATAAAGAAAGATATAAGAGTGCATTTTCGGTGTTACAATCCTCCGAAAGAATTGTTATGGAGGAACGAAACATGAGAAAATATAAAGTTAAAAAAGTTTTGACCGGAATCGCCGCTGCAGCAGCTGCCGCAGGCCTTGTTTTCGGAGCCGGAAACGTTGTAACATACGCGATGGAAGGAACTTCACTTATCAAGGCGGTTAAAATTCATTTTGCTGACGGAACGGAAGTCAAGCACGATGTGGAATTCGAGGAGATTGAATTTCAGGGTGAAAAATTTTATCAGGGCGAGGTTTATGAATCCGAAGAAACTGGAGAGAAGTTTAAAATATTTTATGCGTCGGACGCACTTCCGTCGGAAGCAGAGTGTATGGAAATCGATTTCGGTGCTGATGACGGCTCGGTGACAATGAATTTAAACATTCCGGACAACAGTCCCGCGCTTATTAAGTATGATTATGAGGATTCCGCTGATGAGAATTCAAAGGAAACTATGGAAAAAGAAGCAGAATCCGAGATATTGGGAATTCTTTCCGGTAAGTAATCGCTGTTTTATCGGCCTTTCCGGTAAGTGATAATTGTTTTATCGGTAAAAGAAAAAAGACTCCGTGAGAGGAAGCACATGATTGACATGCACTTTCCCACGGGGTCTTTTCTTTTACACAACGGGCAAAGACTATCAGCCCGTTGAAATATGACCTTGGCAGTCTGGAATAATTACAAAACAGAATTTTTTATTATTGTATACATTCCGCTTTCCGTACGGCATCTTCAAGCCTGAGTCCCGCAAAGTCCTGTGCGGGGAAAATACGGCCCGAAACACCGTCGTTTACGAACGCACCGACAAGAATACCGGGAAGTGCGCTTTCGGGGCTGTTAGGGGCCTTGTCGCCGCCCAAATCGGTACGACACCAGCCGGGATCGGTCAAATTGATGAGAACATTGCTTCCTTTAAGCTTCGATGCAATATCGATTGTGACTTTATCGAGCGCTGCTTTGCTTGCGGAATAACCGGCCTGCTCCGGCTCGAGAGCAATGCCGCTCGTTGTGTTAACAATTCTTCCGAAACCGGATTTCTCCATCATCGGCAGGAAATGATAACATATCATCATCGGCGCGATTGTATTGACTCTGAAGCTGATTTCATAATCATTTACAGGTGTGCTATAGTAATCCGTTCTGTACGCAATCTGCAGTCCTGCATTGTTCAGAACAACTTCCACCGGCACGTGAAAAGAGTCGATTTCGTCAAGCATTTTGGATACCGAATTGAGGTCTGAAAGCTCTGCCGCAACCGAGAGCACCAGAACACCTTTGGCCCGGAGTTTCTCCGCGAGCGGAATTGTGTGCGAAAGTTCCCTGCTGTGAAGAATCAGATTGCAGCCCATGTCCGCCATATATTCGGCAGCAAGCTTACCCAAACCTCTGCTTGCGCCTGTAATAAATACCCATTTTCCTTTTAAATCGGTCATTTTGAAAATCCCCCTTGGAATATATGATGATTTGATTATATGGGTAAAAGAAATATCTGAAAAGGGTCTGAGAAAAGTGTAAATTGAATAAATCTA
>JAKSSB010000145.1 GCA_024403285.1 Lachnospiraceae bacterium | reverse complement strand
TCTCGATAGCCTCTTCGTGGGGAATCATGTTTCGCTCGCTCTCCTCATCGGCTCTCCCATTAAACTTAACCTTTTCCTTACTGAATACAACGTCGTCAAGATTGACGGGAGCCGAGAAGAACAGTTTGTACCAGATGTATGAACAGATAAAAAACAAAGGTCCTACAATCGGACAGATAAGCATAACGAAAAATTTCGTCCAGCAGCTTCTCTTCGCTTCGTTTTTATTCTCATTTGTTTTATCGGGGTTTTCTTCATCGTCCGGTCGTGTTTGCTGTGCCGCCTTACGTTTCTGCGCTCCGATTACAATCAGATTCCAGATAAGATAGACAACCGCAAAAACCGTATTGACCGCAAGAATTACGAAAATCACTATACCCGGTCCGGTCTCATGCATACCACACCATCCTCCACAATTTCACTCATATATCCGATGGACATAAATCTTTCACGCACAAATTCGGAATCCGCATTTGTCGTATTGGCAAGAATAACACAGAGAGATCCGTCGCTCATAACGCCCAGAAGGTCGGTATCACGAAGTTTCGCATGTAAAGCGCTTCCTGCCGAAACATACATTCCCGGATTGGTGAAAACTCTTAAAATAACACATTCCGCAAGGCCTTCTTTCTCGGCATTCTGGAATGCGGATACGAGCGGTTCGAAAGCTTCCGCCGCAAGAATTTTCGTGCCTTCGACGTATCTTTCGTTCTCCAGTGCGTCCAGATATCTGTTGGCACGGATTACGGCCGACTTAATCAGTGACGTTACGATTACAAGCTGATTCGATTGACCGAGAGTCATGTTCTCCCAGGCAAGAGTCCATACAAGAATAATTGTACGGATGTTGCCGTTATCATCGGTAATCGCATTGGCCATAAGCGGCAGCGCCGAATTTAACCCTCTGTTGATATATACGTGTCCCTCGGCAAGTTCCTCGTACAGTTCGCCGAGTTCCTTATATTTAATCGAGTTTCCGAGTTCTCTTGCTTTTCTTGAAGTAGCGGAGAAGAGACGCGCATATTCGCCACCCTCCGATACCGTATAAATGGCAACGTCGTTGCTCTTCATAATCTTGGAAATCACATCCGCTGCGTAGAAAAGGATTTCTTCCTGGCTGTACTGATTAAGTGCGGATGTAATCGAATATATTTTACCGATACTGTCATTCTGGTTGACAAGCTGAGTTTCCAGCGCGTCTTTTACCCTGACGTTCGTACTGTTGATGTCCTGTATATCCTTAAGCTGAACGGAAAGGTATTCTTTCTCGTTGTCGCTCTCCTTCTTAAGTTTACTGATCTGGTCACGCATGTAACCGACCGCAAGACCTAAGATAAACAGCTGTGCAATCCATACATAGGTATTGGTATCGAGCATGACTTCGAAGCCGGACTTGTCGTACGCCTGCCTGAAAACATATCCCGCAACGGCCAGAACGGCGGAGAATGTAGCCTGCTGCTGTCCGTAAACGATGGCGAAAATCAGGACGTAAAGAAGGTAAAAGTCAAGCTTGGCAAAATACTGATTTCCGACCATACGGTTGTTAAGCATAAAGAAAGGAATAAAAGCAATCGCATTCTCAAGGAAAGGAATGAGCGCCGTAATAAACCAGCCCGCTTTCTGTTTGAAAGTCTGCATAAATGTGGGCTTTTTATCAAGGTCGTTTAAGAACGTGTAGCTGTTCCTCAGTATATAATCTGTAATTTTATCTATGACGCCTTCGCACGGGCAGAAGGACTGAACGCCGAACTCACCGGCATAGCGTGCGCCGGAAAGAATCACACGGCTGCTGATATCCGAAACGGTTTCGATTGTAACCGGGAAGTTCATGTTCGAAGCAATCATGTCCGCAAGAATCTTCTTGGTGATTTCGGCTCCCGACGTGATATTGTACAGGCTGTATTCATGCTCACGGCATCTTGCGACACGGAAAATATACTCAACCGCATCGGATTCGTACAGAAGCGAAATTCTGCTGTCTTCTTCTATTGTAATTCTGCCTTCGTCCATTGCCTGCAGACACATCTGTCCGACAATGTCTCTTACTTCACTTCTCTTCTTGGGGAAGGTATAAAGGTGATCGAGTCTTAAGGTAACCAGGTCAAGATTTCTGTTGACTCTGTAGCTTTCACAGATTTCCTCGGCCTGTGCCATCACCATTCCTTTAATCGTCATCGGAGCTGATGCTTCATCCTCCGGAATATCGTACTCCAAACCGGCTTCATACATATCTTCACTTGAAAGATAGATGAATCTTCCCATTCTTCTCGATGAATAACTCATTAAGATATTCATAAGCCCCGAAAAGTAACGTACCGACTCTGTATCCTGTTTCTTCCAGTCGTAGTTGGTATCGAACGCACCCATGAAAATTGTCACATCCATGTTGATGCTTTCGAATATTTCCTTCATATTGGCACAGTCATAAGGGAAATCGTACCTCTCGAAAACTCTCTGGTAAGGTGATTTCTTAAATCTGTTTCCCGTAAGCAGGAAGACGCGGTGACCTTCTTTGTTAAACTTGACTATTAAGTTGTTGATCAGGCTTCCGCAGCCTCCTATCAGCAATATATTCATAAAATTCTTCCTCTTTCTCCCTCCTGCGGTTCAAACGCGGAAAGAGTTCTGTTAAATTCCTTTATATCTTCCAAAACCGTGTTTTCTTCCACTTCATATTCGGAAGCGAGGAGTTTCGCGATTTCGGCATCGTCCTTTCCCTCGCTCTTAAATTTCCAGATTTCCGCTCCGATTTCGTTGATTCGAATCGGTGGTCTGAAAGTATCGTATGTCAGGTCCATATCCGTCAGCCAGTAACTTCCGGCGGCATAACTTAATCTGTAATTCATATACGATTTCTCCCGATATAACTGCGGTACGACAAAAAACACAAATTATACCTTAACAAAAAAATGATGAATAAACAATAACAAAATGCTCCCAATATAGGAAAAAAAGATTTTTTCGGTCAAAAAAGCCGACAGATTACACTTTCATTATTTGTATCGGCATGTTTAGCCGTGCATTTTACACATTTTCCGCTTTTTAGAGCATTATCGTTAAGAATTTATGTTTTTTACCGGAATTTATCCTTCCGATTGTGATAATTTGCATACGGGTAAAAAACATACTGACTTATTGCACAAAAAAAGCCTTGATTATTCGGTAAAATTTGACAGTAATTTCTCGCCGGTTTTATTGCACACCGGCAATGACTTCCCTATAATAAAAGAGGTTTGTTAAAACCGTGTTAAAAAAACTATTTCAAAAGTCAAAAAAGGAGCGAGCAAATGAGACCGGAATGGAGAGATTTTAAGGGAAACAAATGGATGACCGAAGTCAATGTCCGTGATTTCATCCAGAACAACTACACCCCGTACGACGGGGACGAAAGCTTTTTGGAAGGACCTACGAAGAATACCACCGCACTGTGGGCTCAGGTTATGGAACTTTCCAAGCAGGAAAGAGAAGCCGGCGGTGTTCTCAACATGGATACCAAGAAAGTGTCGATGATTAATTCACACGAACCCGGCTACCTTGATAGAGATAAGGAGACAATCGTCGGACTTCAGACAGATGAACCTTTCAAACGTCCTCTTCATCCTTTCGGCGGAATCAGAATGGCCGAGAAGGCATGTGCGGATCACGGATACGAAGTCGATCCCGAACTTAAAGATTTCTTCACCTACTATCGCAAAACACACAATGCAGGCTGTTTCGACGCATATACGACAGAGATGAGAGCCTGCCGCTCCTCACATATAATTACCGGACTTCCCGATGCATACGGCAGAGGCCGAATCATCGGTGACTACAGAAGAATCGCACTCTACGGAATCGATACCCTTATCGAAGACAAACTCCGTCAGAAACATACATGCGGCAAAGTTATGACGGATGAAACAATCAGAACAAGAGAGGAACTTACCGAACAGGTACATGCCCTCGAGCTTATGAAGGAACTTGCCGCAAGCTACGGATGCGATATTTCACAGCCCGCTTCAAACGTTAAGGAAGCTCTCCAGGCCGTTTACTTCGGATATCTCTCCGCAATCAAGGAGCAGAACGGTGCCGCAATGAGCGTCGGAAGAACAACAACCTTCCTCGACATCTACGCATCGAGAGACCTTGCAAACGGAACCTTCTCCGAAAGACAGATTCAGGAGTTCGTTGACCACTTCATCATGAAACTCCGTATTGTTAAATTTGCACGTACACCTCAGTACAACGATCTTTTCTCCGGTGACCCCATCTGGGCAACCGAGTCAATCGGCGGTGTCGGCATCGACGGACGTCACATGGTAACCAAGATGAGTTACCGTTATCTCCATACACTTGAGAATTTGGGACCGGCTCCCGAGCCCAACCTTACAATTCTCTGGTCGACAAGACTCCCTGAGCCTTTCAAAAGATACTGTACGAAGATTTCAATTCAGACATCGGCTATTCAGTATGAGAACGATGACTTAATGAGAGTAACACGCGGTGACGATTATGCTATCGCATGCTGCGTATCCTCAATGAGAATCGGTAAGGAAATGCAGTTCTTCGGAGCACGTGCCAACCTTGCAAAATGTCTCCTCTACTCGTTAAACGGCGGTGTCGACGAAATTACCAAGAAGCAGGTCGGACCTATTGCCCTTCGCCGTTATCAGGGCGATGTGCTTGATTACGATGTTGTTATGGACTGCTTCACATACATGATGGACTGGCTCGCAGGCATCTATGTCAACACACTTAACATCATTCATTACATGCCTGACAAATACAACTACGAGCGTGC
>JAKSSB010000144.1 GCA_024403285.1 Lachnospiraceae bacterium | reverse complement strand
AATTATGATATCGTACATTTCATGCGGCCGGCGGAGAAATCTGCCGGCTGTTTTGCATGGTGCTTTCCAACGTCGGACGGCGAGGATTTCTTTATTGACGGTAAGTATTTGGGTTGACGAAAAGAAGTGTTCGTTATAGATTAGAAGTGGTATGTTTTTCCGCATTTTTAAGTCGGGAAAAGCAGATTCGGAGGACAGATATGGAATTTACATTGGGCTTTGTTTTGCAGAGCGTACTTCTCGGAGTCGGACTTGCGATGGATGCGTTTTCGGTGTCGCTTGCAAACGGCTTAAACGAGACAAGAATGAAGGCGGCAAAGATGAGCGGAATCGCCGGCGTTTTCGCTGTGTTTCAGGCGGTAATGCCGATGCTCGGATGGATATGCGTCCATACGGTTGTTGTCTATTTTAATTCGTTCCAGAAATTCATTCCGTGGATAGCGCTCGTGCTCCTTTGTTATATAGGCGGTAAAATGCTTATCGAAGGAATTAAGAATAAAGGCGAGGAAGGGAAGACTGCCCGTCTTACTTTCGGGGCGCTGATGGTTCAGGGCATAGCCACTTCAATAGATGCGTTGTCGGTTGGATTTACAATCGCCGATTACGATCTTGCGATGGCGGTAATCTGTGCTTTGATTATTGCGATTGTAACGTTTGCCATCTGCATTGCAGGTCTGGCCATCGGCAAAAAATTCGGAACGAAACTGTCCGGAAAAGCCGGAATCTTAGGCGGCGTAATTCTTATAGGAATAGGAATCGAGATCTTTATAAAGGGAGTATTTTTTTAGAGTATAAATTAACAGTAAATTCGAAAAAGGGGACGAAGATGAGTCAGAGAGAGTATGCCAACAGTTTATATGTGAATAAGAATTTCCCGGTTGCGCTTAAGGAATATATACCGCTTCTTGAAGATGAACCGGAGAATGTTGAATATCTTACGCGTTTTGCCGTATGTAAGGCTGAAACCGGTTATTATTCGAAAGCCGATTTTTCGTCTTTTACCGAGCCTGCTCTTAAAGCGGCAAATCTTATCTGCGCGATGACGGATGAAAAAGCAAGACTGAAGATGGCTGACGTTTTTGATACGGAAGTCGAAGCTGTCCTGAAGCGCAAAATGATCACCCCGGAAGGCAGAAGCGAACAGTTCGAAAACCCGAGGGGATGTGAGCAGAGAAAGGAAGAAATGCTTCGGGTTCTTTCACTCGGTGAAGCTGTTTTAAGTGTTCTTCTTCTGGACGCAAATAAGGTAAAAGCAATCAACAAATGCATCGCTTTCTGCGACTACTGCATCAATCTGACGATGTTTGTGCGTATTGGAGGAGAGAATCCCACTACCGTTGAATACCGTAAATATGCATTTCATAAAAGTGAGATAGAAGAATGGAGAGAACGTTTCACCACAGCTTTGATTTCTTTCTCCGGAACGGACAGCGTCGGCGGAATGAGCCTTGAAGAAGCGGCTCTGATTGATTTCGATATACATCAGCTCGAAGACAGGCAGGCCGAACTTCGCAGAATTATGCCGAAGTTTTCTTCTTTTTACTGGAAGAACCCAAGAATGTGGATAGCACTGTTGATTGCGATTATTCCGTCCTTACTGTTGAATATTGTTTGGATAGCATCACTTCTCGTATATGTTCTCGCAGATATTTATACTTTCTCGGATATTGCGGAAGGAACGCTTATGGCGTCGCTGGTTTATACGCCCGTTATGATACTGGCGATAATCGGTATCTTCATTTACTGCGCGACAAACCGAAGCCAAATTTCGCGAAGAAGAGAGCAGGTATACAAAGAAGAACATCCGGAAGAATACGAAGAGTACGACTATAACGAAGAGGAACTGGCGCGACTTCGCAAGGAATTTGCCAAAGCAGGAGCCGCTGCACAGAAAGTTAAGAAAAAACGATAACGAATCGGAGATAAGTATATGTCGGTTTATATAGGAAATCATTTATCATCATCGGGCGGATTTCTCGCAATGGGAAAGGCTGCCATGGCACTCGGCGCGGACACCTTTGCGTTTTTTACCAGAAATCCGAGAGGCGGAGCGGCCAAAGAAATAGTACCGGAAGATGCCGAGGCTTTGATTAAGCTTATGAAGGAGAATTCCTTCGGTGTGCTTGTTGCGCATGCACCGTATACGATGAATGTCTGCGCGGCAAAGGAAGATATCAGGGAGTTTTCCAGGAATATGTTAAAAGAAGATATGGCACGGATGGAGTACCTTCCCGGAAATTATTACAATTTTCATCCGGGAGCACATGTCGGTCAGGGGAGTGATGTTGCTATTCCCTTGATTGCCGATGCCGTCAACAATGCGCTTACAGAGGATGTTCACACGACGATTCTTCTTGAAACGATGGCCGGAAAGGGCTCTGAAGTCGGAAGAACTTTTGAGGAAATCCGCGCAATAATCGATCGTGTTGAGTTAAAAGACAAAATCGGCGTCTGCCTCGATACATGCCATATCTGGGACGGCGGATACGATATCGTCGGAAATCTCGACGGAGTGATGCGTGAATTTGATGACGTAATCGGTCTTGACAGACTGAAAGCCGTTCACATCAACGACAGCAAGAATGAATTTAATACACACAAAGACAGGCACGAGCTTATCGGCAAAGGATTTATCGGAGAGGACGCGCTTAAAGCAGTGGTTCGTCATCCGGCCCTGCAGGGCAAACCTTTTATCCTTGAAACGCCGAATGATGACGAAGGATACGCACTGGAAATAAAGACAATAAGAAGCTGGATGGTTTAAGCGGAGTTTTTTTGACTTGTAAAATCCCGGAAGATGTGTTTATAATGATTGGTCTGTTAAAAATTATAAAGAAAGCCGTCACGAAGGACGGCCGGGAAAAATCCCCGGGAGAAGAATATGCGCAAAACTAAAATCATTTGTACCATCGGTCCCGCTTGCGAGAACGAAGAAACACTCACAGCGATGTGTCTTGCCGGAATGAATGTTGCCAGACTGAATTTTTCACACGGCACTCATGAAGAGCATCTCAAGAAAATCGAGTTAATCAAACGGGTAAGAGAGAAACTTTCCCTTCCGATTGCGATTATGCTTGATACAAAGGGCCCCGAGTACAGAATCAAAACATTTAAAGATAAGAAAATCACACTTAAGGAAGGTGATTCTTTTACCTTTACGACCAGGGATATAGCAGGGGACAATACAATTGTGGCGGTTAACTATGAGCATCTTACCAAGGAGCTGAAAAAGGGAGACCGTATTCTCGTTAACAACGGACTTGTAATTTTTGAAGTTAACGAACTTACGGACGACGAAGCCAGATGTACGGTAATTGCGGGCGGCGAGCTCTCCGACAGAAAGAGCATGAACTTCCCGAATAAGGTGCTTAAACAGAAATATCTGAGCGATACGGACAAGGACGATATTCTTTTCGGTATCGAAAACGATGTGGATTTCATCGCAGCAAGCTTTGTTTCCACAAGAGACGACGTTCTTTCAATCAGAAAACTTCTTGATTCAAACGGCGGAGAGAGAATCAATATCATCGCCAAAATCGAAAATCGTGCGGGTGTGGACAATGTCGAGGAAATCTGTGAGGTGGCTGACGGAATCATGGTTGCCAGAGGCGATCTCGGCGTGGAAATTCCTTTTGTTGAGGTTCCCGCGATTCAGAAATTCTTAATTCACAAATGTCGCCTTCTCGGTAAAAGAGTTATCACCGCAACCGAAATGCTTGAATCGATGATTCACAATCCGAGACCGACCAGAGCTGAGATTTCGGACGTTGCAAATGCGGTTTATGACGGTTCGAGTGCAATCATGCTTTCGGGCGAGACGGCAGCAGGCAAGTATCCTGTCGAAGCTCTTTCGAACATGGCAGAAATCGCGGAGTATACGGAAGCTCACATTGATTACAAGAAGCGTTTTGCAAATACCGAATATAAGATTAAGAACAACCTCGATGCAATTTCTCATGCAACATGTGCGATGGCAATCGATGTTGACGCAAAATGTATCGTAGTCAATTCGGTAACGGGTATTACGGCAAGAATGATCAGCCGATTCAGATGTCCGTGCGATATTCTCGGCACGACAACGAACCGCAAAGTCTGGAGACAGCTTAACTTAAGCTGGGGCGTCACACCGGTATTGAGCGAGGAATTCAGCTCAATCGACGTAATGTTCTATCAGGCGGCCAACGAGGCGGTTAAAACATTTAATCTTACTTCCGGAGACAATATCGTACTTACAGGAGGCCAGATAAACGGCGTATCCGGAAATACGAATACAATTAAGGTTGAAACGGTTAAGTAAAATACGAAATATATGATTATCGGGGAAGAAAAATGTTGTGTTTTTCTTCCCTTTGTTTTACACTTGAAGAGGTGCGTGCGCACCGTGAACTGTTGTAAATTTATTTGAAGGTGAGGTAACAAAAGTGAAAGTAAGTTTTTGGGAAATGTTTGCATTTGCCGTTTATCTTCTTGTAGTACTTGCCGTAGGTGTTTATTTCTTTGCAAAGGGCAAGAAAGAGACAGGTGACAAAGCCTACTTCCTCGGCGGTCGTGAAATGAACGGTTGGGTTGCAGCTCTCAGTGCCGGAGCATCCGACATGAGCGCATGGGTTTTAATGGGTCTTCCCGGTTCCATTTACCTTTGGGGAATGGGTCAGGTATGGATTTCGGTAGGTCTTCTTATCGGAACAATTCTTGCGTGGGTTTTCATCGCACCGAGACTCAGAAGAGCTTCCATCCAGGCAGATGCCGCAATTACGATTGCGCAGTTTTTAACCCAGAGATTTACATCTGC
>JAKSSB010000143.1 GCA_024403285.1 Lachnospiraceae bacterium | reverse complement strand
GATTGCCGATATTTTTACCGGAAAGGATGATCGTTTCCTTGTTATTATCGGACCGTGTTCCGCCGACAACGAAGACAGTGTTGTGGATTATATTTCAAGACTTCGTCCGGTACAGGATAAGGTTGAGGACAAGATTGTAATCGTCCCGAGAATATATACCAACAAGCCGAGAACAACCGGTGAAGGATACAAGGGAATGGTACATCAGCCCGATCCCAGCAAGAAACCGGATCTTTTCAAGGGTATCATTGCAACGAGAGAGATGCATATGCGCGCGGTCAAAGAAACAGGCTTTGCATGTGCCGACGAGATGCTCTATCCGGATAATCATATTTACCTTGACGATCTGCTTGCTTACGTTGCCGTAGGAGCAAGATCGGTTGAGAATCAGCAGCACAGGCTTACCGCGAGCGGACTCGGAATTCCCGTCGGAATGAAGAACCCTACCAGCGGTGACAATTCCGTTATGCTGAACGCGATTCTTGCCGCTCAGCATGAGCATACATTCATCTACAGAGGCTGGGAAGTTCATTCACACGGCAATCCTCATGCACATGCCATTTTGCGTGGTCATAACAACCATCACGGGCAGCAGCTGCCGAACTATCATTACGAGGATTTGATTAAACTCTGTGATGAATATGACAGAAGAGAATTGGCCAATACGGCAATTATTGTCGATACTAACCACTCGAACTCGAACAAGAATCCTTTTGAACAGCCGAGAATTATCAAAGAAGTTCTGCACAGCTGCAGACACAGCGAGATAGTCGGCAGACACGTCAAAGGTTTCATGGTGGAAAGTTACATCAAGGACGGCAACCAGAAAATCGGTGAAGGAAGATACGGCTGCTCGATTACGGATCCCTGCCTCGGTTGGGAGAAGACCGAGAAAATGATTTACGAAATCGCTGATTTACTGTAATCGTTATTGTTAAAACGCAGCGTGAATAAATCGGTGAATCGGAATCGAGAATCCGGTTGACAGACGAAACATCAAGAATATCGGAGGCATATAATGATACAGGATATTGAGCCATATGTGCTCGACAATATGTATCGCCCCGGGGCCGAACCCGAAGCGAACGACAGAGTTTTCGTGTTTGAGAAGAATACGGTTTTAATCAGAAGAACCGAAACCGAACTTGATTTTCCCTTGGCTCAGGAATTTGAATCATGCGAAGGTTTCTTTTACCTGTTTGCGGTTGGTGACGAGCGATTTTTCCTCGCTCCGAAGGATGTTTCATACCCGGCAGGCTATGAATTCGAGGATGTCAAAGCTCTTCGAGGAAGCGGACTTGATCCGAAGTACAGAAGATTTGCGCTTGTTACGGCGAAACATTTGAACGACTGGTACACCGTTAATGTTTTCTGCGGAAGATGCGGTGCGAAAACGTTTCATTCGGAGAAGGAACGCGCGAAAATCTGTCCGGATTGCGGAAATGTAATCTATCCGAAAATCTGCCCGGCTGTTATTGTCGGAGTTACAAACGGCGATAAGCTGCTTCTAACGAAGTACAAACGCGGTTACGGTCACAATGCGCTCGTAGCCGGTTTCACCGAGATAGGCGAGACGCTTGAGCAGACGGTTGCCCGCGAGGTTATGGAGGAAGCCGGAATCAGAGTTAAGAATATCCGGTATTACAAGTCTCAGCCGTGGGGTATTGCAGATGATATTCTGACAGGTTTCTACTGCGATGTGGACGGCGATGATATGATTGTCATGGACGAAGGGGAACTGAAATACGCCGACTGGGTGGAGCGAAGTGAGATAGAACTTCAGCCTGACGATTCAAGTCTTACGAACGAGATGATGAAGATGTTCAAAGAGGGGAAGCAGTAAAATGGGCTTGTTTAAATCCAAATATGATAAAGCGCTGGACGAAATAATCGCCCGCATCGACATGAACATGAGCAACAATTACAAAGATGCGGCGCAGTCGAATTTCACCGAGTTTGAGAAATCTTTTACCGAAATGAAGGAAAGCGGACTTCTTAAGGAGAAGAGCGTGGCCAAATACGGAGAAATCTTAGAGAATTATCGAAGAAAACTTGAAGGATATACACATAAAGATCAGAAGCCTTACTGGCACTAAAGAAAAGCCTGTCCGGTGTGACATTAATCGTCACCGGGCAGGCCATTATTTTATCGGTCGCCTTCGCAGGGGTCCTGAATTGTTTTGACAACATAACCGAGGACCATGCAGGCATCGTCATCGACAAGTTTACGGTTGTCGCGGATTCCGTGATAGATGATTTTCTTGGTTCGATCTATAAGCTCTTCGCTTCTTTTAACGATGAAAAGATTGCCGCCGATTGTGATGAAGATGTTCTCGCTCGGGCGCGCAAGTCTGTCGTTTGCAAGAATAAGAATTTCACCTTTGTAGTAGTTCGGTGCGTAGTTGTCGCAGGGGATTCTGATTCCCATGAAGGCTTTGGGCCTGATGTCATCATTTAAATCCGAAATATCAACAAGATCGAATTTGTTGGTAGCAACGAGGTTTCCGTTCTCGAATTCAGGATTCATTATCTCAATTGCTTTCTTGGACACTTTGTGTGAAGTGAGCATGTTGTAGTGATATCTCGTCGTCCAACGCACGAATGAAGTGAAACTTTCGGGGAGCTGTCTGATAATCTGAAGCGATTCTCTTGTTTCAGGGCTTATTGTGCCGCAGCCGACAAGTTCGTCAACGCTTACGTTGAATACCCGGGCAAGCTTGATTGCGTTTGAAAGATGACAGTCCGACGAATCACCGTAGAGGAAGGTTTTGAGAGTGCTGACCGAAATGTCCGCCGCCTCCGCTACTTCTGCGAGTGTGATGTCTTTACGTTCTATATACATAAAAAGATTTTTTCTGAAACTGTGCATGTAATCGTCGGGATCCGACTGAAGATCTCTCGACATTGCACGTAATTTGCTTTTTTCAACCATTTGTGAAAAACCTCCGTAATTCAAAATTTTCAAGTAAAAAATAACAGATAAATTTCCAAAATGCAAAGGAAATTTTGCGATTTTTTAAGAAATTTTCAAAAAGTATTTTATGGCAGACTTTTGGGCAATTCACGGAAGAGTTTTTTTATGTTCCGACATCTTTTTTACCCGTTCAATTCCGTTATGGTAAAAGTGTTACCGGCGGAAAAAGAATATAAACCGGGCAGAAAGGAAAATAAAAATGAGTAAAAGTAAATATGAAGGAACCAAGACATATCAGAATCTTCTTTATGCGTTTGCAAAGGAATCGGAAGCAAGAAACAAGTATACGTTTTTTGCTTCGCGCGCGAAGAAGGACGGTTATGAGCAGATAGCGGCACTTTTTGCGCACACGGCGGACAACGAGAAGGAACATGCGGAGATCTGGTACAAGGAACTTTACGGAGTTGTCGGAGGAACGGCTTTCAATCTGGGCGATGCGGCTGATACGGAGTATTACGAATACAACGATATGTATGATGAATTTGCAAGGACGGCAGAGCGGGAAGGCTTTGATGAACTTGCGGAGAAATTCAGAAGCGTGGCAAGTATCGAGAAACATCACGAAGCAAAGTTTCGAAAACTTCTCAATAATGTTCAGACGGAGACCGTTTTCAGAAAGAGCGAAGTGAAAATCTGGGAATGCAGAAACTGCGGACACATCGTAATCGGCATTGAAGCGCCGGAAGTCTGCCCGACCTGCGATCACGAGCAGAGTTATTTCGAAATCATGGCGGACAATTATTGAAGTGATTTTATGGTGCATTTTGTGGGAGTTTTTGATATAGTAGTTACTAAATATGACAGAAAAACACGGAAAGAAGTGCTTGAAAATCCGAAACTTGTTTTTCTGGTTAATTCGGACAGAACGAAAGTAATTACTTTGCTTGTTTCCACATAGGACACCGGCATGAATTATGTGCTTAAACTGCGGACTTCAGATATTTGCGATTCGGCGATTGACTTCTGCCCGGGAAGGAACCGTATATGAAGAAAAGAATGATCGATTCTTTTGAATCGATATTTGAAAGCCGTGAAGCGAGAGTTTTTTCCGCTCCGGGCAGAGTTAATTTAATAGGAGAACATACCGATTACAACGGCGGCCACGTTTTTCCGTGTGCGCTGACAATCGGCACCTACGCGGCAGTGAGGGAGAGAAGCGATAACCTGATAAGGCTGTATTCGGAGAACTTTGCAGAAAGCGGAATTTATGAAGCAGATGCCACCGATATCGGCAACTGTCGCACGGGCGGATGGTTTGATTATCCGTGCGGAATGATGCGTGCGCTTGCAGATGAAGGATACGCTCTCCCGCACGGTTTTGACATGTATTTTTACGGCAATATTCCGAACGGCGCAGGGCTTTCGTCATCCGCGTCAATCGAAGTGCTTACCGGTTATGTCGTTAAGAGTCTCTTTTACCCTGAAATCCCGGTAAAAGATTTAGCGCTCATTGCGAAGACCGCCGAAAACGTTTACTGTAACGTGAACTGCGGAATCATGGATCAGTTCATTGTTGCGATGGGACGCGAAAATTCGGCAGTTTTCCTCGATACGGCGACACTTGAATTTGAATATGTGCCGGTTGAACTTGGGGATTCGGTGATTGCCATCTGTCAGACGAACAAAAAGCGCGGACTTAACGATTCTGCGTACAACGAGCGACGGGCGGAGTGCGAGAGCGCTGTTCGTGCACTTAATCGGAAACTTGACATTAAGCTTCTCTGCGAACTGGATTCGGCGAAATTTGAGGCAAATGCCGGATTGATCGAGGATGAGACGGTTCGTGTGAGGGCGCGTCATGCGGTCAGTGAGAATGAGAGAACGATTCGTGCTCTTAAGGCTTTGAATGCCGGAAATCTTGAAGAATTCGGACAGCTTATGAACGAATCGCACAAATCGCTTCGGGACGATTATGAAGTGACCGGAATCGAACTCGACACAATCGTTGAAGCGGCGTGGGAAGAACGCGGAGTGATCGGCGCAAGAATGACCGGCGCGGGTTTCGGCGG
>JAKSSB010000142.1 GCA_024403285.1 Lachnospiraceae bacterium | reverse complement strand
TTAAGATTCCCATCATTCTTTACAACATTCCCGGAAGAACAGGTGTGGCAATTCAGAACAAGACAATTATGAAACTTGTTGAGACAGTTCCCAACATCATCGGTGTTAAGGAATCTCTCGGAGATATCTCGGAAGTTGTACGTCTTGCACAGATGTCCAAGGGCAAAATTGACATCTACTGCGGCGATGATATTGAAACCGTTCTTTATCTTGCAATCGGTGCAAAGGGCGTTATTTCCGTTCTTTCAAATATCGCTCCCGAAGAGACACACAACATGTGTGAGGAATTCTTCAAGGGTAACGTTGAAGCCGCAAGAGAAATTCAGCTTAAGGCTGCACCTTTGATTGATGCTTTGTTCTGCGAAGTTAACCCTATTCCCATTAAGAAGGCAATGAACTTTATGGGTAACTGGGGAGGCGTTTACCGTCGTCCTCTTTGCGAGATGGAAGATGCAAATGCCAAGAGACTTGAAGACGAGATGAAGAATTTCGGACTTCTCTAATCACAAAGCACATTATTTAAAGTTTAACCGAGGCGAATTATTAATTTAATTCGCCTCTTTCTGCACACGGGAGCGAAAATCACGTGACTTAACTTAACAACAACGGAGGATACAGTAATGGTAAAAGCAATTATGCATGGCTGCAACGGCCATATGGGCAGAGTAATTTCGGGAATCGTCGAAAATGACGCGAATATTGAAATCGTGGCAGGCGTTGATCCTTTTGACAACGGAGCCAATAAATATCCGGTATTTCCTTCAATCGGAGAGTGCAATGTTGAAGCCGATGTAATTATTGATTTCGCTTCGGCATCCGCAATCGACGCACTTCTTGATTATTCCGCAAGCAGACAAATTCCGGTGGTTTTATGTACGACCGGCTTAAGCGAGGCACAGCTTGCCAAAGTAAACGAGACCTCGAAGAAAGTAGCTGTTTTACGTTCGGCGAACATGTCTCTCGGAATAAATCTTTTACTTAAACTGGTAAAAGAAGCTGCGGCTAAACTCTGCGATGAAGGATTTGATGTTGAAATCGTTGAGAAGCATCATCACCTCAAAAAAGATGCACCGAGCGGAACCGCTCTTGCGCTTGCCGATTCAATCAATGAAGAAATGAATGAGAAATATCATTACATATATGACAGAAGCACGAAGAGTGAGAAGAGAGACTGTCTTGAAATCGGAATCAGTTCTGTCAGAGGCGGAAACATCGTCGGTGACCATGACGTTATTTTCGCGGGAGAAGATGAAGTGGTTACATTCTCACATTCCGCATATTCCAAAGCGGTATTCGGCAAAGGTGCAGTCAGCGCAGCCAAATTCCTTGCAGGCAAACCCGCAGGTCTTTACAATATGCAGGATGTTATAGGATAAGAGGTATTTATGGAATTCAGACCGTGTATAGATATTCACAACGGAAAAGTTAAACAGATTGTCGGAAGCACATTAAACGACGAAGGCGATTCGGCGGTTGAGAATTTTGTCTCACATTGGGGCTCGTCATATTTCGCCACTCTTTATAGAGACAACGGAATAAAGGGCGGTCATGTAATTCTTTTAAACAAAGCGGGAAGTCCTTTCTTTGAAGATACTTACAATTGTGCGCTTGAAGCGTTAAAGGCTTATCCGGGAGGCCTTCAGATAGGAGGCGGAATTAATGATACGAATGCCGCAGGATTTATTGAGGCGGGAGCAAGTCACGTAATTGTAACTTCTTATCTTTTCGAAAACGGAAGGCTTTCACGGGACAGAATGAAAAAACTCGAAAGCGCTGTCGGAAGGAAATGCATTGTATTCGACTTAAGCTGTATCAAAAGAGAAGACGGCTATCATATCGCAACCGACAGATGGCAGACCGTAACTGATGAAATTCTTAATGCCGGTCTTTTGGAAGAACTCGATGATTACTGTGATGAATTCTTAATTCATGCGGTTGATGTGGAAGGAAAGAACTCCGGAATCGAAAAAGAACTTGTGGAAATGCTTGCCGGATACGAGGGCAACGCAGTTACATACGCGGGCGGAGTAAGATCTTTCGAAGACATAGAGGTGTTAAGAACATCGGGAAAGTCGAGAATAAACTTTACGATAGGAAGTGCGCTCGATATTTTCGGCGGAAATCTGAAATTTGAAGAAGTTGTTTCATACATGAAAAAAGACCGGTAATAAAACCGGTCTTTTTGAATCTTCTAGGTAAAAACGTAGTTGTTAATCTGTGTTACAATAGCTTCTTCTATAACTCACTTAAAGAATAGGCACATGCTAAACCGATTAGATTGCAATCAGCAATTATAACTTGGTTACGTTTACTGCCTGGGGTCCTTTCTCTCCGTTAACTACTTCGAATTCAACAGAAGCGCCTTCTTCAAGAGACTTGAAACCTTCCATGTTGAGTCCTGAGTAGTGTACGAATACGTCATTTCCTGATTCATCAGAAATGAAGCCGTAACCCTTCTGGTTGTTGAACCACTTAACTGTACCTTTGTTCATTTAAGTTTACCTCCAAAAAAATAATAACGGTTGTTACTTCACAACGCATTTAGAATAGCATAATTCTTTTGACTTTACAAGGCTAATGTGGTATTTTTTATACATGTATTTTTCTTAATGGGATAGGGGATAACCATTATAAGTCGGCGGAGACCTTAAGGCTTCGACCGGGAAAGAGGAATGATATGAAAAAGCTTAAAAAGATTCTTAACGAGATTTTTATCGACGGACTCGGAGGCATGGCAACAGGCCTGTTTGCAACCCTTATTATCGGAACAATTATTTCCACAGCGGGCGGCTATGTTGTTAAACTTGGAAATCCGACGGTCAGTTTAATCGGTCAGTACATTGTTCTGATGGGTAAGACGGCCATGATTCTTACAGGTGCCGGTATCGGATGCGGTGTTGCCTGCAAATTCAAGGAGAAGCCGCTTGTAGTTCTTTCGGCTTCCGTAGCAGGTATGATAGGAGGATATGCTCCCAAGATTATCGATTCGCTAGCAGATCCTTCGGCGTGTATCGGTTTCCTTTCCGAAGGCGGTATTAAACTTTCGGGATACGGCGAACCTCTCGGTGCGTTTATTGCGGCACTTGTAGCCATATATATAGGCAGACTTATCGCCGGCAAGACCAAAGTTGACATTCTTTTAACTCCGTTATGCTGCATTCTGGCAGGCGGAACGGTAGGTCTTCTGGTAGGCCCTCCCATTTCAAAGTTCATGGTGTGGATAGGAAGTCTCATCAATTACGGAACACTTCAGGCACCGATTCTCATGGGTATCATAGTTTCCGTTCTTATGGGAATTGCGCTTACGCTTCCGATTTCATCGGCTGCAATCGGCGTCATCCTTTCACTTTCGGGAATCGCCGCAGGTGCTGCCACGGCAGGTTGCTGTGCCAACATGATCGGTTTCGCAATCGCCAGCTTCAAAGACAATAAATGGAACGGTTTGTTCGCACAGGGTATCGGAACAAGTATGCTTCAGATGCCGAACATCGTGAAGAAACCCATCATCTGGGTTCCGGCAATAGTTGCTTCCGCAATCACCGGACCTCTTGCAACGACAATTTTCAATTTCGAGAACAATGCTTCCGGCTCCGGAATGGGAACCGCAGGTCTTGTCGGACCGATTAACGCATATCAGGTTATGGTTGAAAACGGCCAGTCACCTGTCTGGGTACTTGTCAAAATTGCTCTCGTATGCTTTATCCTTCCGGGTATCATTGCCTGGGGAACAGCATGGGGAATGCGTAAGCTTAACCTTATCAAAGACGGCGATATGAAACTTGACAAATAATTTTTGAATGATAGTTTTTATCATAATACGGATAAAAGAGTCGAGTGCGGCTCTTTTTTCTTAGCCGGCGTAAAGACACCGGGAGAGGAAGAAAAATGGACAATTCTGCATTTGCCGAACCGGATTTTAAATTTAAAACAATAGGTGTTGCGGGCCTCGGACTTATCGGTGGTTCGATGGCGAAGACGATTCGTGAGAAATACCCCTGTAAGCTGCTCGGATACGATAAAAGAAATGAGGTAAACGACTACCTTGACGAAAGCGGATTCTTAGACGGGGTTCTCGGCGAAGACAATATCGGAGAGTGCGATCTGATTATCGTGGCTCTTTATCCCGGAGTAACGGTCGATTACGTTAAATCAATGCTTCCATATATCCAAAAAGGATCAATCGTTACAGACTGTTGCGGCATCAAAAAAGCCGTTTGCGATTCTCTGTCAAAGGAATGCGCTTCATACGGTGTCAGATTTGTCGGAGCTCATCCCATGGCCGGCATAGAAAAATCGGGATACGATTATTCTTTTGCAGGTCTTTTCGACAATGCTTCGATGATTCTTTGCAGAGACGAATATACAGATGAAAACGCCATCGGCGAACTGTCCGAATTTTACCTGAAATTAGGTTTCGGCCAGATTAAAGAATCCAATCCGGTGGAGCATGACCGCGTTATTGCATACACTTCACAGCTTGCGCACGTTGTTTCGGGTGCGTACATAAAGGGAAGCACCTGCGATACACGATACGGATTCAGCGCGGGAAGCTTTAAGGATATGACGAGAGTGGCTTTTTTAAACGAAACGATGTGGACGGAACTTTTCCTTGAAAACGGCGAGAGCCTTTCCAAAGAAATTGCCGAACTTATTCTTCATCTGGACGAATTTAAGGAAGCCATTGACAATAATGACAGAGATAAGCTTTTTACCCTGTTAAAAGAAGGTCGTCTGGCCAAAGAAAATGACGAAAGGAAAGAGCAGATATGGAAAGAAAAGTTCATGTAAACATTCCCGGACGCGAATATGATGTCATTATCGGCAGAACACTTGATTACGGCAGTGCTCTCACAGGAGTCATTCCGGCGTGCAGAATCCTTCTTTTAAGCGACGACAATGTATTTGCCCTTCACGGAGACAGATGTGTAAAAGAACTTACAGATGCCGGTTTTACGGTTGAAACATTTGTTTTTCCGCACGGTGAACGCTCCAAAACGATTGCAACTCTTGAATCGATTCTTGA
>JAKSSB010000141.1 GCA_024403285.1 Lachnospiraceae bacterium | reverse complement strand
GAGGATTCTTCCGCATTTTCGACAGCACATTCGCCGCTTAGCTTCCGTTTTGCTGTCGCAAGCCTGCATCATCTGAACAAAGGCGGGCAGAAGCGCGACGCCGTCAGAATATCACCCGAACAAAGGCTCGTCGACGAAGAGCTAGTGCAGAGACGGTCCGTAGTCAATTGAAAGCGAGTTATCGCCGACTTCGATTGTCGCAACCGCTCCCGATACGAAAGGCATCATGGGTGCGAGATGTCCCAAATCGATATCAATTACACCGGGAAGATTTTTCTTCTCAAGGAACATTTTGTAAGCATCTCGCGGGCAGATTCCGTCAAATTCAAAATCGTGTAAAAGAGACCTTCCGATTACAAATCCTTTTGCCGTCTCGAACCAGCCCGCATTGTCGAGCTGCCAGAGAGCGCGCATAACTCCCATTGGATTTAAGTCGCAAGCTTCGAGGAACCAGACGGTTCCGTCATCTTTGTAGCGTTCATTGAATTCTTTTACCCTGTCAAATCTTGTACCACAGAGCGTGACGAGTACGTCGAGGCATCCGCCGAGCATTCTTCCGCTGAAGGAATCGCAACCGGCCGGCAGAACGTTTATCTGGCTGTACGGTTCGGTTATGTTTAAGTTCGCATGAGGGTTTTCGTCCGATTTTAAGGACTCTTTTTCCCAGCCGTCGTAGTTAGTAAATTTCAGTTTCTTTCCGGCAAGAAAGTCGAGTGCATCGGTGTGACTTTTATGAAGCGTTTCAGAGCCGAATGAAGGAGCGTTGCTGCAGTACAGTGCGGCGGTGTCCGTCAATATGGGTAAAAGAAATGTTAAATTGGCGTTATCCGAATAGCCGGCGTACCATTTCGGCGCAGCGTTCTTAATTCCTTCGAAGTCGACAAAAGACATGTCTTCGCACATTGTTTCGCCGCCGCCGACTGAGAAAATCATTCCGCAGTCCCGGTTTACGAAGTAGTCATTAATTTCGGCTGCGCATTTCTCGGGTGTGTTGCTTTTACCGATTCCTTCGGTTGCATAGCAGTTCGGACCGAGATTTGTCTTATATCCCAGACTTTCGAAGCGCAAGAGCGCCTTCTCGAACGGAAGTCTGTATCTGGGGGCGGTTGCGCATCCGTATGAAGGTGCAACCAGACCGATTGTATCATTATCTTTAAGGAATTCAGGAAATCTCATCATTTTCTCCTTATGAGCAAAATTTACTTCGCACTTTAATTTGCCAAAATTTACCGCTTGCGACAGCATACTGAATTACAATCTTAATATATTACTCCCAAAACATTATTCTCGTGGCACCACATAAGAAATGCCGTAACGAATTCTTCGCAGTTATCTCCCTCAGCCTCAAGCGAAAATCCTCTCGTAGACGTAAAGCCGTCATACTTGATACGCATTTCGTAAATCATCCGCCCCGCAAGCGTTTGATCACGTTCGGCAACATTCAGCACGATTGAGTTGATGTTCCTCGGTCTGAATTCTTCGTCGTCAACTAAAAGAAGATGATTTCCGAAAACAACGTTGCAGCCGATTGAATATTTTTCTTCGTTTCTTTTACCCAATGAAATCAAAAAATATGCTGCGGTAACTTCGATAATAATCAGGAAAAGAGAAATAAAAAGTCCGCCGGCCTTGATAAGAAAAACACCCAGCGCGAGTTCCAAAACAATGAGAACCGCAATAACTATCAAAAGAAAATGAGCCGAAAAATTGCCTTTGGATGCAGCAACCAGACGTCTCGACAAACCGACTTTGAGGCTGAAAGTAAAAGTCACCGCGGATGCACCCTGAAACGAGTCGTCATCAAAAGAATCGTCCGGTACAGCCGGTGCATTCTGCATTGCATTTTCCACCGCGTTCTCGGCACGTTCCGCAAGCATAACGGATTTTTTACCGCAAATCGGGTCAATGTTCAGGCCGAAACGCTCCGCATTGTAACGAAGTCGCGTGACAATCGCCCACATGTCGTACTCGCTCTGTTTGGGGATTTCGAAAATTCCGCCCGACTCGGTATTGATAATCACAGTCCAGTTCGCAATCGAATCGTTGTCATTATATCGTTTTCCCTTGAAATCCTTCATAAGGCGAAGGCTTTTGATGTTCTCATACTTCACCCGAACCTTGCGTCCGGTATAATACTTAAGAACAAATCCCTCGTTTTCGAACTTTATGTACCACGGAAGAGTATTGCAAATCCAGATAAAATAAATAATCAGGCAGACAAAACATACCAGACAGCATATTCCCGCTTCTTTCAGCTTTGAATCTGCCCCGAAAAAAATAAACTCAAGTAAGATTACAATCGACATAGCCACCGTCGCTCCCGTCATCGGCAACCCGAGTTTATCGGTTGTAATTTTAGATTTTGATTCTGCCACATCGGCTCCGTATGTTGGTTCTCTCATACGTACCTTCCTCCGGTCATATTGATAATAATGCGCTAACCCAGCCTGTGCGAGGTATCCGCTTTCTTAATCGCCATTACGATAAGCGGTACGAGAATCAGCTGCGCGATAATTCCCGGCGCTGCCTCCACAAAACCGTCTGTAATGAATATGGTAAAAGAAAACGGAGCCTTGCCGAGTCCCAATAAAACCATCTTGGCTGCCGCCCAGACAATTCTTCCGGCAAGCATGGAAATAACAAGCGACACCCAGATATACAGCTTCTTCTTCGGTAAAGATCTGTACATGAGGCCTGCCACAAATCCGTATGTTGCAAGTTCGAAGCACATCGGAATGCCCTTCGGAACAAGCGGCGGATTATTGAAAAGAATGAACCGGAGAACCGGTGCAATCAATCCGACTACAAGTGCATAAAACGGTCCGCAGATAAATCCGCAAATCATTACAGGCAGATGCATCGGAAGAAGCATCTGACCGACTTCGGGAATCTGCCCGGTAAGGAACGGTAACGCAAGCGCAATACCAAGAAACATTCCGGCAAGAATCGTTTTGAGAATTCTGCTGCTGTTTTTGTTTTTACCCGGAGCGTCGTTTTTCGCGCTGACAGACTTATTTTCTTTTTTTGATGACATACAGATTATCCTTCCTTAATCCCTATTAATGCCACGAGCAACCCGCGTACCTTCATGACACTGTTAACCGTTTTCTTCATTTGATTTCTCATTTAGATAATCAATTAATGCTTTGTGAGCTGCCTTTGCGTATCTGATTCCGTCATTTCCGAACAGATATTTGTCATAAAAAATTTTCATTCTGTCGCCTCTGCACAGTTTATACTCTCCGTTCTTCTTAAGATCAAAGCGCAGGGTGACATAGTCATAGTGCCATCCGGAAGACTTACCGTTTCTGTAACCGGCCCATACCGAAACACAGACAAATTCCGGTTTTTCTGACCAATCCGGCTCAGACTCGATATTTCCCAAATGATAATCAAATTCTGTTTTGAATATTGGGGGTTTTGCGTAGAAATCGCTTTCAAAACTTCCGGGCAACATAAATATGAGAAAATATATTACCACGGCAAATATAAACAAACTTGTGAATAAAACCAGAATTTCCATTTTTTACCTTTCAAATAAATAACTCTGCCCGATATGGATAATCTTCCGTTCACTCATCTTTTATCCGATACGAATAATCTTCCGTTCACTCATTTATATCCAGTACGGATATTCTTCTATACCCACATATCCGTCCGAATCCCTGTCAAGGAAGCAGGCAAGATACGCGTCGCCGAAACTCATTCCCATCGTATAAACAGACAAAATAGGCATGATAAAAGTACCAACAAGCCCGATTATGAGCATTATTCTGCCCCGTGAGCGGTCGCCCTGGTAAAAATAGTGCGCGCCGTACATTCCGAGCAAAAATCCCCACAGAACATAGGGAAGTTTTTTAACCTTAACCGTCTTACCCGACCTGTCTTTCGACTCCTTGTACAAGTCAATCTGCTTCTTCATTAAGTAGAGAAGAACTACGGTTAAAACAAGCGATAAGATCAGCACGATTGTCCGAACGGTGTTAAAAATCTCAAAGATTGTCGTTACTATCGTAACAATGCCCGAGAGCTGATCAATAGCGCCGAATGTCTCTGTGAATGATCCGACCGGGTCCAAACCGATGATTTGCATGATTGAAAATTCCAGAGTCGCTATGGAATTTACCAGTAAAACAAGCATCACCAGCATCAGAACGATTGACTGAATATGAATTATCATCATGCAGTGCTGCTTTTCGTTTCTGTCAGAATTGTCCGTCATAATTTATTCCTCTTTTATACGTGTATTTATCATACTTATTCTATCAGTTTCGGAGCGGGAACTCCGGTTTTTAGCGAAGGTGTTCCCGAAATATGCATTGAACTATCTTCTTCTGCGTCCGCCGCCTCTGACAAGAAGTAAAAGACGAAACAGCTGAAGAATGGACGAGAAAAGAGAAGCCACATACGTCATTGCTGCCGCTGTCAGAACTTTCTTTGCTTTGCGCAAATCTTCGTCAAAAAGGATGTTGCGTTCACGGAGAACCTTGATTGCACGATGGGATGCATTGAATTCCACGGGCAATGTGATTAACTGGAAAGCAACCACAAAAAGGAACATGAATACTCCGACTTTGGCAAGGCCCATATATCCGAGTACAAGTCCCAGTAAAATAATCGGCCACGAAAGCTTGGAACCGATGTTGGCAACCGGCACGGAAATCGAGCGAAGCTTAAGTGGAAAATATCCGACTTTGTGCTGAATTGCGTGTCCGCACTCGTGTGCCGCAACGCCGATTGCCGCAACCGACGACGAGCCGTAGACACTGTCCGAAAGACGAAGCACCTTTTCAGTCGGTGAATAATGGTCTGTCAGGTTTCCGCGGATTCGTCCGATTTGAACGTCGTGGATATCGGCTGACTGCAGAATATAGGAAGCAACCTGTTCCGCCGTCATTCCGCGCGCATTCAGCTTGCGACTGTATCTTTTAAAAGTCCAATTTACGTTTATCGATGCTATCAAACTTATTAATGCACCGATAAGAACAAGAATATATGTTACGTCAAAATACATAGTAAATTCTCCTCGTATGATAAGTTTTGTAGATCTCTTATAGAGGCTACTGACTTAT
>JAKSSB010000140.1 GCA_024403285.1 Lachnospiraceae bacterium | reverse complement strand
ATGCTGCGGCTGAAATCTTAACGAATCTGCCGCCTTCCTTGAGGGCTTCGATTGTGGGTGTACCGCAGTAACCCATACCGGAACGAAGACCACCGAGGAGCTGGAATACTGTATCTTCTACGGTTCCCTTATAAGCTACACGGCCTTCAACACCTTCGGGAACAAGTTTCTTGGCATCTGCCTGGAAATAACGGTCTTTGCTTCCGTTCTCCATTGCCGCAATCGATCCCATTCCACGGTATACTTTGTATTTTCTTCCCTGGAAAAGTTCGAAGTCTCCGGGGCTCTCGTCGCAGCCTGCAAAGATTGAACCCATCATGCAGACATTTGCACCGGCTGCAATAGCCTTAGTCATATCTCCCGAGAACTTGATACCGCCGTCAGCGATAATAGGAATACCGTAAGCTTTGGCAACATCATAGCAGTCCATAACGGCGCTGATCTGAGGAACACCGATACCTGCAACGATACGTGTTGTACAAATCGATCCGGGTCCGATTCCGACCTTAATAGCATCTGCTCCCGCATCGATTAAATCTTTGGTAGCCTGTCCTGTTGCAACGTTACCTGCGATAATCTGAATATCGGGATATTTCTCTCTGATCATTCTTAAACATCTTAATACATTCTCCGAATGTCCGTGAGCCGAATCAAGAACAATAACATCGACTTTGGCATCAACAAGTTCTTTAACTCTGTCAAGAACATTTGCGGTAATTCCTACGCCGGCTCCGCAGAGAAGTCGTCCCTGCTCATCCTTTGCGGAAAGAGGATACTTGATTGTTTTCTCAATATCTTTGATTGTGATAAGACCTACAAGATTGTAATCCGAATCAACGATGGGGAGCTTCTCTTTTCTTGCTGCTGCAAGAATCTTCTTAGCTTCCTCAAGAGTAATTCCTTCATGAGCGGTAACCAGATTCTGGCTTGTCATGGATTCCTTAATCTTCTTGGTCATGTCTGTTTCAAACTTAAGATCACGATTGGTAATAATACCTACGAGTTTCTTGCCTTCAGTAATGGGCACACCCGAAATTCTGAATTTCGCCATAAGGTTATCCGCATCCTGAAGCGTATGCTCCGGTGAAAGTGAGAAAGGATCGGTAATAACACCGTTCTCCGATCTTTTAACCTTATCAACTTCTTCTGCCTGAGCTTCAATCGACATATTCTTGTGAATAATACCGATACCGCCCTGACGAGCCATGGCAATTGCCATACGATGCTCGGTTACAGTGTCCATTCCGGCACTCATCATCGGAATGTTCAACTTGATGCGCTTTGTAAGATAGGTGGATAAATCAACCTGGTTGGGAATAACCTGTGAATATCCGGGAATCAGAAGCACATCGTCAAAAGTAATGCCTTCGCCAACAATCTGACCCATTTTTTGTCCTCCGTATGAATGTTTATTAGTTAATCGTTTTTAATTTTATGAGGCATGGCCCTTCTCATAAACTCAAAGGTCTCCTCATTAAAAGAAAAACGGTACTTACGCTGTCCCTCATAATACATTACATAAGTTGCCAAAGAATCAAATTCATCATCCTCGGGTGATTTGGTTGAATAATCAATCGTCTTGACTTCTCTTCCCTTGTATGAATCAAGGAAACGGGAATTCTCCCTGGCAAGAACTTCCATCTTATTGAGGTCAAGAACTTCCACGGTCTTCCTTGAAGACTGATTGTATATACGGTCAATGGTAAGTTCCTTATCCATATAAGTATATTCGTATTCAACTGTCATCCTGCGGAAAAATAAAACGTACGAAAGAATTCCAAAGACTATGGTCGCCACCAAAACAAGCGGCCCGAAAATAAATGTTACCGGAACTGAAATAAGCGTGAGCGCAACCATGGCATACCCCGGTAATCTGTCCATAAATGACTGTTTCTGGCAGATCAGTAATTCCTTAATTGCTTCGCTCATGATTTCCTCCGTAAATTAAGAATATTTCAAACATAATAGCCTATTTGGCATAAACTGTCAAGAATGTTTTCGGTAAAAAAAACAACAAATCATGCGATGTTTCTTTTACCCCGAAAATCATTGAAATCGGCCCGGTTTCATTCAGTAAACTGATGAACTTAGGCTCGACGTGTGAACAAATAAGACAAAAGGCTGCGGTTTAAACGCAGCCCATGTCTTAATATATTTTAATTACTTATCCTTTTTTCTGTTCTTAAGAATGGCATTTGTGATGATGCCGAGAATAAGTGCACACGCAACTTCCGTGATGGTAACCGAACCGAAGCTTACAACGAGTCCGCCGATGCCGCAGATAAGAATTACGGATACGGTGAAAAGATTTCTGTTGTCTTCGAGATCCACACCCTGAATCATCTTAAGACCGGAAACTGCGATGAAACCGTAAAGAGCGATACAAACGCCACCCATTACGCAGTTGGGAATTGTTGCAAGAATTGTAACAAAAGGAGCTACGAATGAAGCAACAATTGCGAGAATTGCGGTAGCAAAAATGGTGATAATCGAAGCATTGCCGGAAATAGCAACACATCCTACCGACTCACCGTATGTTGTGTTGGGGCAGCCGCCGAAGAATGCACCTACCATTGAACCTACACCGTCACCGAGAAGTGTGTTGTGAAGTCCGGGATCTTTTAACAGGTCTCTCTCAATAATAGAGGAAAGATTCTTGTGGTCTGCGATATGCTCTGCAAATACAACGAATGCTACGGGAACATATGCAACTGCAATTGTTAAAATGTATGAGCCCATTGAACCGACTTCTCCATATCCGAAAGGCTCTTTGAAGAATGCGCTTACGAATGTGAAATCGGGAATCCACTGCATCTTGGAGAATGCTGAGAAATCAATAATCTTCAAAGCATCGATTCCGGCTCCGTTACCGATAATTGTAAGAATTGCTGCAAGAACATAACCTGCTGCGATACCGATGATGAAAGGAATCATCTTGAGCATCTTCTTACCGTATACGGAACAGATCATTGTTACAAATAATGTAACGAGACCGCAGAGGATGCAAAGATATACGGAAGCAACCGATGCTCCTTCTTCGTTTAAAACCTTTCCTATCTGAAGATCGCCTACAGCGTTTCCTGCAAGTGAAAGACCGATGATTGCAACCGTAGGTCCGATTACAACAGGAGGCATAAGTTTGTTAATCCATTCAACACCGCACGCTCTGACAATGAATGAAAGAACCACATATACCAAGCCTGCAAATACGGCACCGAGAATTAATCCGAAATAACCGAGTGAAGCAGTAACACCGCCTGCAAATGCAGCGAACATGGAACCGATAAATGCGAATGATGAGCCGAGGAAAACAGGGCTTTTAAATTTCGTGAATAAAAGATAAACAATTGTTCCGACACCTGCTCCGAAAAGAGCTGCCGAAGGTGACATTCCGTTACCGATAATAGCCGGAACGGCGATTGTTGCTGCGAGAATTGCAAGTAACTGCTGTAAGGCAAATACAAGTACCTGACCGAACTTGGGTTTGTCTTCTACCTGATACGTAAGTTTCATAAGACCCTCCTAAAAATGATTTTTTGCAAAAAAAAATATACACACGCTCCCTCGCGTGGATATTTTCCCCTTACAGATAAATTTAACATAGGCACCGGTATTTGTAAACAAAAATTGCTTTTTCTTTTATTATTTTTATTGATAAAATCTGCCTGTTCGGATATGATTTCATTATGGAAAAAAATCTCGATAAAAATATGCCCATAGGCTTGCTCGATTCAGGTCTCGGAGGACTTACCGTTCTTCGCGAAGCGATGCGTATTATGCCGCACGAAGACTTCATTTATTTCGGAGATTCCGCGAACGCACCTTACGGAACCAAGCCCAGGGAAGAAATCAGAAAATACACATTTGAAGCAGCAAAGTATCTTGTTGACAGAGGAATCAAAGGTCTGGCGGTTGCCTGCAACACTGCGACCGGTGCGGCCGTCGCCGATTTGCGACTTATGTACCCCGACCTTCCTTTAGTCGGAATCGAACCTGCAATCAAGCCCGCAGTCGAAAGGAATAAGGGCGGAAGAATTCTCGTTATGGCGACTCCGATGACTATTTTACAGGATAAATTCAAACATCTTCTTTCATTATATGAAGGAAAAGCCGAAATTGTTTCCGTTCCCTGTGAGGGACTGATGGAATTTGTCGAAAACGGAACATTGAGCGGAGTAAACCTCGATGAGTATTTTACGGACAAAATCACACCGTTTCTTACTCCCGACACGGAAAGCATCGTACTCGGCTGTACGCACTACCCTTTCTTAAAAGGTGCTTTAAGCAACTTTTTAAAAGGCCGGAACATCGAGCTTATCGACGGAAGTTTCGGAACTGCGAGAGAACTTGCCAGAAGAATCGATGAGAAAGGTCTTCTTAAGAACGCCGATGTCCAATACCTGGCCAAAGTCGCAGCTTCCAAGGACGGAAGTGATTTAAGCCACGAACCTGTTTTTACATATTATGACGGTTTTCTTGAAATCATCAATTCAAGTGACGATCCGGGTAAAACAGATTTATGCAGGGAATTGCTTGATATTCCGTTTTAAGGTAAGGGTAAAAACAAATGCGGTTTACATAATTTATATTGAAAGGATTTACGAAATGAAAGAGAAATTATACACAATACCCTTAAATGACGCCATGAATGCCGACGACGAATGTCCCTTCTGCTTCGTTGAACGTGAAGTAGAAAGAGATCTTCTCGATTTTACTCTCGGTTCAGGTTCATCGTATATGGTAAGTGACGTTCGTGCCATCACGGACAAAGAAGGCTTCTGCCGCGAACATTTCAAGAAGATGTTTGACTACGGCAACACTCTCGGAAACGCATGGATTTTAAAGACTCATTATATGGAGCTGCGTTCGCAGATGAACAAAGCTTTTACCGATTACAAACCCGGTAAAACAACTTTTAAATCGAAGTTTTCGAAAGGTGACGGCTCCATGAAGAATTCCGTTGCCGCATGGATTAAAGAGAAAAATGATTCCTGCTATATCTGCAAGCAGTTTGAAGAAACGTATGCGCGCTACCTCGACACATTCTTTTACCTTTTCAAAAATGACCCCGCATTTAAAGAAAAGGTTAAAA
>JAKSSB010000014.1 GCA_024403285.1 Lachnospiraceae bacterium | reverse complement strand
CAGCCTTCTTCGAGTGAGCAGCAGTCTTCGAGCGAGGAACAGTCTTCAAGTGAGCAGCCTTCTTCGAGTGAACAGCAATCTTCGAGCGAGGAACAGTCTTCGAGCGAACAGCAATCTTCGAGTGAAGAAACATCTGAGGATGATATCCTTACATATATGAACAGCAAATATCCCGATGATATGCCTAAGGCTGTAATTATCAAGCCCAAGAATTTCACCAATGAAGATACTTTCGCAGCCGATTTAATTCAGCAGTATGTACAGCTTGAAGACGGTTATAAACCGACTATCTATACCGATGACAAAGTTGCGCAGGGCACAAAAGGCTTTGAGATTTCCGTAGGAAATACAAACAGACCTCACGGTACGGCTAAATATTCATCAGACGGAAGTTATTTAATCAAATCATATACTAACGGTATTTCCATAACCGGTGTCGGAGAACGCGGTCTGATTGATGGTTCCATGCGTTTCCTTGAAGCCTGTGGCGGTTACTATTACCTTTCCTGGTATGATTACCTTGTAACAAATCAGAATCACTTCAAGATTAACACGAAAAATGGTATCACCATCAATTATGAGCGTCCCTTCTATTATACCGACACGGATATTAATTATACCGCCGGCTATAATGTGGACGGCCGTCTGTATTCACTGGCTTTCGGCCTGAATGGTTTTTACCAGAATTCATTCTGCGTAAATAAAGGAGCTGCCGGAAGAAAATCCTGGTATTTGACAACAGCCGACAGAAATCAAAACTACGGTTTTTACCCTGGCACAGGATTCCCTGTAGGATATGCCCATACTCTTCTTAACGAATTCATTGAGCCAAGTAAGATTAGTTCGTACTATGCAAAACATCCGGAATGGTTCTGCGCTTACGACTATTCCAGTCAGGAAGAACTTAAGAAAGACGATAAGGACAGAAAGAGAAGTACAGAGCAGCTTTGTCTGTACGAAGCTCTTCACGACGAAGAACTGTACAATATAATACTCCAGCATTGCTATGATGAGATTAAAGCAAGTTATGATCCCAATGCCGAAATGCAGATTATCTGTATTGCCAAAGGGGATAATGGCAAATTGTGCATGTGCAGCCAGTGTATGAAGGACAGAAGCGCTCATGATCCCGGTGCCGACGGAATGAACGAATCAATTGAAATGATTCAGTTACTTAATAAACTTTCGGAAGATATTCATAAAGGCGGAAAATATCCGAACTTATATCTCGATACCCTTGCTTACTCCTGGACTAAATATTCTCCTGGGGATTTGGAAGTAGACGATCATATCATAATAAGATGGGCTCCCATTGAAAGATGTTATGGTTGTACCATCGATGATAAGAGTGATGTTAAAAACAGTGAAATTTACCACGAACTTGTTGAGTGGACTAAAGTTTGCGACCATGTATGGATTTGGGATTATAATGCAAACCTGATGACGTTGGATCAGCCCTATGCAAATGTAAGCGTTATGCAGCATGATATTAAGCTCTATCATGATCTTGGTGTAGAGGGCATTTACCTTCAGAGTAAAAATGATTTCCTTTATGCCAATACGGAATTCGATGATATACGTAATTACATTGAGGGAAGAATGCTTCAGGATCCCACCAGGGATTATGAAAAAGAACTTGCTTTCTATACACAGGCATATTATGGCAAGAGTGCTCCGTATGTTTGCGAATACATGAAACGTCTGGAAAAACAGATGTCCAACCATCATGCGCAATCTGCACACAGAAACACAATGAACAGCTATAATTCCTATGCTTATGAGATTTACGGTGGTGTAAGAAGCTGGGATAAAACAAAACAGTACAGAATGCCTGACGATGAAATAGGCGCCTGTGAAGGCTTATGGCAGGAAATCAATAAGATTAAGCAGACCGAATCTTCAGATATTCAAACAAGATTAACAAGACTTGAACTGGGATGGCGTGTAATAAAGTCAACTTTAAACGTATATGAATTCTCAGACACCAAAACTTATTCTTCGGAAAACCAGAAGTTAATAAATGACATTAAATCGTTGAACGGAAATGACAAAGCCGTATTCAGCACCATAACCGGTGCAAAAATGACTGCTTGCATTTATCCTCAGAACCATCCGGATAACTGGACGAACGAAAGTGACACCACAATCGGAACATTTACGAGCACCAACCCCGGTAAAACAAAGAAGCCTTCCATTCCGGATAATCTGTTTAAGTACTATTCCGCGCCTAAGCTTGAAGAAGGCGGCGGCAATGGCGGAGGCGGCGGCAATAACGACGAAGGTGACGACGATGACGAAGACGAAGGTGGTTCCGGCGGAACACCGAGCACTGACTATGTAACATACAAGGAGTTTGGCGCAAAAGGTGACGGTAAAACAGATGACTATGCCGCTATAGTTCAAACACATGCCTTTGCCAATGAACATAATCTCCCTGTTAAGGCAGATCCGGGTGCTGTATATTATATTCGTAACATGAATACAAGTAATCAGGCCGGTGCCATAATCAAAACCGATACGGACTGGACCGGTGCGGAGTTTATACTTGATGATACTTATGTTACCACTGTAGATGAAATGGAATGTTACCTTTTTACCATTGCTCCCAGCGAAGCCTCAAAACACTATTGGATTAACCGTTCAAAGGACTCTTCGCTTTGTCTAGGACTTGATCCTGAAGCACTTGCAAAGTATCCGGAATATAACGGTGAGAATGCCACTGCAACCAAAACAATGAAAAACAAAACCATTTCCAAAAATGCAACAAAACTGGAAGGTAATTTTGGTGAAAAAACACTTTACATTATAAGAACCGACGCCAAAAAGAGATGGAAAAGAAAGGGAATGACTGATGGTGAAAACCAGCAGGAAGCAATCGTAGTAAATGCCGACGGAACCATAGATCCCATTACTCCTCTCTGGTATGATTGGGACGACATCAATGAAATATTCCAGTACAAAATCGACGAAGATGTTTTAACCGTTAAAGGTGGTAAATTTACAACAAAAATTAATATGCTTAACGATAACGGTCGTAATTTAGACAGAGGTATTCATATTACAAGATCAAACGTTATTGTTGAAGGTTTGGAACACTATCTCGATGAAAGTTCATATACAGAATCCGATTTTACATGGGATTCATTTAATGTTTGTAAAGTCCTGCATAAAGGATCGGGATATAACGGTATTTTTGAAATTGACAACTGTATTAACGTTACTATCAAAGACTGTACTTTATCAGATCATATAGCTGCTTACGTTAATAATGATAAAGGCGGTTTATCACATTTGGCATCTTATGACCTCAATGCCACATTTTGTTGCGGACTGACCATCAAAGGTTGCTCTGTTGCAACAGATTTATGCAATAACGATCTCAGATGGGGTACCTCCGGAACCAATTTATGTAAAAATATTGTTGTAGACGGATCAACGCTTTCAAGAATAGATGCTCACCGAGGTACATACAATTTAACCGTAAAAGATTCCACAATGGGACAATATGGTGTTTACGCAGTCGGTGGCGGAGACTTGATATTGGATAATGTAACTTCTTATTCCGGCTATTTCATTAATTTCCGTGATGATTACGGCGGAGGCTGGTTTGGAGACGTAGATATTAAAAACTGTACCTGGATTCGTTACCCGGGTGGCACTAAATATTCAAAACCCAATTCTCCTCAGCTTATTATTGGAATGTATGATTCAAGAGTAGACTATTTATATGATGTGGAAGACGGTTATTACTGCCAACAGCCCCGCAAAATTAATATCGATGGTTTTACATTGGATTTAAGCAGATGCAACGAAGATAATTTCCCCAATTTTTATTCTGTCTTCAATCGTGGTTTTGAAATCTTCGGTGCCATAAGTTTCAAAGGATGTGAACTGTCGGAAACTAATATGAAAAATCCGGATATATACAAATATCCGTATAAAGCAACCGAAGAAGTTAACTTCAAAAACTTCAAAGTTATTAAACACAGTTCCTACAGCACGGGTATTTATAAGACCAAGAAGATAGAAAAAGTTTTTCTCAAACAAGAAACCAAAGATAACCCGGCTTTAGATGAGTCCTATTTCTTCAAAGATACGGTTCTTAACTTTGATGAATCCACTCATACTGAAGTATATGCTGATTAACTTCAAATCTATCGGGTAAATCTGCCAACATTTTCGTAGGTTTGGCCGATGGAAACAAATTTTAAATTATGCGCCGTTTGGCGCTCCAAAGAGAAAGCCTTCCGGGTGCTCATGCCGGAAGGCTTTCTCTTTGTTAATCCGGTATTCCCGGATTAGGGGTTGAGATTTCTTTGTGAGGTCTTTACGAAAAACATTGTAAACGGGAAATATGTTTTTTATGTGAAAATAAAGTGAAATATCACCATATTGTACTTTTGCGCATGAAAAGTATTACAAATCTATACAAATATTCTGTTTATAATTTCAAAATTCCTCAAAGAACCTCTGATTGATTCAACCATTATACACTGTGCACAAGCACGTTCTTGTGTGCATTTTGTAACATTTGTAACAACTCGAATACATGTATACAGGTATCCGAGTCTCTGAAAACTTTGATTTTGCGTTATTCTATGAAATCCCGTTTCTAATCTGTATGTAACAAGCAAGATATGCCTGTATTACCGTTCTCAAGCACAATGTTTTATTATTCATTACATTATTTTATTGTTTTGTGAAATTCTATTTACAAACGGAATAAATATATTCATATTAGTAGTTGGTAGGGGGGGCCTCTTTTGATTTTACCGACTTGTAACTCATGCAGCTGTAAAATTAAGAGCCTCCCTTTTTTAGAGGTTTTATGACTTAACAGCTTCAAATATCAGAAATACAACATTACTTATTCATTAAATCCTTAGAATAAACGAAACCCGCACAGATCAAACAATCTGTGCGGGTTTTCTCCTGTCTTCCGAATAATTCTTATCGAAGCACCTACTATTCTTCAACTGTGATGATTGACGCTTCCGTATTCGTCCGATTCACTTATGCTTAGATATTCAGCAAATCGCTGTACTCCTTAAGAGCTCCGTCCGTATCATGAGCAAGCACCTTCTTGGCAAGCACTTTGCCGAGCTGTACGCCTTCCTGATCGAAGCTGTTAACATTCCAGAGGAATCCCTGGAACATAATCTTGTTCTCAAAGTGAGAAAGAATTGCACCCATTGCTTCGGGAGTAAGCTGCTCTCCGATAATGATACTTGAAGGACGATTGCCTTCAAACTTCTTATTGTTGTTCTCATCATCCTTGCCGCATGCAAAAGCGACAATCTGAGCTGCTACGTTTGCGCAGAGTTTCTGCTGACTGGTGCTTCCCTGAATGTCTACATCTGTTCCAATCTGGCTGTTCTTAAATCCGATGAACTGTAAAGGAATAATATCGGTTCCCTGATGAAGAAGCTGGTAAAAAGAATGCTGGCCGTTTGTTCCGGGTTCGCCGAAAATAACGGGACCGGTCACATAATTTAAAGGCTCTCCGAAACGGTTAACCGACTTGCCGTTTGATTCCATGTCGGCCTGCTGAAGATGTGCAGGGAAACGGCTTAAAGCCTGTGAATAAGGAAGAACCGCCGTTGCAGGGAAACCAAGAATATTTCTCTCGTACACACCGATAATTGCATCGAGCATTTCGGGATTCTCTTTAACGTTTCTGTTCGTTGCAAGCTTGTCTTCTGCTGCCGCACCGTCAAGGAAACGAGCGAAAACTTCGGGTCCGAATGCAAGTGAAAGAACCGCACCACCGACTGCCGAGCAAGATGAGAAACGTCCACCGATAAAATCATCCATGAAGAATGCTGCGAGGTAATCACTGCTCTTCGCAAGAGGTGAAGTCTCGCTTGTTACCGCAATCATGTGCTTTGAAGCATCAAGTCCGGCTTTCTTCAGCGCATCTTTTACAAATGATTCGTTTGTAAGGGTCTCGAGTGTTGTTCCCGATTTGGAAACAAGAACGAAAATCGAATGTGCAACATCTACCGAATTAAGGACTGCTGCCGCATCGTCGGGATCGACATTGCTGATGAATTTGGCTTCCATTTTGAAATTGCCGGTTGCTTTGGCCCAGTTCTCAAGTGCAAGATAAATTGCTCTGGGGCCTAAGTCAGAACCGCCGATACCGATTTGAACAACCGTCGTGAACTTCTCGCCGTTGCCGTTTACGATTGCTCCCGAATGAACATCGTTTGCGAATTTGGCGATATTTGACTGCTGTGCAACATAAAATTCTCTTTTGTTAACGCCGTCGGCAACAACATCGTTACCGAGCTGACCTCTCGTAAGCTGATGAAGAACACGACGCTTCTCTCCGGTATTGATAACCTCGCCGTTGTAAAGTTCCTCGAATTTGCCTGCAAGTTCTGCCTCGTCGGCCAGTTTCTGGAATGCATCCAGAAGCTCGTCATTGACAGCTTTGGCTGCATAATTGTATGCAAGGCCTTCTGCCATGGGAACCGAATACTTCTTAACACGAAGGGCGCCGTTTTCTCCGGCCATTTCCTTCTTAACACTTACCTTTGCCGCCTTCTCAAGATTTGCGAAAGCGGAAAGCGTATCAAGATTGTTCCATTTAACCATCTTAATTTCCTCCTGATAAACCAATCGGTGCATCGCAATATGCACCTTCCTAATCATTTTTGCTCAGATGATTATACTTTACCTGCGCCATTTATTCAAGACTGTGCGCCGTTTCTGCGTGTCTTTTACCGAAAATATATTCATATTTCCCGAATTTTGCAGGGTTGAAGTCAAGATTGTGCGGTGCTCATTTATCGGGTGTGCCGTTTTTGTGTCTCGCTTTTTGATATATTACTGTTAATTCATATTTGACGGGTAAAAGAATCGTTTCGAAACCCGGACTTTTTAATTATTACAGCATTACAAATCCGGCGAATTCGTCGGATGGAAAGAGAGGACGATATGCCACCAAAAACAAGAGATGATTTGAATAGCGCAAACGATTTCAGTATTTATCAAAAAGGATATCGCTTATCCGGACCGGGTTCAAACAATATCACCAATAAAGACTACATTGCCAGCATATTCGGGATTTACAATGGCCCGGAGCTTGACGGAATGGGCGAAGATGATTTGCAGGAACTTATCAGCCTAATGATAAAAACCCTAAGTTATCCGAAAGAATCCGAGCCGAATTTCTCCTTACTCTCCTTTGATCTGTCGAATACGAATTTAAGCGGCGAAGCCCAGGTGGCTTCTGTCAATTTCTGCAAAAATGTTCTTAAACAGTATGGAGACTATAGTTCCCAAGAAGAAATGATTGATATGCTCACGGAGCTCCAAAACAGAAGTACCGCGCTTTCCGAAGATGCAACATATGCAAAGAACTATAAAGCGGATATTATATTGAATGGAAACATAGTAAAGTCTTCAATTCTGGCATTGAATATAAATCAATCACATAATAAAGTTGCCGATTTTTATACCCCAAATGCTCTTCAAGATACCATGAACTCGTTAAATGACAAGAAAATTTTCAAGAACAGCAAGAGTTTCAACGGAATCCTGAAGGCATATGCGGATTTGAATGATTTCATGACAAACAAAGACATGAATGATTTGTCCGCCGACGATCGGCTCGAGCATGAAAAGAAACTGTTAAGTCTAAAAAATGCCTGCGACAAATACCTTGATGCCAAAGACAAACAGCATGGATTTGAACCCGGGAAAAGTGACGAAGACATGCCTAAGTTCAAAACCGAAGGCGGAAAAGAACGTTACAGACAAGTTCGCGATCTAAGCAATCTTCTGGGTTCGATACTCCCTCAGAAAGAAAATGAAATAACCAACTTCAACGAATTAAATGCCGAAGAAACTCCTAACGCCTTTCAGGAAAGAAGAATGTCGGAGAGGCAAACGACACACAAAGAGGCCGAAAATACAAAAGGATTCGAAAATGTTCCACGCTGAACAAGGACCTGTTTTGACAAGAATATTGTCAAAACAGGTTTTTTTATGCAAATACAGTCATGAATATATGGTAAAAAAAATATCTTTCTGCTATAATCTTTTTCTAGGGAAAACTTTCAGAAATACTGAGAGAAAGGAATACTTGCTTACATAAATCTTTACGTAAGCCATGGTAGATTTCAATGAAGAAAATAGTTCTGACAGGTGGGGGCACCGCTGGTCATGTTACCCCTAATATAGCTCTTTTACCCGAGCTTAAGAAACTCGGATACGACGTATATTACATTGGTTCCAAAGACGGAATCGAGAAGAAGCTCATCTCCGATTTCAACATCCCTTATTACGGTGTTGCAACGGGCAAACTTCGTCGTTATATCGATATTAAGAACATTTCTGATCCGTTCCGCGTCATCAAAGGATACGGTGAAGCGCGTAAGATTCTCAAAGAAATCAAGCCCGACGTTGTATTCTCAAAAGGCGGTTTCGTTTCTGTTCCCGTTGTGCGCGCCGCTTCATCGCTCAAGATTCCCTGTATCATTCATGAGTCCGATATGACACCCGGTCTTGCCAATAAAATCTGTATCCCGGTTGCGAAGAAAGTGTGCTGCAATTTCCCGGAGACAGTTAACAACCTTCCGAAAGACAAGGCTGAGCTTACCGGTTCTCCGATAAGAGCTGAACTTCTCTCAGGTGATAAAGAAGCCGCTCTTAAACTTTGCGGATTCGATGCCGGAACTCCCGTCATCATGGTAATCGGCGGTAGCTCGGGAAGCGCATGCATCAATAAAGTTGTACGGGATGCTCTTCCGAAACTGCTCCCGGATTTCCAGATTGTTCATATCTGTGGAAATGAAAAGATAGACAATCTCCTTCTCAACAAGAAGGGTTATGCCCAGTTTGAATATTTAAAGGGAGATTTAAAAGATGTGCTGGCAATGGCTGATATTGTAATCTCAAGAGCCGGTGCCAATGCTATCTGTGAACTGCTCGCTTTGAAGAAACCGAATCTTCTGATTCCGCTTTCAGCCAAAGCAAGCAGAGGTGACCAGATTCTCAACGCAAATTCTTTCGAAGCACAGGGATACTCCCTGGTTCTTGATGAGGACGACCTCGATGTTACAACCCTCGTTGACAAAGTCTATGAGCTCTACTGTAACCGTATGAAATACACCGAGGCCATGTCCAACAGTACTCAGGTTAATGCCATTTCCAAAATAATTGCGCTGATAGAAGAACAGGTTAATAATTAATTATCTTTCAACACAGTCCTCAAGTACGGACATCCATTCTTTGATTATTTCAATCTGACGCTCGGTTTCCTTGCGGCATTTGGATTCTTTTACTTCACTGTATATCGGTGCTTCCATGGCATCTTTGCCCGTTTTGATAATCAGATATACTTTATTCTTCTCAAAGAATGCTGCAATAGGACCGTCAAAAGACAAATCGGCGATGTTCTTTATAAGCGTCTTTTTGATGAAATCATCGCCCTTTTCGGAATCCTTGGCGTAAATAGTGTATTTTTTATCGAAAGATTCCTTACCCGATGTAAGCTTGATAAAGCCTTCCGGCTGAATATATTCCTGTCCGCCGATTTTGAACTTGTTGCGGATAATCTGAACATCTGTCTTAGCCTTCGTTTTAAGGTCTGAAACAATCATTACGCAATCAGCGGTCGCAGACTTCTTCTCGAAACGAAGCGTCATATCATATCTCAGGAATGAAATCCCTTTATATTTGCCTCTGACACAATCGTTGGCAACAGCGGTGCGTGCCTTCTTAAGAAGCGAAACTTCTGTCAATTCCTTGACCGAAATCTTCTCTTCCTCATTGTAGCTGCCTTCACCGAAAGCCTGCTCAAGTGCCGGTTTAAGATATACATTCTTGTAGGCATGCGAATATTCCTTTTTCTTCGAACCCATTTTAAGGAAGACGGGAAGAAGATAAAGTGAACCGAAAATTAAAATAAGCAGTACAATCGAAACGATTACTTTCCAAACCGCAAATTCAAAAAATGCCTTGTTATAAATCAGAATTCCAATATAAACGAAAACAAGCAGTACCGAAACTGCCGAAACAGACTTCCAAATTAAGTCCGTGGTTCGAACCTGCTTACGCATTTCGTTAAGTTTTTCTTCTTTGGTCAATTCCTTATTTTCCCCTTCCATCGCTTAATCCTCCTTAAGAAGTTTACAAAGAACTGCCTGAGCATCGGCATCGGGCTCAGTCGGTTTCCAAAGAAGCTCCTGTCCGTCGCCTTCATATCTCGGGATAATGTGATAATGATAATGGAAAACTGTCTGACCTGCACAGAGACCGTTGTTCTGAATGAAATTCAATCCGTCACAGTTCAGTTTGGCTTTCATCTTCATCGCAAGTTTCTTTGATAAAACTGCCACATCGGCGATCCATTCATCGGGAATTTCGTATACGTTGTCGAAATGCTCTTTCGGTAAAATAAGCGCATGTCCTTTCGTTGCGGGACCGGCATCGAGAATTACATTGAATTTGTCATCCTCATAAATTGAATTGGTCGGAATGTCTCCGTTAGCAAGTTTGCAGAAAATGCAGTCGTCTTTTCTCATTGTTGTCTTCCTTTCATCACCCAAAATTTATCTGTCCTGTAATTTGAACAGTACGTCCAAATCTCTCATTAAATTGAAATCACCTTTCATTCTGGTAACTTCTCCGCTCATGAAAGCTTTCTGGAAAGTTTCTTCGCCGTCGATAATTCTTTTCATAACCTCATCTTCTATATGAATTTCCACATCGGAATATTCACTGTTTCCGTAAAAACACTCCATCGTTGCATTGTTAATCCGAATTATCAGACTCTGGAAATGATTGGTAATCACAAACTTATAGATTGCTCTCGCTCCGGTCTTCGGAACAAATGTCTTCTTTAATTCATCGATATATGCCTTGTCTTCAAGGACTTCGCGGTTATTTATTTTACTCTGAAAAATACCGGAAAGTTCGCGAATATCCTCCTTCTGCTGCTGAACATAAACCTCATCGGAAGCATAAACGGAAAGCTGCTCCGTCTCCTGCGGGGTAAGGTCGAGATTCTGTGTTACCGTAATCTTCTGCTTAACGGCATGATTGCTCGCAGGGAAAGCTGTCGTCTTCTGATTGATTGTACGATAAAGATTCTCCGCTTTCTTCTCAATCACCTTAATATACTCTTCCTTGCATTCAAGAACGGAAAGTTCCGGAATATATCCGCAAAGGCCGCTGCAGGGGCGTCCGCCGAGAATTTCCCACGCGGTGGAAAGTGTATTCATTCCGTCGCGTTCACCGTATGTGGTACTCATTACTATCGGACACATATAAATTTCTTCGATTCTCTCTTTGTTGCCGTAGAGCCAGCAGGAATCAAGAAACTGCTGCATGTATCCGCCGATTCCGTACCATTCGACAGTCGTTGCAAGCACGATTCCGTCAGCATCTTTAAGTGTATTCGGAAGCATGGTTATCGATGTCTTCATGTCGTAAAGATCGAATCTCTCAACCGTAACATTAAGTTCCTCGAACACTTCCTGCATCTTACGAAGCACGAAAAGCGTCGGATCTCCGATTAACCCTCTTCCGCCGTAGTAAATGTTGATTTTCATTCCTGTAACTTCCTCCTATTCCTGCCCGTCCAAAGGCTCCCGGAATTTCTTAAACAATATCAGAATCGTTCCCGCTATCAGGCCGAGAACCAGTCCTACCCAGAAATTCGGAGCAATAGAACCGAAATATGAAAAACCGAGTGCGGAAATGGTAATGCCGAGTGCACAGAAGAACAGTTCGAGAATAATCTCATACCATCGCATATTTCTGATATGTCTGAATCTGTAGCACATATAAACTCCGAATATTCCCATAATCGGTCCCATAATACCGTTATAATACATATTCGTATCATTGTTAACCAGGCAGATAAGAACACTTCCCACCGATGCCAGAATTCCGGTCAGATGGAATATGATTAAGAATCTCACGGTTCCGATTGACTGCTCCGTAAGATATCCGCCCAGCGCTATCGCAAGAAGATTGTACAGATACACCGGAAGATAGCTGCTCTGCGCACAATACATGTCGGTAAAAATCCTGTACCACTGCCCCTCACCGATAACAGACGTGAAATTGGCATTCAGAATCAGGCTCATCGCTTCTCCGATTGCAAGCATCGGAAGATAGAAAAAGAGCGAAATCAGAGAGACGATTATCGTCCCCCACGGAATAAACCGCTTCTTCTCTTCTTTCTTCTGCTCTGCCTGAACCTGCTCCTCAATCTGAACGGCAACGCTTGCGAGTTTCTTAAGCGGTGCATCCGGATCTCCGAGGAACTCAATAAGTCGTCCTTTAAGGCCGTAGAAATCTTCTATTTTGTTGTAATCTATGTAAATATCTCTGTTAACCGTATCAATAACCCAGGAGCTTGCATCATCCGCACAAACCGCTCTCGCCTCTTCCGGATTCTCCGTGAAAATCAATGACAGCGTATGCATCTCGTCCGCACCCTTTTCTTTAAGAAGAGAGGCCGATTCCTGCTTGAATTTATCGAATATTTCCTGTGTCAGTGTCTGCCCGTCCTCAAGAATCAGGGTAAAAACAACAGTTATATGGCTGATTTCTTTCTGTAAAAAAAGAACGCATGCCTTGAGATTTGTCTCAACCGGAGTGTATCCCTCCAGGCTGAAAAAAGCCATTATTTTATTCCGCATTTTCAATACCTCGTACGAAATTATTATAATAATTTCGCGGGGAAAATACAATATTTTTGACGGACACCGGCCGCATCATCGTAAAGCCATAATCACTCGTCGAAAGTAATAGAATCAATAATATCGTAATATAAATCTTTCTCGTTCAGTGTCAGATATCCGAGAAACATAATCATATATTGAGTGTCATCCTTAAGGTAGGAAATCTCCTTCGCTTTCGAAGCATTCTGATATGTAATATTGGTCTCCGAATACATTATTCCGTTTCTGCTGTCCACGATAGATTTAACTTCTTTGAGATCATCCGCCTGAGTATACATTATATATTCCATTAATTCCGCATACTTCTTATAATCCTCTTCGGTCGCATATCCGGTAATTCCGGGGAATTCATCCTTTGTAAAAATAAGCGGAAGTTCCTCTCCGTAAGTTGAATCACGCAAAATAAAAGATACTTTATTGGGATCTCTTAAGAAATCAAGGTCGTCACTTTCAAACGGCTTGCCTGCCTCTTCTCTCATCACGATATAATCTTCAATAGGCATCCAGACCGTTGTATCGATTCTGGCATTCAACTGTCCAAGTTCGATATCCAGATATTCGTGCTCCTCTTCCGTCGATTCCTCAGTGGATTCTTCCGTTGTATCTTCTTCCGTTGTCGATACCGCTATTTCCGTAGTGCTTTCCGGAATTACCTCTTCCGTCGACTCATTCTGTGCAAGCATCTCCGAAGCCTTCATCTCCGCAACTATCTTCCATCCGGAACATCCGCTTGTGAAAAGAATCATGGCAGCGGCCGCAACGACAATAAACTGTTTCTTCATAAAAACTATATCCTTTCTTCATTTCCTCAATTCGCATAATTACATATTTTCACAAGAATAATAATACAATTTATTGTCGATATTCGCAATCAAATTCCTTTAGCCTGCGGTTTCAGACAAACATATACGGCAAATCGGCAAAACAGACTTCATCTCCGGGCTTTATTTCCACAATCTCATTAACGGTAAGTTCCACTCCGTTCTTGTAGGTTCCGTTTCTTGAATTTAAATCTTTGAGAAATACTTTGCCTTCCGATTCGAATATCTGCGCATGAACCCGGCTCACGGTATTTCCCGGCAGAACGACGTCCACACGATCGCTCATTTTACCAATCAGTACAGGCAGATTACTTAACGGAATATCCTCGCAGTTACGCCTTACTCCTTTTAACATCCGGTTATCGGAATGCCCTTCGGACAGAAGCATTGTTTCGCATGAATATGCCGGCTCCTCTTCAAATCCGATAAAATCAATATTGTCTTTTTCGTTACTGTACTCCGAAATGCCGACAGAATCGTTCGTTTCTCCTTTTTTACGAACTATCCTGTTCAAAAGATTCCTGATTTTACCCTTCTTATCACCTGATTCTGTCGCCTGCGAATCGTCACTATCCGCCTTCGTTTCAAACGCGTTCGAATTGTCAATCTCCCCGGAATGCGTCAAAAGACCTGCGGGGAAGTAATCGTCATAATCCGGATAAATCGGCTTTTTGTCCGTGGTTTCTCCCATTCTTTCCACAAAATCTATCATTTCCTCCGGATTAAAAGAATCATTTTTGGCGCATTTAAAGAAACGGAAAGCCGACTCCACCGCTCTGCTGTCACTGTGATCGGTATGCTCCATAATATATTCCGCAAACGGAAGCATCCCCTCAACCGTTCCGCCCGGAATAAAAGCCCATGAAACATTTCCGTTCTCGGGATCGCAAAAGACATATTCCGGATCGAATACACAGTTTGACGGATCCAAAAGAAACCTTTCACTTTCCGAATACAAAATCCCCAGCGAATGAAAAATCTTCTTAAGCGCATCGTAAGTAATATCCTTCTGACCGTAGAAAATACTGAAAGGCTGCTTCGAAGTGATATCGTAGAATATCTGCTCCTCCCCGTTCATCTCATGTATCTCGGTTCCGAGATATCCCATAATTTCATTTGCGCAGACCATCTTAAGCTGATAATCCCTTCTCTCTTCGGTCGACACGACAACCATATAATTCCGATTCAGACTTTTCTTGAATTCCGGCTTAATCATTCTCTTTCTCCCCCCTTTATCTTATCCGCCGCAGCCATCACCGTGCGCACTTTTCTGATATAGTTCCCCGGATTGAGGCGTTTAACACTGCAGGTTGCTTCCGTTGCTTTATCCATACCCGTTTCGCCGAAGATTTCCGCTAACGGATAATCGCTGTAAGTCGTACCGCTTAATCCGACGGTCACTTCCCCTGCGGAAACTTCCACTTCAACTTCGGGTTTGGCCATGGCAATCAGACCGTTCTCAAGCATTTTGCCTGCTGCCGACGCAACTTTTACCCCAATGACCGAATTGCTGTCTCCGACACAGTACTCGCTTTCAAGTGCCCCACGGCAGGCGGCGCAGTAACAGACATTCCTGTTATGAAGCTTAATCAGCATGAACATCACAAGAATCGTAACCCCGAAGATAATCGGCATCAGCAACGATATTTCTACGGTAAAAGAAGCTCCCGCCCGCATTTTCTTTAATTTCCTCACCAATTTAACTCACACCCCCTTCGATAATCCGATACATGCCGTAACCAAAAGACCGGGAACGGTAAAAGGAATAAACGGCAGTCTGCTCTTACGCCCGGCCTTCTTAAACACAAGCAGTCCTGCCGAAAAAATCGCACAAAAAAGAAGAGAAAACATCAGCATGGCGAAATTATCGCCAAAACCGAGAATAATTCCGGTTGCAAGAAATACCAGGCCGTCTCCGTATCCGATACTTCCCTCCGAAACAAACCCGATTCCGAGAAGTGCCACGCCTATCAGCGCTCCGCCCAGAATTCCACCCGGACTCAGTCCTTTTGTAACAAACTGCAGAAGAATTCCGCAGCAAGCCGATACAAGGACCGTCCAAAGCGCAATCTTTCCGGTTCTGTAATCTCTTATCCCCTCGCATATCAGCAAAATCAGAACCAGCAAATACCTGATACATGCAGTAATCATATCCGTTCACCCCCTAATTCCGTTCTCTTCCCGAACAACGGCTGCAAAGGCCGCGGTTACCGACCTGCGAAAGACGTATTTCATACACGGTTCTTTTAAGACCGCTGCATGTAACGGTGCTGTGATACCTGTCGCCGTCGGCTGCGATATAAACCGAATCCCCGCTAAAGCCTTCCTTCGGAACACACTTTTCACACGGATAGTATTTGCCGCCGTTAGTGTTGCGCTCTCCCGAGAGAGCATCGAATCCGACCTCTCTTATGTCCAGTTTAAGATGGGAACAGTCGCGGAAAGTATGGTAAACCGTACCGTTTTCCGTGACGAAAACAATCGGATCCTCACCGTCTCCGTTTTCCGACGATTTATGATACCCTGTCCAGGCATTTACCCGGCACCTGTTCATCAGGCGCATTTTACCGACGTTGTTAAAAGAACACCACGGCTTCACCGTATAAGTAACTATTAAGTCTATTTCCCCGGTCTTCGCCGAAAATGACGAACGTAAAAACGACAATCCAAGCACACCGCCTTCGATTACGGAATCATTCAGATAATCCGCACCCAGCAGCGCAACGCACCTCTCATAGGCGTATGCCGTACCTGCAATACTTGCGGCATTGTCTTTAAGTTCTTCGACATCGATGGATTCCGTCTCTTTGGAAGACTCTTCAGCCTCTTCTTCCGGCAGGCTGTTTACCGGACTTTCTTCCGGATTGTCATCCTGAAGCTCTTTCTCTCCCGTCGTAAGATCGGGAAGATTGTCATACGCGTAAGCATACACCGACATTTCCCTCCCCACCTGATGGAGAGCCACGTCCACCTTGGTATGGACAGCCAGCATCTCCATCAGTGAAAAGAGACTGAGTGTAATGAAAAGGAATATTGGCAAAACCAGCGCGGCCTCAAGAGTAAGACCGGCGCTATGGTTGATACCGGCAAATTTATACGCGGACTTTATTATTTTGTTATCCTTCCGGAATCTGAATCCGCATCTGTAACTATGTTTTTCCACTTCTATATAAATCCGATATTCGGAAATCCTTTCGTAATAATGGTAAAAGCAACCCGGAGCCGCCCTCTTTAAAGGGATATAGATATGCGGAAAAACCGCACAATAGAAGAGAGAGACACTATGTTTTTTATTTTCTATTCTTTTTTCTTTTTTCAGTTTTTAGATATGAATATTAGAACCCCCAAAAAGAGTGGCTCCGGATTGCCTTTATAAACGTTAAAAATATCTGTATTTTCGTTTGGTTGTGTAAATATATCCGTACCCGCTCTCGAAGGTAATCTGCATCTCGAGAGCATCACAGGCGGAATTGAATTTAAAATACCGGTTTTCAGGAGTAAGGCAGATACTGCATTCAATAAGATTCATCGCCCTTTCCGTCTTGACGTCCGCCGGAATCGCCGCCAGAAATATACGCAGATAATCAATATATGCAAGTTTGACATTCGAAGGAACCGGTTCTTCACCCGTCTGCTCTTCGCTTCCTTCCGAAGTATCCGGAATATCCGGTACTTCTTCATCTTCCTGCTTTTCGAAATCAAATGATGCGCTCTCTCCCAGCAACACATCTGCCGGCTGCGTGTGTATTTCTTCGGGCGTCTTTACAAGAGAAATTCTTCTGCCCCGGGCAAGTTCCTTCAAATCGTACATAGCCTCGAGTCCGGACCAGTATACGAGAACGATTTCTTTGCTGAAATCCTTGCTGAAGCCGGTCAGAGCCTCAAAAACAGCCCCTATTGTTTCCGCCGTTTCAACGCATTTCTCTGTCTTGCTTATCGTGACGAAATCGGCAGCTCCCCTTACGAAAAAGAGCATTGAATATACGGCCAGCAAATTCTCCGTATCACTTTCGCCTCCCACAAGAACATATTCTCCGCCGTAATCAAGCGCCGAATTAGGAATCTGATGACCTTGATAACCCAGCTTTTCAAACACATACTCGTCAAATATCAGTCCGTCTGCGGCTTCTGCAATAAAACCGGACTCACTTTCCGGCCAGTTTCCGACAGCCGTATTTCCTTTCTTCCATTTTGACGCCGTGGAAATTCTTTTATCCGAAATATTTGAATTAACCGATTTCGCGAATCTGTTAAAAAGATTAGCGGGAGAAATCTCAATCAATCCGTCCTTATCCGGATGTTTCTCCCCGGTTTCGTCCCAGGTTTCACTGTCAGACAGCGGTTTCTCGGGATCGGTGTTTTCAATTCTTCCCGTCAGTTTCTCACACTTTTCTTTAAATTCGTCACCGTCCAGATTGTAGGTTTCCGTAATTTCTATCCACGAATTCACATTCGAAAGAAGTGAAAGGCTCACCCTGTCTTTCATGTACGAAACCGCCTGATTGAACACGGCCTCCCCGTCGTTGTCGGTAGCAAGTCTCGCACCGGTAATACTTGTATTCGCAGATTTCAAATCATACCAGTCTCTCGCAAACAGAAAATGCTCATCATCGGGGAACATATTCCTGTTAAGTATTTCCTCCGCCTGTTTCTCAGCATTGGCATACGACGGTTTCGAAGTCTGATACGACAAATCAATGAACAGTAAATCATACCTGTCGAGAAGCTCCCTGTTATACCCTGCGAACAGCGAATTAACGGTATTCTCCGTCATGCAGTCGATATGAACTTTAAGAGAACTCTGTCTCGCGTATTCAAATGCGGTCAGGAATACTGAAAGCAACAGCGTAAAAACCATTGCAAAATATACTGTAATCTGACCGGAATCAACTCTGTCTGCTTTCATAAAATCCTCCTGACCTGTTTTTCTTTTGATAATCTGTTATTTTAAATTAGGCATTTATTTGTATGATATTTTTCACTCGGGACTATTTACTAAATTTGTGTGATTTTGTTATTGATATTCTTGAAAACATTCTTGACTATCGTAACCATCTCATCTTTGAAAATGAGAACAAGTCCGATCAGAACAACAAGAATCAGTATGATTTCTACTGTAGAAAGACCTTCTTCTTCGCTGAAAAATCTTTTAATTAATCCCATTCGCAAACTCCCCCTTTCTATAAATATTTATGATTTAAAACTGCTGCAGTCAGTTTAATCATCAGATACTGAACATTCCGAAAGCCGGTACCATAATCATTGCCATTACTATTACAAGAAGCATCATCATCGGGAAAAGCAGCCTGGTAGACGCTCTTTCACCGGCTTTTCTGACCTCGCCGACACGTTCCTTAACCGCTCTGTCGGCCTCCTGTTTCAAAACTTCCTTAAATCCCGAAGATCCTTTTCTGAGATTCTGGCATACAAGATTTGAAAACCGCCTGAGCGACGATGATTTGCAGGCCTCTGCAAAGTTGTCATACACATTGCTTTCCGGCACTCCGTTCGACAAATTTCTGACAGCGATAACCACCTCATCATAAAGCGGATTCTTCGAAATCTTTCCGTTTTCATATGTTCTTCCGATTCTCTCGAAAGCCCGTCGTATCGGCATCCCCGCATCAACAAGCATCGCAAATTTACTTATAAACTCGGGATACTCTTCCTCGATTTCCTGAAGCCTCTTTTTGTCATTCATGACAGCTTCATACTTTTCCGACAGAAAGATAACCACTCCGGCGAACAGCGAAACAATAAGTATTCTGACCGCCTTCCCCGTTCTTTTCGCTTCCCATACCACATGCTCTCCGTTCACTTCCGTCGGAAGAATCATGCCGGCATCTTCCCTTCCGTCCGCCGCATTCTTCTCGACGGCTTCTTCCAGCTTCCGGTGAAAAAATTCTTCGCTCCCTTCCACCTCCGGTGAAATGGCTACCGGAAAAGAATAAAGATATGAATAATCCTCGTATGAAATCTCTGCCTCAACCGTAATCACTTCCCCATTTGCCGGAACACTAATCGGATTTCCGTCGCGATCGAAGTAATCCGACGGGTCAAGAGAGTACTTCACCCTGAACGGATATCCTTCAAGCATCTCGGGGAAACACAGTTTTCCCTTGATAGAGCCCAGATCTTCGTTATCGCCTTTTACGGCCTCGCACAAAGCTTCTTCGAACTTCGGGAGCAGTGCGGACACTTCCTCTTCGGAAAGTTTCCTCGCCGGAATTTCGAATTCGAATTCTTTCCTCCCGAAACTGTCGTTGGCAACAAGCGATATTTCACTGCTGCCCTCCGCCCATTCGTTTCTTTGAAGCTCCCCTATTTCTTCGCCCGTTCCCGAACCTTCTCTCATAAAAAGGACTGCGGATATTACCGCCCCAAAGGCGATAACAAGCAAGCCCGTCCGCCTTCTTCCCTTAAACTTCGCCATAAAATTACCTGCCGACTGTTTTTTCCCCATAAACCTGTCCTTCTTTCACAATGATTAAACCTTAATTTCCGTAATCTTTGATCCCCATAGAAACGCCGTGATATATACGGCCAGACAAACCGTCATAAAAGCAATTCCGGTAAAATTGTGGTACAGACCGTCAAAATAACCACGATTCGTTCCGCCCACATACAGAAGAATTCCAAACGGAACCACGCACATTATTCTGTGCTCGAAGGCCGCCGCTTCTATCTGAATTTTCAGTTCGGACCGGATTTCGTTTTTATTTTTCGTGATTGTCACATAATCCGCCATAATCTCGCGAAGAGATCCTCCGGTTCTTTTACCGATTGCGAAAATATCCGCGAAATCGCGTATTTCTTTAACTCCGCTTCTGGCGGCAAAATCCGAAAGCAGCTCCTCCAGAACGCAGTTATTGTCAAGGCCGCGGATAATCTTGCGAAGTTCCGCGCAGATGGGATCCTTCTCGCCGTACAGCGAAATCATATCCCTGTAAGCTCCCGCAAACGCATTCTCAACCGAATTCCCGGATTCCAGATTTCCGGACACCGACCTTATCGAATCCACAAACCTGTCGGAAAGCTCAGCTTTGCGTTTCGCAATCCGGATTCGCTTAATGTACTTCGCATACAACGGAAAGCCGCACAGAAACAGCGCAAATGCAATATATGACCGGTAAAAGAAGAATGCCAGACAGGCGCAAATCGCTATCCACAGTGCACTGTACCGAATCGTTTCTTTAACACTGAAGGAATATTTGTCATAATTCATCCTCTTCTCCGCCTCCCGCAATCCATTTTCGTGTATCGCTTAACTTTCCCGTCTTAATCAGTCTGAAACCGCCTCCGTCAAATTCTCCGCCGAAAATCTCCTTAAGCACGATGTCTTCACCGTTCATCCCGCAAAGTTCGACAATCTGCGTAACGTAACGCTTGTGATTTCTCAGTCTGTCGAGATGCACTATTAAATCCACGCCCGACGCAATCTGTCTTCTGATGGCTCCGATAGGGAGGTCACTTCCCATCAAAACCATGGTTTCGATTCGAAGAAGCATATCCGATGCCGAATTGGCATGACCTGTGGAAAGACTTCCGTCGTGACCTGTATTCATGGCCTGAAGCATATCCAAAGCTTCCGCGCCACGGGTTTCCCCGACGATAATTCGGTCCGGCCTCATTCTCAAAGCACTTTTGATCAGATCCCTGATTGTGATTTCATTGCATCCGTCTGCAGTCGAATTCCTCGTTTCGAGTCTGACAAGATTCGGAATTCCTTTTATGCGCAATTCGGCGCTGTCTTCGATTGTAATCACTCTCGAATCCGCGGGGATACAGGCCGCAAGGGCATTTAAGAGCGTGGTTTTGCCCGATGAGGTTCCGCCGGAAATATAAATGTTGTAACCGTAATAAACCGCCTTTCTAAGGAATTCGGCCGCTTCGGATGTCAGTGTCTCCTTCGCAACCAGATCGTCGAGACTGTATACTTCATCCGGGAATCGTCTTATTGTAATGACAGCTCCGTCAAGCGCCGGCGGGGAGAGCACGATATTCACTCTCTCGCCGCCCGAAAGTCTGGCATCGGCTATCGGATTCCTGCCGTTCACAGTCCTGTTGCAGCCTGCGACAATCTTCTGAATTACGTCTTCCAGTTTGCTTTCCGAATCGAATCGCACTTCCGACTTCTCGACTTTTCCGCATCTTTCCACGAAAATATTGTCGTATCCGTTAATCATAATCTCCGTAATATCGCTGTCTTCGAGCATATCCTGGAGAATGTCCATTTTCCTGATGGCATCGTATACTTCCTTTGAAAGCCTTTCCCTCTCCTGAAGCGACAGACGCCTATCAAGCCTCAGCCCGGCCACTTCACGCGCAATAATCCTCTTAATCTCGTCGTCCGGAACATCCCTGTCCGAATCAATCTTAAACCGGACTTCAGCGATTAAATTCTTCCTAATCTCTTCACGATTGTCTGTCATATCACATATAACCCCTTATACACTACCGATTCGTAAAATCTTCCTTAACAATCTTCTTGACGTAATCCGCCAGCTCCGAATACAGAAGTTTGTCCGCTTCCGCCGGCAGTTTCTTGAACACGGGAAAATTGAATTTCCGCGTTTTCTCAAGAATATCCACCCTGTTCATCGCCTTAAGCATCTCCTCATACTGGCTGATCTTCGCAAGCGCAACTCCGTCCTTACGTTCCATCATGTAGACATGCCCGCATTTGCGAAGCAGTTCGAAAAGTCCGTGAACATAGTCCGACAAATCAAGAATAATGTAATCGTACCTGCCCCTTGCCCTGATTCGTTCGATAAACGCCATCCATTCTTCCTCGGTAAGCCCGTAAATATCCGTAAAAAACATCGCCGGCGGGATGAAATCCAGACCGTTGACACTCTGACAGATTTCATCGAATTTTGCATCGAACTCATCTTCAAGATTCTTGAAACAGTAAATCAGATCCGACATATCCGGCGACATCTCCCGCCCCATAACGGACGAAAACCCCGAGTAACTTTCAAAATTCAGATAAAGAACCTTCCTGCTTCGGGCCAGAATCTGCCCGAGTACAAGCGCAAACGAAGTTTTAAGACACCGTCCGAGAGGCGAGTATACGGCTATAAGTCCGTCCTTCTCGCCGTTATTCTCCAAACAGCGCTCCGGCGAAATCCCGATTTCTTTCAGAATCTTCTCCGCCAGAGTTTCCACACTGCAGTATCTGAAAATTCTGCCATCTCCTTCATTTCCCCTTTCTTCGCTTAACACAAGTAACCTGATACTTTCTTCCGGCCTGATCTTATCCTTCATTTCTTCCGTTACCAGACAGACATCAACCTTGCATCGGCATCTGTAATCCCTGAATTTCCTCGTATCCGAGAAAACCGAAATTGTGAATGGAAGAATATTCCTCCGCTCTAAGCTGTCTCGCAGCCTCGTAAGATAATCCTCGTTGTTGTCGAGAATCGCAAGAATCGGTCGCACCATTAAACAAACCCCCCTGTAACCAGTACCGCCGCGATCAGAATCGGTACCGTAAAATGTATTTCTGCCTTCTTCTTGTCTTTATCCCCGGTAAAAGACATATATCCGGGATTTTCACCGTCTTTAACGATCATTTCCCGAAGCTGCTTCCTTCCGAAAGCTTCGGCAAACTTCTTCGCAAACCTCCCGAAATACCTGAACCGGTCGATGAAATTCCCGAAAAACAGCATCTTCCCCAGGCCGATGAGAGCTCCCGCCACCAGGGCAAAAATGAGCGTCTTAAAAGAATCCCCCGGCGACAGGAACACTCCCGTCATCGCAAGAAGTTTCAAATCTCCCGCTCCCATTGCCCGAAAAGCAAACAAAGGAAAGAGAACAAGCACCGGAATCGCCGCACTCCATAGAATTTCAAGCGGCCGGCAGTTTCCGATTATGAAAAATTGGTATAAAATTCCCCCAAGAATGCCCGAAACGATAAGAAAATTGGGCACACGATCAGTGGTCATATCCGCGAAAACCGCGAAAATGAGCAACAGAAACAGAATTAAAATGACAAAAGCCCCCTTAATTGCACAAAAATTATAACTATACTCTCCACATAGAATAGAATTGAAAAATTGACTTCGATGAGAAGTCTGTGACATTTATAAAGAATGCATTACGCATTTAGAATCGCTCCTCCACGAGCGATGAAGCAATTTAGATTTTAACACACTATTTCCGGTTGTAAACCGTTTTTTCCTTAAAACAAAAAATTTGTGAAAAAGTGCTAAATCATTGCCGCACTTTTCCACAAATTCCAATACTCAAAGTGTATATCTATCGCCTTGCCGCATAGAAACGGTCTTTAACGAAAGCGAATTTCTCTTTTAACGCCTGATTGTCCTTGCCTGCGTTTCCGGCTGCATAGAATTCCTCGGACAAACGCTTCATATCATCTGCTGCCGTAAGGCTCGGCGAGAAAATAAGCCGTTCCGCTTTGGCGATGATATATTCTTTCTTGTTCTTGGCTTCCACAAGGACATGTCTTTTCTGCTCATAATCCTTGCGGGCATTGTCGTAAAGCTTGTTCGAAGCCGCATTGAAACGCTCCCAGAGGGCGTTGTCCTGCTCTTTTGAAGTCCTCGGAACCTGTTTCCATTTCTCCAGAAGTGCCTTAAGTTCTTCCTTGGCCGGCTTGTAATCCGTTCTTTCCGAAAGCTTCTCAGCTTCGGCGATAAGCTCTTCCTTCTGCGAAACATATCCGTCCCAGATTTCCTTGCGTCCGTTGAAAAGCGCATCCGCAACTTCGTTGAAATCGTTCAGAAGACGAACGTTGTCCTCATGTCCGCACGAACCGCAGTCATAAAGGCGCGATCTGAGTTCCTTGACTTTCGCAACCATATTCGAAGTCGACGGGGTTATTTCCTTAAGTTCTGCGATAACCGCTTCCTTCTTCTCTATTATCTCTGCCTTTTTAGCCTCAAAATCGGGATTGGGCTCTTTTACTGTCATTACTGTGTTGTCTTCGGTGCTGCTCACTTAATTATCCTCCGTTTCTTCAATACCTTCACCTTATCAGTTTCGGTAAAAAACATTTCCTGACACATATATCCTACCACAAAAAAAATTTGTGGAAAAGTACAAAACCGATATTGTACTCTTCCACAAAGATACAATCAATAAATCAATCGGGATTTATACATAAAAACCTCTGCTGCCGCCCGAATCGGTCATGTCCTCCGATATCGAACCCGGCCCGTACGTGAGCCCCGCAACCACGGTCTGCGTATTCTCCATAACCGGCCCGGAATCGTCACCCGCGGCCACTTCCTTATACGCATTCGTAAGCGGAACAATCACCTTCATTACATGGTCAAGACATTCCCTGTCCTTGCACCGTTCCGCCTTCAGAAGCTCGCGGTTTACATACATGTAAAGTCTCATTAACGCGCCCGCCGGCTCGTACTCGAAATTAATCGATCCGATAAGTTCCTCGAGACATTTTCTCGCGCTTCGTATATTCTCCCTGATATTAATGCGGTCTCCGCAATCTATCGCGTTTTTCGCGTCTTCAACGTACTCCGAGAGCATCTCATAGAGAATCACTATCATCTCGCTCTTGTTCGCCTGTGAGATTCTCAGGGTAAAAGATTTCTTTTTGTCCTCTGTCATATCATCCGCCTCCGGTCAGAATCCAAACCCGTTAACTACTGAAGAAGCTGAAGCACCTGCTGCGGCCTCTCGTTGGCCTGTGCAAGCATCTGCGTTCCGGCCTGTGAAAGAACGCTCTGCGTCGTGTAATTCGTCATCTCTTCAGCCATGTCGACATCCATGATTCTCGAATACGACTTGGTCAGATTCTCCTCGGTCAGATCAAGACTGTCCTCGGCATTCTCAAGTCTGTTCTGATATGCACCGAGCCTTGCCCTTGAAAGCGATACATAATTGAGGGCTTCCTCAATGGCATCGATTGCCTCGCTCGCATCTTCCGTTGTCGTTACGTTCATATCGGTAAGTCCCATGATTTTCAGTGAAATCTCGGGAACTCTGATTTCAAGGACCTGTCCTTCGTTCGCACCGATTTGCATTCTCATCGCACCGATTCCGGTAACATCGATTGTCGCACCGCTCGTAGCCCCTTTGACATCAATCTTCATCTCAAATCCGCCCGAAGCCTTGATTGTTGCTACGGTTCCTTTTACATCGGTCACGGTTGCATCATCCGGGAAAGCGTTATCGCTTCCGTCCGTAAGAAGTGCGATGGAACTCTTGTCGACGATTGTGTTTCCGTCGGCGTCCGTAGTAAGACTTGCACCCGTGATTTCGTATTTTTTAACCGGAACATCGTCCGAATAATACATAACGGAAATTGCGGGATCGCTCGAATATGCCTTCAAATCGAAGTCGCCGTTCAATATTTTCTTGCCGTTGAACTCGGATGTGTCGGCGATTCGGTTAATTTCGTCCTTAAGCTGCTGGATTTCGGCGTCGATGTATTTTCTGTCGTCGGTAGTTTTCGTGCCGTTTGCGGCCTCAACCGAAAGCTCCGTCATTCTGTGAAGAATGTCATGAATCTCGGCAAGTGCGCCGTCAGCGGTTTCGACAATCGAAACTGCCTCGCTGGCGTTGTCACCGGCGATGGAAATACCTTTTATCTGTGCCATCATTCTCTTGGAAATAGCAAGACCTGCGGGATTGTCCTTAGCGTGATTTACTTTATATCCCGAAGAAAGACGCTCGATAGACTGTGCGAGCCTGTTGTCTGTTTTCTTTAATGTACTGTTCGCAGTAAGTGCGGAAATATTTGTCGATACTCTCATAATTCTTACCTGTCCTGACCCGCGTCGCCGGGAATCCGTTCCCGAACCGGCGTTTTGTAATGCAGGAAATTCCTTTTTCACTGCGGTTACTCTCTTTATCGGATAAAACCGGCATATCCTTTATGCCGCGCCGCCCCGAATTTGTTTTTATCACTCAATCCGAATTTGTTTTTATCACTCAATCCGCCCGTTATGCCGTCTGCGCAAACCTTCTTTACGGACGTTTCGACTTCTTATGACCTTCAGGCCTCGTTTACCGCTCCGATTAACGCGCCGGCAAGTTTGTAAAGATCCTTCGTTGTCACTTTGTCATTGCCGGTGTGAGACCGGTAAAAGACACCCGTGTCGAGCGTTTCCGAATATATATACCGAATCTCGCCCGTTTCAAAACCTGCGTCTGCAAGCGCATCCTTCAGCGCGATGTTTTCTTCCATCGCTTTCAGGCCGCTTTCACTGCTGCCGGCGATAATTCCGTCGACCTCGCCGTCCCTCAACGAGAACTGTGCCATAATCTCGCCGAATTTCTCCGTGGCAAGCGTCGTCATCACATTGCCGGCGCCCTCTGTTTTGTGGAGAATTTTGACTCTCATTCCGGTAAGTTTGCCTTCCAGATTAACCGGAACTTCGTAATTTTCTTCCGAAGAAAGCCTGCCCATCAGGCGAATCTGCTTGAACGCCGATGCTGCCGCCCTGATATCGAGCCTCGTAACGCCATCCCTGTCGACTGTTCCGGCCACAACGTCCTCTGCCGCCGATACCGCTTTCTTAAAGCCTTCCATAACCGATTCTTTATCGGTAAAAGATTCTCTCAAACCGGCCAGCGCCTCTTCAAATGCGCCGATTTCGCCGCCCGCATTCGATACGTTACCGCCTTGCGTTTCATCTGACTCAGCCTTCTTATTCTTATCCGACGCATCTGCCGCGGTTGTTCTGCCGCCTGCCGCACCTCTTAATGTCTCCCACGGACTCTCTGCGGCTGAATTTTCAAGAATTGCACCGAATGCCGCGAGATTGTCGGGTGTTACCGGCTCGTGGTAGTGCATAAGCTCTTCGGCCGCCTCTTCCCTGCCGGTGAGAGATTCCCGCAAATCGTTCAGTTTTTCTTTTACCGAGCCCGAAAGAAGTTCGTCATCGGTTACCAGCTCCGTGAAGCCTTTAAGAATCTGATCCGAAATGCTGAATTTATATCCCGCTTCGTTTATTTTCGCGCCGAAGCTTTCGTCAAGCGTAACATCGAGACCGGCGGATTTGCCCGTGCGCACCGCGGTCAGGAGGTTTTTGAAGTTAATCTCGTTTCCAGCTCCGATT
>JAKSSB010000139.1 GCA_024403285.1 Lachnospiraceae bacterium | reverse complement strand
CCATCTGAATAGCTGTGATACCGTCTGTTGTACCTGTTACCTTAAAGTCCATATCACCGAAGAAATCTTCAAGTCCCTGGATATCGGTAAGAAGGATGAAATCATCATCTGTCTCGCCTGTTACAAGACCACAGGAAATACCTGCAACCATCTTCTTAATGGGAACACCTGCAGCCATAAGTGACATACATGAAGCACAGGTTGAAGCCATTGATGTTGAACCGTTTGACTCAAATGTCTCCGATACGCAACGGATTGCATAAGGGAACTCTTCCTCTGAAGGAAGTACGGGGATAAGAGCACGCTCAGCAAGAGCACCGTGACCGATTTCACGACGTCCGGGACCTCTTGAAACCTTAGTCTCACCTACAGAGTATGCAGGGAAATTATAGTGGTGAATGTATCTCTTATATGTCTCGTTGTCATCAAGACCGTCAATCTTCTGAACTTCTGACAGAGGTGCGAGTGTACATACATCGCAAATCTGTGTCTGTCCACGGGTGAACATTGATGAACCGTGAACTCTGGGAATAATATCAACTTCAGCTGCAAGAGGACGAATCTGTGTAATTGCACGACCGTCGGGACGCTTCTGATCTTTAAGAATCATCTTTCTTACAGTCTTCTTCTCATACTGATAAATTGCTTCGCCGAGAATAGCAAGCCACTCTTCGTTATCTGCGAAAGCTTCTTCAAGTTTCTCTGTGATAACTCTGATATTGTCTTCTCTCTTCTGCTTCTCGTCTGTGAATACTGCAACTTCCATTTCTTCGGGAGTTACGATTTCTTTCATCTTGGCGAAAAGTTCTTCGGGAACTGCGCAGCTCTCGTACTCATGTTTCTTCTTGCCTACTTCTGCGACGATTTCGTTAATCCATGCGATAATCTTCTGGTTAACATCATGAGCCATGTAGATAGCTTCGATCATCTTGGCTTCGGGAATTTCGTTAGCACCTGCTTCGATCATGATAACCTTCTCGCTTGTTGAAGCAACGGTTAACTGCATATCGCCGTTCTTCCACTGTTCCTGATTGGGGTTAACGATGAATTCGCCGTTAACAAGACCGATCTGAGTTGTAGCGCAGGGGCCGCAGAAAGGAATGTCAGAAATTGATGTTGCGATAGCTGAACCAAGCATAGCAACAAGCTCGGGACGGCACTCGGGATCAACGCTCATTACGAGGTTGTTCAATGTAACATCGTTACGATAATCCTTCGGGAAAAGAGGACGCATGGGTCTGTCGATAACACGGCTTGTAAGAATAGCATTCTCACTTGCCTTACCTTCACGCTTGTTGAAACCTCCGGGGATTTTGCCTACCGAGTAAAGTTTCTCTTCATATTCAACACTGAGAGGGAAGAAATCGATTCCGTCTCTGGGTTTCTCCGATGCTGTAGCTGTTGAAAGAACAACAGTGTTGCCGTAATGCATAAATGCTGCACCGTTAGCCTGTGCGGATACTCTGCCGACATCTACGGAAAGAGTACGTCCTGCAAGTTCCATACTGAATGTTTTGTACATAACACTTCTCCTTCTAATTAAAATTTTTATATAAAAACAGAAGTGCCGAAACTACTGCATGCAACACAAAAAACATTAAAATTTGTTGTATTTCCTGCAGTGGTCTCGGAAGCGACTTCTGTTTTTTACAACAATATGAGGCGGACAATACTGTCCGCCTCGAAAAAGCAATTACTTTCTGAGTCCGAGTCTCTCGATAAGAGAACGATATCTTTCGATGTCTGTCTTCTTGAGGTAATCAAGTAAACCACGTCTCTGACCTACTAACATAAGAAGACCTCTTCCCGAATGATAATCCTTGGGATTAGCTTTCATATGCTCTGTAAGTTCCTTAATTCTTGCTGTAAGTACTGCAACCTGAACTTCAGGTGAACCTGTGTCGCCTTCGCTTCTTGCGTACTCAGCGATAATAGCCTGTTTCTTTTCTTTTGAAATCATTGTAATTTCCTCCTGAATATTAAATTGACCGTTACTGAGTACCCGGTCGGAGTGTCCAAAAGCCCCGGTAACGGTTTCCATACTTGAACAGAATACCACAACGAACGTGCTATCGTCAAGCATTTTTTATAATTATACGTTTCAATAATAAACGCATAACAATCGTAAAAATTTTCTTAATTCGGCAGATAACTTCTTGCACAAACCGGCGATCTGTAATACAGTTTCGAAATCTTGATTCCGGTTTTCGGAGATGAAGCATGGCAAACCTGACCGTTTCCGATATAGATTGCAACGTGGTTGATGCTCTTCTTTGAACCGTAGAATACAAGGTCTCCCGGTCTTAAGTTATCAAGTGAAACTTTGGTACCCATCTTGGCCTGACTTGCGGCATGATGAGGAAGTTTAATACCGTACTTCTTGTATATGCTCATCGTAAATCCCGAGCAGTCGGTACCCTTTGTAAGCGATGTGCCGCCCCAGACATAAGGATTTCCGATAAACTCCTGAGCATACTGGCACAAATCAACTCTGACATCGGATACGCCCTCTCCGTAGAGGAGCTCCGTCATTGTAATCGCGGTTGAAAGTTTCTCTTCGATGGAAACATAATCCTGAGAAACATAAACAGTATCTTCATCAATCGTAAGTTCAACCCAGCCGTTGTCGAGAATCTGATTGAATTCAAGTTCCTCTCCGTTCGGTATCGTCGATACTATGGAGCAGTCCGTGTTGGGCTCCGAACGAACATTGAGTGCGTCGGCTTTAACCACCGCAACGGCAGAAACAACTTCATGGCCTTTCTTAACCGCTTCCATTCCGGTTAAAAGATAATCCGTGCAGGCATAACCTTCGACCTCGCCGGATTTAATCTTCGCCCAGTTTCCCTCGATTCCGAGTATTTCGCAGGCTGCGTTGTTCGACATTTTGCGGACACGTTTGCCGTCCTCGCTCGGATTGTTACGAACATTCAGGTGATTGTCAACCTGAGCGATTCCTATATTGTTGTATCCCCAGAAATCAAAGTTCTCAATCTCCTCAGGAGAAATGCTCTCGGGATCTCCCGCTTTCTCTATAACCGAAGCAACACCGGCTCCGAGAGAAAAAGAAGTATTCGAAACAGGGGGCGCAGTTATCGTATCAGCCGTATTCTCCGAAGCGGCATCAACAGTCTCTGTCGCATATATTGTATTGAACGGTACCGTTGTCATAACGGACGTTCCTATGAAAAATGCCGAAACGGCACATAATACTCTTCTGTCCATTTATAATCCTCATGATATTTGAATAAATACAAAAGATATTGTATCACAAGTTTTCAATTATGTAAACCAATCGCATCATTCCTTGCTGTTTTCAACGGAATAAGCGATGTTGGTAGCATGGTCTGAAACTCTTTCAAGACCGGAAACGATATCCGAGAAAAGCATTCCGGCTTCCGGCGTACATTCATTCTTCGTAAGCCTCTTGACATGTGCTTCCTGGATTTCACGTTCCATATCGTCCACCTTATCCTCAAGTGCGGCAATTTCTTCGATATGCTCATCATTCTTCCTTGTGAACATTTCGATGCAAAGATGCATGTTCTCATTAATAAGGTTCATCATAACAGTCAGCTCATTAAATGCATCTTTGGAGAAATCAATATTTCTCTCTTTACGCATCTGCGCGGCTTCCGCAATATTGGTCGCATGATCGCCGATTCTCTCGATATCGTTTACAACATGGAACAATCCGCCGATTGACTGAAGGTCTTCGATTGGAACCGTAGACTGCGTAAGCTTAACCAGATAATTCGTAATCTCCTTATTAAGGAAATTTATATTCTTCTCCACTTCGAAAACTTCATTGATATCATCGTCATCAAGCGTAACGAGCGAGTTCATCGCTCTGTTTAAGTTATCGCTTGCAAGAGAAGCCATTCTTTCAAGCTCGTTAATTACTTCGACAACAGCCGTTGCGGGATTGAAAACCGCTTTCGATCCGATGTACTGAAGCTGGAAATTATCATGGTATCCGACTTTGACATCCGTTCCGGGAATTACAAGGAAAGTAGCCTTAACCAGAAGCGATGAGAACGGAAGGATAATCAAAACCTGGAAAACCTTGATAAATGTATGCATGTTTGCGACGAAGTGTTCCGGACTTCCCTTTGAGAAATTCAGTACCGCGTCCACAATCCGGTCTCCGAAAAGCATCATCAGTATAAAAACGATAACGGAACCGACAACATTGAACAGGAAATGAATCATAGCCGCTCTCTTCGCATCCTTCATACCGGAAAGAGATGTTAAAAGCGCGGTTGAGCAGGCACCCATATTACATCCGAGAATAATGAACGGACAAATATACAAATCAAGCATTCCCTGTCCGGCAAGCATAAGTACGATGCTGACGGTAACGGATGAGCTCTGGAAAATCGATGTAACGACAAGTCCGATTAAAATTGCAAGGAACGGATTGTTCAAAGAACTGAAAAGACTCTGAATCGTAGCATTCGTCTTTATCTCTCCCATTGCGGAACTCATCAGCGAAATTCCGAGGAAAAGAAGTCCGAATCCGACAATGACTTCACCGATTTTCTTAACAATCGGCTTTTTAAAGAACATAACAAGAATAACACCGATAAGAAGAATAACCGGTGCAAACTGTGACAAATCAAGTGAAACGAGCTGTGAAGTAACCGTTGTACCGATGTTGGCACCCATAATAACTCCGACAGCCTGATACAGGTTCATAAGTCCCGAGTTTACAAAGCTGACAACCATTGCGGTACATGCACTCGAAGACTGAATAATCGCGGTAAAAACAATACCGACGCCAAGCCCCGCAAATTTGTTCTTGGTAAAAAATTCAAGAACGCTACGGAGTTTCGCACCTGCCGCTTTCTCAATAGATTCACTCATGGTCTTCATTCCGAAAAGGAAAAGACCAAGGTCTCCGATTAAACTCATAAATGCTGCAATAAATGTAGTATTCATATTCGTCACCCGTTTGACTTAAATTTATATCCCGATTAACGGGACTTTCAGAATTTCGTAATAACTTCAGATTATTTCTTAACATCAAACTTGTAGCCAACGCCCCAAACTGTCTTGAGTTCCCACTGGTCAGAAATGCCTTCCAGCTTTTCTCTGAGTCGCTTT
>JAKSSB010000138.1 GCA_024403285.1 Lachnospiraceae bacterium | reverse complement strand
TGATTCAACGGGAAATAATTTCCCAAAAGGACTTGAAGTTAAAGATGATTCAAAGGCTGCATTTGACAATCTTTTCAATGCAGTTATCAAAGGCAATATTGATAAGATTACCGAGCTTACGAATGAAGCGCTTAAGTTTTTTACTCCCAAAGCCTGCCTTGATGATATTCTTATGCCGGCAATCAACAAAGTCGGAGATCTTTTCAACGAAGGAAGATTCTTCCTTCCGCAGCTTATTTCTGCGGCAAATGCCATGAAAGCTTCTATTGAGATTCTTGAACCTCTTTTACAGACAGAAGGGTCTTCCGAAGCAGGAGCGCCTGTTGTTATAGCTACTGTTAAAGGTGATATTCATGACATAGGCAAGAATCTTGTTGCGCTTATGCTTAAAAACTGCGGATACAGGGTTATCGATCTGGGTAAAGACGTCGATACCGATGTAATCATAGAGAAAGCAAGAGAATTCAATGCCGACATAATCGCTTTGTCAGCGCTTATGACAACGACGATGACGGAGATGAAAAACGTTGTAATTAAGGCTAAAGAGGCCGGATTAAAAGCAAAAGTAATAATCGGCGGTGCAGTGACAACCGAAGAATATGCCGTATCCATAGAGGCAGACGGTTATTCTAAAGATGCCGCAGACTGTGTTAAACTTGTTAATGCAATTTTAGAGGAGAACAAATAAATGATCGGTGCGGAAATGATGGTTAAAGCACTCGAGAACGAGAATGTTAAGTACGTTTTCGGTTATCCCGGTGTTTCAATATGCCCGTTTTTTGATAAACTTATAGAATCTGAAATTAAGCCCGTCCTGGTTCGTACCGAGCAGGCTTCGGCTCACTGTGCGAGCGGATATGCAAGGGCAGCTTCGACAGTCGGTGTCTGCGTCGCTTCGTCCGGCCCGGGTGCCACAAATCTTATTACCGGAATAGCCACGGCTTTTGCCGACAGTATTCCGATGGTAGTTATTACAGGACAGGTTAAGTCGGAACAAATCGGAAGCGATATGTTTCAGGAAGCCGATATCACGGGAGCCTGCGAATCATTTGTCAAATACAGCTATTTAATCAAGAAAACTTCGGATATTCCCAGAGTCTTCCGAGAAGCTTTTTATATTGCAAATTCCGGAAGAAAAGGGCCTGTTTTAATTGATATTCCGGTCGATATACAGCTTTCTGACGGCGGAGAATTCTTTTACCCTGAAAAAGTTTCCTTAAGAACATATAAACCGACATATAAAGGTCATTCCGTTCAGATTAAAAAAGTTATCACAACGCTTGAAACCGCCAAAAGGCCTATTCTTTGTGTCGGAGGCGGTGTAATTTCTTCGGGAGCACAGAAAGAAGTTATTTCTTTTGCCGAGAAGTACAGTATTCCAATTGTTTCGACAATGATGGGAATCGGTGTTTGCAGAAGCGACAATCCTCTGTACATCGGAATGGTTGGCAATAACGGACGCAAATATGCGAACAAGGCGATGAACGAGTCGGATGTTCTGATTATGGTCGGCGCGAGAGTGGCTGACCGTGCGGTTAAGCAGCCCGATTTGATTACGCAGAATAAGATTCTTATTCATATTGATATCGATCCTGCCGAAATCGGTAAAAATGCCGGCCCGTCGATTCCTATCGTCGGTGATGCAAAGAATGTTTTCGCTGATTTGAACAAACTTGAGTGTTCGGCTGACTTCACGGACTGGCTTAATATTCTCAAAGGTTATACCAAAACCAGAGAATTGTCGGAGCAGGAATCCACCGATAAATTTATTAATCCGAGAACTTTCGTTTCGAAGTTAAGCGAGAAACTTTCCGAAAAAGCGATTTATGTTTCCGATGTCGGCCAGAATCAGATTTATTCCTGCGCGAATTACGTTGCCAAGAACGGTAAATTCTTAACCAGCGGCGGAATGGGTACGATGGGATATTCGATTCCCGCTGCTATAGGAGCCAAATTCGGTAAAAGAAACAGAGAAGTTGTAGCGGTTTGCGGCGACGGATCTTTTCAGATGTTCATGAATGAACTTGCCACAATTAAGTATAATCATCTCGATATAAAGATTATCGTTATGAACAATAACAATCTCGGAATGATTAAGCAGTATCAGCATGAGTTCTATGCCAACCGATACACGATGTACGATCTCGGAGATTATCCGAAACTTGAAGATATAGCAGCCGCATATGAAATGAAATATGTCCGCGCGCTCAATATGGACGAACTTGACGGCAAATTAAACGAAGCACTTTCGTCCGAAGGACCTGTAATATTTGAAGTTAAAGTCGATCCCGATGCTTTTATGGTTTCGTAAGGAGGCGTTATTTTGAAAAGAGTTTATTCCGTTTGGGTAGAGAACCGTTCCGGTGTACTTTCCAAAGTAGCCGGCTTATTCTCGAGAAGATCTTTTAATATTGATTCGCTTACCGTGGGTGAAACGCAGGATCCGACCATTTCGAGTATGACGATTACATCATCCGGAACCGGACGTGACATGGAGCAGATCGAGAAACAGTTAAATAAGAAACTCGACGTCATCAAAGTCAGAACATTTCCCGAGGAAGATGCGATTCTTCGTGAAGTTATTCTTTTAAAGATTAAATACGGCAGAAATGACAGAAGAGAAATCATGGAGATTTGCGAAGTGTTAAAGGCTGACATCGTCGATGCTTCGAGCACACATTTGATTATTCACATGTGTGATACACCGGAGAAAATTTCGAAGCTTCTTGAAATGCTTCATAAATTCAATATTGTTGAGGTTTCCAGAACCGGAACGCTTGCCATGCTTAAGTGCTCCGACGGGGACAATTAAACGATGAAAAAAGCTGATTTTATCATTATCGGCGTATTGCTTTCCGTATCATTTATTACACTTGCATGCTTCCTCTTTTTCGGTAAAAGAGGTGCATATGTAACCGTTACCTGTGACGGCGAAAAATACGGAACGTACAGCCTTTCAAAAGATCGTGTGGTTGAAATTAAAAACGGCGATTTTATTAATGTTTTACAGATTAAGGACGGACAGGCAAGCGTTATCGAAGCAAATTGTCCCAATAAAGACTGTATGCATTTCAAAGCGATTGATAAATCGGGAGAGACGATTTGCTGTCTTCCGCACAGAGTTACGATTATGGTTGAATCGAAAGAGGAACCGGAGATTGATGCACAAACATACTGACACAACTTACAGAATTGCATTCGGCGGAGTTTTCCTTGCACTTGCACTTATTCTTTCTTATGTGGAAGCGCTTATTCCGTTTAACTTCGGTATTCCGGGAATCAAACTCGGCCTTGCAAATCTGATTGTAATACTGGCTCTTTACAAATATTCTCCGTATGATGCAATTGCAGTCAATATACTTAGAATTCTTATTGTCAGCATTCTTTTTACGGATTTATATTCATTTTTATATTCGCTAAGCGGCGCACTGTTAAGTTTTCTTATCATGGTGCTTTTATACAGAATTAAGAAGCTTTCCGTTGTTTCGGTAAGCGTTTGCGGCGGCGTGTGTCATAATATCGGACAACTCCTTGTGGCGCTTTTTGTGACGAAGGTGCCGCATCTGCTTTTTTATCTGCCGGTACTTGTTATTTCGGGAGTGATTACGGGTCTTTTAATCGGACTTCTTGCCCGCATTCTGATTCCGGTACTTACCAGGACACATTCTGATAATCGGAGGGATTAGCATTGTTTGCTCATTTTAAAGGAATTATTTCAGACAAAGACGATGAAAATGTAATAATTGACGTTAATGACATAGGATATAATATTTGCGTGGGTAAAAGCACCGCAGCTTCACTCAATGTCGGCGAAAGCGTGAAGCTTTATACGCACACGGCTGTCAGGGAAGACGATATTTCCGTTTACGGTTTCCTGACCAAAATAGAACTCGATTTTTTTAAACTTCTCATAACGGTCAACGGGGTCGGAGCGAAATTCGCTCTGAATATTCTGTCCATACTGAGTGTTGAACAGGCCGCTTTGGCTATTATTTCAAATGATTCGAAGACTCTTTCGTCGGCAAACGGAATCGGTGCGAAAACCGCACAGAGGATTATCCTTGATTTAAAGGACAAAGTTGATTCTTTTACCATGGGAGATGTCTTGTCCGCGGATGCATCGTCTTCCGCAGATTGTGATTCGGCCGCCAAAAGGGAAGCGGTCGATGCACTTGTTTCACTCGGATATTCAAGAGCAAATGCATATAAAGCGGTTTCGATGGTTACTGATGTACCGGAAGGAACCGATTCGGAGACATATTTAAAACTTGGACTGAAGAATATTTTTACATTGTAAAAGAGTTTCGATTAAATCTTTTACCTTTATCGGGAGAATTTGATGAAAAGAGTTATAGAAACCACCAAACAGGAAGAAGATATTGTTACGGACACATCGCTTCGTCCGCAGCGCCTTAAAGATTACATCGGCCAGGAGAAAATCAAGGAATCGATGTCGATTTTTATTGATGCGGCGAAGATGCGTGGCGATGCGCTCGATCATGTTCTTTTATACGGGCCTCCGGGACTCGGTAAAACGACTCTCGCCGGCATTATTGCCAAAGAGATGGGCGTAAATGTAAAGATTACGTCCGGACCGGCAATTGACAAGCCGGGAGATATAGCCGCGATTCTTAACAATCTGTCGGAAGGGGATATCCTTTTTATCGATGAAATTCATCGACTTAACCGTCAGGTTGAAGAAGTGCTTTATCCGGCGATGGAGGATTTCGCAATCGATGTTATGATAGGCGAAGGACCGACGGCGAAGAGCATCAGACTTGATTTGCCGCATTTTACGCTTGTCGGCGCAACTACGAGAGCCGGAATGCTTTCAGCTCCGTTAAGAGACCGTTTCGGACTTATTCATCGTCTTGAATTCTATACGCCTGAAGAACTCACTCAGATTATCAGAAATTCCGCAGTGAAACTTGGTGTTAAGGTTGAAGAAAACGGTGCTTTCGAAATGGCGAGAAGGAGCCGCGGAACGCCCAGACTTGCCAACAGAATTCTTAAAAGAGTGCGTGATTATGCGATGGTCTGCTCGGACGGAGTTATTACCGAAAGCGTTGCAAACGATGCTCTTGATATGATGGAAGTCGATAAACTCGGACTTGATAATGAAGACCGTAAAATCCTCATGACAATTATCGATAAATTCGGTGGAAGACCGGTCGGACTTGATACTCTTTCTGCGGCAATAGGGGAAGAT
>JAKSSB010000137.1 GCA_024403285.1 Lachnospiraceae bacterium | reverse complement strand
ATTTGACGAATGCGATGCTGCCTTCTGTCAAGTCGGAAACTGCGCATATTTTTATCCTGCAAAATGCGCTTGAATAATTAAACTGCTGCATTCTTGTGACTTCAGTCGTGAGTAAAGCAGTTTATTTTTTATAGAATAATCGAACATATGTTTACGTTGCGCTCTGCATATGGTATAATTATCACATGGACAGAAAAATATATAACATCAACAATTCAAAACTTTCATATGGTAGAGGGTATGTATACTCGATTCAGTATCATATCGTGTGGTGCGTTAAGTACAGAAGGTCAGTTTTGACAGTAATACTGCAAGAAAACTGTTTATGATGCATCCTGAACTGAAAGATAAACTGTGTGGCGGTCACTTGTGGAATCCGTCCTACTGTATAGTGACGGTAAGCGACAGAAGTTATGATATGGTGCGGGAATACATAGAGTCCCAGAAAGAGAAGAATTAATGAACAGGGCTTACAGATACAGGATATATCCGAATAGTGAACAGAAGGAACAACTGGAGAAGACTTTTGGGTGCTGCAGGTATGTATATAACACAGTTCTTGACCTTCATAAGAAACGTCATGACGCCGGAGAGAAGTACCTTACAAAGATAAACGCGAACAACTGGTGTAACAGAGAACTGAAAGCAGAAAATCCATGGCTAAGGGAAGTGGATAAGTTTGCTCTTACTAATACGATATTTGCACTTGATACAGGCTTTCAAAAGTTTTTTGATAAAACCGGAGGATATCCGAGATTCAAAAGTAAAAAGAAAAGCAAGAAGTCATATACTACAAATTGTACCAATAACAATATAAGAGTCAGCAATAATTCCATACGTCTTCCGAAACTTGGAGAAGTGAAGGCAGTAATACACAGAGAAGCAGGGAAAGACTGGGTATTAAAATCCGCTACTGTTACAGAGGAACATGACGGAACATTCTACTGCTCTGTTTTGTATGAAATAGAGAAGAAGATTGAGAAGGAAGTTAAGAACGATTTACAAAAAGTAATCGGACTTGATTACAAATCTGATGGACTGTATATGAATTCGGAAGGAAGAGTGTGCGGAAGTCCTAAATATTATCGTAAAAGTATGGAGATACTTGCAAAGAGACAGAGAGGACTTAAGAATAAGGTTGTTGGTTCCAATAATTATTACAAACAGCAGAAGAAAGTAGCAAAGCTTCACCGCCATACAGCAAATCAGAGAAAAGACTTTCTGCATAAGGAGTCGTTGTCGATAGCCAAGACATATGACATAGTATGCGTGGAAGATCTAAACATGAGGGCAATGAGCAATAAGGGATTTGGAAATGGTCGGGCAACGCTTGATAATGGGTATGGGATGTTTGTAAATATGCTTGAGTATAAGCTTTCGGAAATGGGAAAACATCTTGTGAAGGTAGACAAATGGTATGCATCGTCACAGATATGTTCAAAGTGCGGAAGAAAGCATAGTATGGGCATAAATATCAGAACATACCGTTGCGAATGTGGAATGATAATGAACAGAGATATAAATGCCGCGATAAATATAAGGAATGAAGGAATCCGCGTATTTATCAACAAGACAGCGTAAAAAGGAAAGAGCCGTTAATCGGCAGTAATAAAGGTAGGGCGGGAACCGCCCGAACCGAATATAATAGAGATGTTATATTAAACGCCTGTGGAGATTATGTAAGACGCAGAAGTAAAACTGTGCAGCGGTCGCAGGGGCGAAGCCCCATGAAGCAGGAAGCACGTGACTTTAGTCATGTGTGGTTCACTCAATATGTTACTTCCTGCGTGAACGAGTGGTCTGTAAGATACGAAAAGCTTTCGCGGAGACATCTCGTTGATGATACTTATCCTTATCAATAAAAAATCCGATTTGAATCGTTTCTTTGTAAGAAAACGATGAAAGGATGTTGCAAAAAATGAATAGGAAAATTATTTCTTTTACCCTGATTGGAGTGCTGGTTATCGCATTGTTTGCGGGATGCACGAAAACTGAAGCGGGCAAGGTTCCGGACGAAGGTGTGGAGGACGGGATTGAAGAAAGCAGTCCGCTTTGTGAGAAATACGGTATTCCCGAAAGCGGGATTATTGTGGTTCAGGATGGTGTGAACTTTGCGGAAGGGTATTACAAGGTCGGATTTTTTGTCAATGCGGCGGGAGAAATTTACCTTTATGACTTCTCGGGAGCACTTAATCCGATTCCGGATGAGAATCTGCTTTCAAAGCTGGAATTCGTCGAAAGCGTCGGGACTCCCATCGGGAAGGTTGATTCCAAGGCAATGGATGAGCTTTACAAGAAGATGCTTAAGATTGATGTTAGCGGGGAAATCATTACCGAGCCTGTGGCTAACGATGCCGGAGAGATAAGTCTTTTAGCCAATCTGAACGGCGAACTTAAGGAATTGACGCAAACGGGCGATTATGAGGGAAGTCTTGATTCCAAAGAGTGCGATGAGTTTTGTGAATTATTCAAAGAAAATGTTGCGTCAGTTTACAATGATTACGTGATGAATAATCAGATGCGAGAGGCGACGGTGTTTGCTTACGACTCGGAAGATACGCAGATTTTCAATATGCATGACGGATACTTCGGCGAGGATATTTATTGCATTATCGGCAGCGTGGAGGAACTGCACAAATTCTCGGATACTTACGGGCTCGATTTGGAATCGCTCCCCTGGATGTATGATTTGGAGAATATACTTCTTGGTAATCAGATTCTGTTTTTCCATAGTGACGTTTCGTCCGGTGGCTATAATTTGGAATATGACCGGGTTTATGTAATCGACGGCAGGATAAGTTTTACCCTGTCGGATGACAGTTATGCGCCGGGACCGGAAGAAACCGTAACCTGTGTAATGGACGGATTTTCACATGTGATTGTTCTTCCCGATGCGTCGCTGATGAGCGAGTATAATCCGGATACGAGGGAATTTGAGGTAGAAGGCTGGGACGATATTCATGATTTGAAATCGGGTGTCATTGAGGAGAATCCCGACGACTCATTAGCAGATGAAAATGTTTAGCCGGGTGAAAAGTAGGTTGAAAAGGAGTTTTTGAATGTTAAAGGATAAACCGGGCAGAAAATTAACGGAATATGTGGAGGATTATGTCCTTTTCGACCTCGAGACAACGGGCTTATCCCCCGAAAACGATACGATTATCGAAATCTCGGCGCTGAAGGTTGTAAAACGCGAAGTCGTTGCTGAGTTTTCGACACTTGTCAATCCGGAAAGGAAGATTCCGTACCATATTACGGATCTTACGGGAATTGACGACAAAATGGTTGCCGATGCGCCGAAACTTGATAAGGCGCTTGCGGCTTTTCTCGAATTCGCCGGGGACAATGTGCTTGTCGGTCACAATATTCACAGGTTTGACATGAAATTTATGTATGCTAAAATATTTGAGTATTACGGCAAGGTTATCGGAAACGATTACATCGATACGCTCGACATCGCATATGCTTATCTTCCGAAGCTTTCTCACAGGACGCTGACCGATCTCGCTGAGTATTATCATGTCGAGATAATCGGAGCGCACAGGGCTTTGAACGATTGTATTGTGAACCGGCAGGTTTTCGAGAAACTCGCAGAAGAGATGGAGCATCCTTTACCTGAAGCTCAGTCGGTTAAAAGATGCCCGAAGTGCGGAAGCTTCCTTAAACTTCGAAGCGGAGCATACGGTGAATTCCTCGGATGTACCGGATATCCGAACTGCAGATATACAGAAAATATAAGAAAGTGATTTGCCCGTATAACCGTGTGAGGAATATGGGTAAAATATAAAAGGAGTGAATATGAATATGTTGGGAATGAATGTGGGCTTTATTTTTGATGCTGCCGATCTGGAAGAGTATTATGTTCCGGCGTCGGATCAGTTAATGACCAAACTTGGAATTTTAGGTGCGGTTTTGCTTTTAATTATCGCAATCGTCGTTGTTCTTGTAATCATCATTAATTCGGTTAACAAGAAAAAAGCAGCGAAGAAATTTTACGAGGAAGGTAACTTCGGAATTCTCGATGTTACCGGTACAAATGATGAATCCGATAAGAATGAACCGTAATGGACTTGAAACGGGCCTTCTGTACTGGCTTGTTCATTTCCTTGTTGAAATAATGAGTTTTTCACTTCTGGGCTGTAAAATGCCGATTGAGATAGTCGGTCTCACAGCCCTTATGTTTGATGCGCTTGCGTTTGTACCGCAGGCTTTTTTCGGGTTATTCATCCAAAAATTCCGCAAGGTGGATTTAGCTTCCATAGCGGTGGCAATGCTAGGCTTAAGCGTTATTATGTTTGCCTTTGAAACAACCCTGCCCGTAATCATCGGTGTTGTACTGCTTGCTTTGGGAAATGCGATTCTGCATGAGTACGGAGCAATCGAGACCGTAAGGGATTCGAAAGGAGCCATAGCTCCTTCTGCGATTTTCGTGGGCGGCGGTTCATTCGGACTCGTTCTCGGCAAATTCTTTTTTACCTTGGGAATCAGTACTTACTTTCTGTTAATTCCCGTGGGTCTTCTTGAAGTTCTGGTTTTAATTCTCAGACAAAGATCACAAAGATGCGATTGCGAACAGGAATCTTTTCCGATTTTCGATTACTGCAGACCGAAGGCTTCTCCGGTGCTTGTTATTGTGCTTGTTATTGTCATAACCGCGGTCAGAGGTTATATCGGATATGCGATTCCGATTTCATGGTGCGAAGGTTTTGGCGATTTTCTGATGCTTTATTTCTTCATGGGGACGGGTAAAATGCTCGGCGGCATTCTGACAGACCGTTTCGGCGCGGGAAATGTTGGCGTTGTATCGGCGCTTGCCTGTATACCGTTTCTGATTCTCGGTGCCAATAATACATTTCTGTCGGTTATCGGCGTTATGATGTTCTCGATGACTATGGCAATTACCTACGGAATGGGACTTTCGGTGATTCCGAATCTTCCGGGTGTGGCATTCGGAGCAACGACAATCGGTCTTTTCATAGGAACTTTTGTTACGATATTCTTCAAGCCCGACAAATCTGCGTCGACCGTTTTGGTGGTTTCGATGTCGGTTCTTTGTTCGGTTTTGTTTGCACTTGTTTTGAAGACAGGGTTAGGAAAGAAGAAAAAGGGGAAGGTTTCTTCCGGCGACAGCATATAGAAATGACTTGTTGGATTTTGCTGTCGGTTATCCCGGTATTACATCGGAAAATACTAAAAAGTCAAAAATCGATGTAAATCAAGCAGGTGAAGGAGAATTTTTACATCGGAAATTACTAAAAAGTCAAAAATCGATGTACATCTAGCAGGCGAAGAAGAATTTATACATCGGAAATTCCTCAAA
>JAKSSB010000136.1 GCA_024403285.1 Lachnospiraceae bacterium | reverse complement strand
CGCCAAATGGAAGCTTAATTCTTATACGGTACGTTTCCATGACGGCCTGGAAAGCGATCAGACTGTAGACGAAGAATTCTTCTACAGTAAGAAGAAAGCACTTCTTGCCTCAAAGGATGTCGAGTTTGTAAACAACGGTTATTACGTTTCTGCATGGACGGCCAAGATTAACGGTAAGAACAAGAAGTTCAAAGCCGGAGAGAAAGTCACAAACCTCACGGAAAAAGACGGAGAAGTCATTGATTTTTACCCCGTATGGAGCGAGATTACGTACACTGTTACATACAAGGCAAACGGCGGAAAAGGCAGTGTTAAGAAGCAGACGGTAAAAGGTCTTAAAGAGTTCAATTTGAGAAAGAATTCTTTTACCAGAAAAGGATATACTGCGGACGGATGGGTTGATGAAGAAGGCCATGAATATGCAAGCGGTCAGGCAGGTGTATCGAATCTTACGAATACCAACAAGGCAAATATTGTGCTTAATGCTGTGTGGGTTGAAAACGAATATACTCTGAGACTTTGCCCGGGCAAGGGAGTTCTGCCCGAAGGAAAAGATGATTATGAAACTTTAACGGCCAAGTATTCCGATATGATTTTGCTCCCTGAGAATATTTATACCAAAGAGGGATATCATTTCAGCGGCTGGAATACCAAGGAAAACGGAAAAGGTACGACGTACGGCCCCGGTTCTTCCGTCAGCAAACTTACTGCGACCAACTTAAAAGAAGTAAAGCTTTACCCTGTTTGGAAGAAGAATAATGACAAAGCATATGTTATTATTTATGATGCCAACGGCGGTACCGGTAAAATGACTGAGACTGTCATGAAGAAAAACACAAAGCTTAAAGCCAACGCTTACAAGAAAGCCGGATATAAGTTTGCAGGCTGGCAGGATGCCGCCGGAAACACTTATTCCAACAAAGCACAGATTAAATGGTCAAAAGAATTAAAGGGACAGATTCTTGAACTGACTGCCGTTTGGGAGTCAACTGAGAAGAATTAGTCATTAATTCTTGATGAATTGGAATTACCTTATATCGGAAAACCTGAAAGTGGACGATGAAGGATAAAAAGAAACGGGATTAGTCATTAATGTATGACTAATCCTGTTTTTATTTTCACTTTGTCGAAGAATCGTACGGGAACGCATGAAAAACAAAAAACAGAAAATATGTTCGATTTTTTGATTGCCAATATTTTGTAAATATAGTACAATAACATTCGCGGATGTGGTGCCGGATTCGCATCCGGATATGAGGATTTTTATATGGATAAGTTTATTTTACATTCCGAATACAGCCCGACGGGAGACCAGCCGGAAGCGATAAAAGCGCTGGCTGAAGGCTTTAAGAAGGGCAATCAGGTTCAGACGCTTTTAGGTGTTACCGGCTCCGGTAAGACTTTTACCATGGCGAATGTTATTCAGGCATTGAACAAGCCTACGATTGTCATTGCACACAATAAGACTTTGGCCGCACAGCTCTATTCGGAATTCAAGGAATTTTTCCCTGAGAACAGGGTGGAATATTTCGTGTCATATTACGATTATTATCAGCCCGAGGCGTATGTGCCTTCGAGCGATACATATATTGCGAAGGATTCGTCGGTCAACGATGAAATCGACAAGCTGAGACTTTCCGCGACGGCTTCTCTTACCGAGAGGAGAGATGTCATTGTAGTCGCTTCCGTATCGTGTATTTACGGTCTGGGTTCTCCGGACGATTACATGGGAATGGTTGTTTCACTTCGACCGGGAATGCCGAAGGGCAGAGACGAGGTAATCAGGGAACTGATTCAGATGCAGTATGACCGTAACGATCTCGATTTGAACCGAGGCAGTTTCAGAGTTCACGGAGATGTGCTGGAAATCGCACCGGCGGAAGGCGGACAATACAATGTAAGAGTTGAATTTTTCGGTGACGAAATTGACCGAATAACGGAAGTCGATCCGATTACCGGACGAAGAATCAACAGTCTCGAGCATGTGGCGATTTTCCCCGCTTCGCACTATGTTGTTGCACCGGAGAAGATATTGAAAGCATGTGACGAAATTGAAGCCGAGATGAAAGAGAGAGTTGCATTCTTCAAGAGTGAGGACAAACTTATTGAGGCGCAGAGAATTGCCGAGAGAACGGGATTCGATGTCGAGATGCTTCGAGAAACGGGATTCTGTTCGGGAATCGAGAATTATTCGAGAGTATTAAGCGGCGGCAGGCCGGGAGAACCTCCGCACTGCCTGCTCGACTTTTTTACCGAAGATTATCTGATGATTATAGACGAGTCGCACATTACGATTCCTCAGATAGGCGGTATGTATGCGGGTGACAGATCGCGTAAGACGACACTGGTGGATTACGGTTTCAGACTGCCCTCGGCGCTTGACAACAGACCTTTGAGCTTCAGCGAATTCGAGGCACATATCGACCAGCTTTTGTGTGTGTCGGCGACACCTTCGGAATACGAGAAGACGCATGAGATAATGCGTACGGAGCAGATTATCAGACCTACCGGTCTGCTTGATCCGAAGATTGACGTGCGCCCGACGGAAGGTCAGATTGACGACCTCGTTGCCGAGATTAAGAAGACGACGGCCGCAGGCAACAAGGTACTTGTGACGACTCTTACGAAACACATGGCGGAAGATTTGACGGAATATCTCAAAGGAGTGGATATCAGAGTCAAATATCTTCATTCGGATATTGATACGCTTGAGAGAGCGGAGATAATACGTGATATGCGTCTGGATGTTTTTGACGTGCTTGTCGGAATCAACCTTTTACGGGAAGGACTCGACATACCGGAGATCAGTCTGGTTGCGATTCTCGATGCGGACAAGGAAGGCTTCCTTCGTTCTGCGACATCACTTATTCAGACTGTCGGCCGTGCCGCCCGTAATGCGGAAGGTCATGTCGTTATGTATGCCGATACGATTACGGATTCGATGAAGACTGCAATCGATGAGACGAACCGAAGAAGAAGCATTCAGGAAGCTTACAATGAAGAACACGGTATCACGCCTCAGACAATCAAGAAGGCGGTTCGTGATCTTATCAGCATCAGCAAGTCGATTGCCAAGGAAGAGAAGCGCATGGAGAAGGATCCCGAATCCATGAGTCCCGCCGAACTCGACAAGCTCATCGCCTCTGTCGAGAAGAGCATGCGTAAAGCAGCCGCCGAGCTCGACTTCGAGAATGCGGCAATCCTTCGCGACAAGATGACCGAACTTAAAAAGTACAAAGCACAAAACTCCACCGACTAAAACGAGCGTGCGTACGGTTACTTTCGGGGTTTGCGAGCCGAGCGTGCGTACAGTTACTTTCGGGGTTTGCGAGCTGAGCGTGCGTACGGTTACTTTTAGGGGGGCTAGCCGAGCGTGCGTACGGTTACTTTTAGGGGGGGTGCTAGCCGAGAGTGCGTACAGTTACTTTCAGGGCACGCTCTCGCTACTTGCGTCCTGTAGCGGCACTAAGAAAGCAAAAAACGCTTTCAAGTGCCGACACTCCGCAAAGTACCCTTGAAAGTAAACTGTACGCACTCTCGGCAGAACGAAAATGCCCGAATAAAGTAACCTGTACGCACGGCTTGGGAGGAAAAACCCAAATAAAGTAACCTGTACGCACGGCTCGGGAGAAAAAATCCTTAATAAAGTAACCTGTACGCACGGCTCGGGAGGAAAACCCCCAAATAAAGTAAACTGTACGCACGTGTCGTCGAATGGAAATACCTGAAGAAAGTGAAATGTACGCACGGCTCGGCGGATTTGGAAATAAATGAGTGATTTTAAAGGAACAGGAAAAAGAGAAATGAATGAGAAAATGATGGCTCCGAGCAGTCTGATTAGGATTCGGGGAGCGGCAGAACACAATTTGAAGAATATTAATGTCGATATACCGAGGGACAAATTCGTTGTTTTTACCGGGCTTTCGGGATCGGGCAAATCGTCACTGGCGTTTGATACGATTTATGCCGAGGGACAGAGACGGTATATGGAGTCGTTGTCAAGTTACGCAAGGCAGTTCCTCGGACAGATGGAGAAACCGAATGTAGAGAAGATTGAGGGACTTTCGCCGGCAATCAGTATCGACCAGAAATCGACGAACAGAAACCCGAGATCGACGGTCGGAACGGTAACGGAGATTTACGATTACTTCAGACTTCTGTATGCGAGAATCGGTGTGCCCCATTGCCCGGGTTGCGGTCGCGAAATTAAGCGTCAGACTGTTGATGAGATGGCTGACAGGATTATGGAACTTCCGGAAGGAACGAAGATTCAGCTGCTTTCACCCGTTGTAAGGGGAAGAAAGGGAGAGCATTCGAAGATACTTGAGAGAGCGGCTAAGAACGGTTATGTAAGAGTACGAATCGACGGAAGTATTTACGATCTGTCGGAAGAGATTTCTCTCGATAAGAACATTAAGCACAACATAGACATAGTTGTCGACAGACTTGTGGTTAAGCCGGAAATTTTATCGCGTTTATCGGGTTCGATTGACAACGTACTTAAACTGTCGGACGGTCTGCTTACCGTAGACTGCATCGGTGGGGAGGAACTTCATTTTTCACAGAATTTTGCCTGCCCCGACTGCGAGATAAGCATTGATGAAATTGAACCGAGAAGTTTCTCTTTTAACAATCCTTTCGGTGCATGTCCCGAGTGCTTCGGTCTCGGATATATGATGGAATTCGCACCGGAACTTATGATTCCGGACGATTCAATGTCAATTAACGAAGGTGCAATTCAGGTTTCGGGCTGGCAGTCGAGTAAACAGAAAGGAAGCTTCAGCAACGCGATTCTGAATGCACTTGCAGAGAAGTTCAAGTTCTCTCTTGATACACCTTTCAATCAATTGACCGACAAAGTCAAAGATATCATTATCAACGGTACGAATGTTTCTGTAGATGTCTACTATGAAGGACAGAGAGGCAGAGGAGTATATCCGATAGTATTTGAAGGACTTATTAAGAATGTCAACAGAAGATACAGAGAAACTGCTTCGGATTATTCCAAGCAGGAGTACGAGAAGTTTATGTCCGTAACTCCGTGTCAGTGCTGTAAGGGAATGAGGCTTAAACCTTCATCGCTTGCGGTTACTATCTGGGATAAGAATATTTATGAGATAACCAATATGCCTGTCAGCGAGCTCAATGAGTTCTTAAACGAAGCTCCGCTTACCGCACGTCAGGAGATTATCGGACGACAGATCCTTAAAGAAATCAGAGCAAGGGTCGGATTCCTTATGGAAGTCGGACTTGATTATCTTACCCTGGCACGTGCAACGGCATCTCTTTCGGGCGGCGAGGCCCAGAGAATACGTCTGGCGA
>JAKSSB010000135.1 GCA_024403285.1 Lachnospiraceae bacterium | reverse complement strand
GCGTAAGCCGCGCGCACCTGATGCTCGGTAATTCAATTACCGATGTAGTTCACGCTTAATCTTTATTACACTGCTGTAAATATCAACCGTTTCACCTTCGTTCTTCGCCAGATCGTCGTTACTGTATGAAGAAGCCATCTTAAGTGTATATTTGACTTTCAGCTTGTATGTGAAGCCTTTCTTCAGTCTGCCTTCAAAGCCGTTCTTTACACGAATGTACTTGAAGCCGTCATCACCGTATACAACTTCGAAGTAATTTGCGTATGCTCCGACAAGTTTAGGCATTCCCACAACGCTGTAGTTGCTGTTTACGTTTGCAAATTTCTCGGTAAGTCTGATTGCTGTTTTCTTTAAGGTTGACGATCTTTGGAATGACTCTCCGACCTTGGCCAAATCAATCGATCCTTTCAGTGTAACCTTAACCGAAGGAGCTTTTGATACAAGCTCTTAATCCTCCTTACACTATTCTCCCAAAACAATTGTTTCTCCGTATTCAAGAACCAGGCGTCCTTCAGGATTGAACTTGTCCGATTTGCGGGGTTCTCCCTCTTTATCGAACTCATGCATCGGAATATTGACTTTCGCACCGATTATTTCGGCACATTCCGCAGCCTCAACGGCATCCATGTTGTAGATTCCGTCAATCGGGAACATTGCATAATCAAGATTACGGTCTTTCAATTCAGCCATTGAAGCAAGCTTTGATGTATCTCCGGCATGATAAAGGCTGATTCCGTCAACTGTGACAATATATCCTACGCAACAATCAATCCCGTGATTGGAATTTGCCGCAGGAACCGCCTCGATTTTAAAACTTCCGAATTCAGCAGTCCCGTACAAACCCTTTCTGAGTGCTTCACGATTCGTAAACTTCAAACCACCGTCTTTAAGCTTCAGTTTGGGATTCGGCAGGTGATCGTCATGTTCATGCGTTACGAGAATGATATCAGCCGGATTATTCTTATAATCGTACTCCGGATAAGACGGATCGATATAAAGAACCGTACCGTCTTTGGCAGTGATTTTCACACTCGCGTGACCGATAAAAGTAAGAAGTGTCTTCGGTTCACCGTTATTTGTCATAGTTTCTTCGCCCTCCTTTTCATCTTCGCCGTACTACGCCCATAATTATACTCTTCTTTCCGTTACTTTTCAATTTTCTCCGATGCCTCTTTGTCTTTGCTCTTTCATTTTTCATACCCCCAGTATATTAATCCGGATTAATCATTGAATCCGTAATTTTAACCTTTATTTTTTTCTTATACGCATCGCCGTTGTTCATCTTAATCGTGAATTCGTACTTTCCGGCCTTATTCGGATAATATGTAACCTTTCCGATGTATCTCGGATTTACGGGAACATATCCTTCAAAAGACACGGCCATACCGCTCTTTTTATCAACAGAAACCGCAGCGTCGGAACAAATCATTCCGTACAAATCCTCGGAATTATGCTTCGGCGTAAATCCAAGCAGCATTTCACCGTAACCCCAGTCTCCGTTTTCATCGGGATCTTCCTTAGTGTAAAAGACATTCGACTCAACCGAAATTTCCTTAATCGCATCATCTCCGAAAACATTCACGCAGTATGATAAATTCGTACCGTCATTAGTTCTCGCAAAAAGCAGCGCTGTTGCATACTGATCGTCGTCAGAGAAATAATCATACTCGCCGTTTTCATCCAGAGGCATCGCTTCAAAGCTGCACGCTTTTACCTTACCTTTTCCGATTATCTTAAATCCGCCCAATTCGTCGAAGCTGTAAGGGGAATCTATGTCCCAGCCTTTCGAAAGAAGCCATGTTACGTCATAAGAGGACTTATCGACTTTTCCGTATTTCTCTTCGAACACAATCTTGTATTCCGCGGTTGTGTTATATGCCAGATAACTTCCCGGAACATTTTTACGGACGATATACATGTTCGACGGCGGATTAACAACTTTAACGGTAAAAGATTTAACAACTTTGCCGGTTTGCAGATTCTTAATCATAATTTTGGCTTTGCCTGAGGCAACCGCACCGGCTTTTAAAACAACATAGATATTGCTTGTCGTGATTCCCAAAGCGGCGTCAATAATGTCCGGTCTGTCGCATTCTACGGAAACAAGTTTCATTGCATCTTCCACAGATACTTTGCTTCCGTCCTTGTATACAATCTCTGTATGTATGGCGCATTGACTGCCATAAACTGAATATGCTCCGGTATTTCGAAGAAGAGTTTTCGGAATATTCTCGGAATCAATCTCAATCTTTTTGATTTTCTTATTTTTTACGTAAAATTCGTTTTCACAGGTGATAATACTGTTTTCCTTCGAAACAATTACCAAATTGGAAACGCCTTCTTCAACATCTCCGGCCACCTTCATCACATTTTTCTTAAAACTGAAGCCGGGGACAGGGGTATCGTCCCGGTAAACGCTGTATTCAAGAGATTTATTCGAGGCATTCTGCGGTTGGAAAACCACATGATTAAGCTTATAACTGCCTCCTGCGGAAACCGTAATTTTATCGTCTACGCTATAATGAATTCCCACAAGAGGAATAATCGTTTTAAAGGTAAAAGAAACTTTTTTGCCGCCAAAGACCGGTGTTCCCACAACCGTAACTTTTTTAACGGAAGCGGCAGGGTTAAGATTCAATACTGTATTAACCGATATGCTGACTCCGGATTCTTTTACCGACCATCTGAAATCACTGAAACAGACATCTTCGGAAGTCTCTTCTCCTTTTATCTTTTTCTTACCGCTGATAACGAAGCAGTTGGATCTGTCTGCGTAAACAATTCCTGTTGTTTCACCATGTTCCGGGGCAAGTGAAAGGCCAGAGAATGTATATTCGATTGAATCAAGCACTTCAATCGGCAGAGATGTTTTGTTTCCGTTCGCTGTTTCGGCATAAACGGAGTAAATATCGGGGACACAGTTTTTCGGAATACTTACCAGTCCTTTTGAAGAAACTTTTATGCCGGTCTCTGCGGCAAATTCATCTACCGACCAGTTAATCTTTGTTTTCTCGGCGAACTCCGGAGTAAGCGAATACGCTAACTGCAGGCTGCTTCCCTTTGAAATTCCGACAGGCAAAGATACAGTTGTTCCGTCTTTTACGTAAATACGAATATCTGTTTCTTTTACCTTGAACACATATTTCTGTGTCAGGACAGGACTTGAAAGACCTGCGCCGTTAACCGCAATTGCCTTCAGAACAACTTTCTCCTGAACCGGAAGAGTTATTTTGCCGTCCGAGGCAGTAAGTTTAACGGTCGAAGCGTTAAATCTAAACGAATTGAGCTTCGGAGTCGTGCCGTCGAGCGTGTAATAAATATCCGTTCCTTTCTGAGCGGAAAGACATACGTCAATTTCAAGTTCCTTGTAAGTTCCGCCCGGATTCTTTGTAACCACAGGCGCCTTGGGTTTCTCACTCATTCTGGAAAGACCGAAAGCTTTGGTAAGGTTCACATATCCTTTACCCATTCCGCTTTCCGAAGTGCTGACGCAGGATGAATCCATCTTCTTAAGCAGTGCGTCAACTTTCGCCGGACCGGAAAGACCTTCGGAATCCATTGACGCAAGAATTACTGCGGCGCATGCGGCGGCCATCGGAGATGCCTGGCTGGTACCGTCCATATAGGAATATCCGTCGCAAGTCAAACCCGGTACGTCCCCGTAGTCGTTCTGATTATACGTTGAATAAATTTCTGCTCCGGGGAATGCATATCTCACCTTCGGGCCGTAATTTGAAAACTCGGTACGCTTACAGTCTTTGTTCAGTGCTGCCACGCTGACAGCATGTTTGTAACTTGCCGGAAACTCTTCCGCATTCGTATTTCCGTTTCCTGCAGCCGCAAAAACAGTGATTCCCGATTCGTAGGCAGAATCAATAACTTCCTCGTAAAGGGGGTTAGGCGAGTTGGAACCGAGACTCATGTTAATAATATCAACATCTCCCCTGTCGATGCAGAGGTTAATTCCCTCGAGAACATCGTCCAGATAAGCTCCGACGGAATCAAAAGAATCATCCGAATCGGAATCATAGGGTGAGAATACTTTTACCGATAAAAGATCCGCTTCCGGAGCGATTCCGTGACCGCCGAGCCCGTTATCATATTCGCCTTTAATAATTCCGCAGACATTTGTTCCGTGTCCTCCTCCGAGAAGCGTAAAAGAGTCATCCGGATCGTTCTCGTCGGTAACCGAAACTGCCTCGATTTCACTCCAGTCGAAATCTTCATGTCCGGTCCTGATGCCCGTATCAAGAACGGCTACTTTGACGCCGTCGCCGTTGTATCCGTTTTCAAGAGCATATTCCGAACCAAGGACATCATGAAACCACTGGTATCTTTCAAATTCATCCAGTTTGTCCGCAAGAGGATCGTTCGTAAGGTAACTTATAGTGTTAGGCCATGCCGCCGGAAGTCTGTTATCCGATTTGGCCGAAGCACATAACGCGTCGTAAACTTCAGCGTGAGGCAGCGTTTCATCGGCATTGAGTTCGACCGTTGCAATTCCGTGACGGAATTTCAGAAGCTTTCCGTTGAAACAAGCCGCATATTTGAGAGCGGTTTCATAATCGGGCGCTTTGATTAAAATCTCGCCTTCAGCAATGTCGCGTCCTTCTTCAAGTTCCTTATATTCGCCAAGCTCTGCGGAGAGTTCTCTTTTGTCCGAAGCCATTTCTTCGGTAAAAGAATAAGCGCTCGAATTGCAGATAAACATCTCTCCCGCTACGATGATTTCCTCTTCAAGGATTTCGTCTTCGGAGATTTCTTCTTCGGAGATTTCGTCTTCAAGGATTTCGTCTTCGGAGTTTTCGTCTTCGGAAATTTCTTCTTCAAGGATTTCGTCTTCGGAGATTTCTATTTCGGAGTTTTCGTCTTCAAGGATTTCGTCTTCGGAGTTTTCTTCTTCGCAGTTTTCTTCTTCGACGTTTCCCTCTACGTCGATTTCCTTACCGTCGATTTTCTTACCGTCGTTGGATGTGCCCGATTCGCCTTCATCACCGGGATTTGCAGATTCGTCTTCCTCAGAATCGTCCGCCACATCAGCAGATGCATTTTCATAAGAATAACTTGCTTCTTCGTTGGCATCCGGCTCCGAAGCGTATATGCTCTCCGGATTCGGAATCGAAAGAACCGTGAGCACACAAGCTAATGCAATCGCACAGAATTTAGCGCATTTTCTGTTAAGATTCGTTTTTCTGTTTTTCATACTTCAACACTTTTCCTTTTCTATTTGCTTTTTATTTGCTTTTTTATTTTTTTTATTTGCTTTTTTATTTGTTATTTTCTTTTTTCATCGAAAATTGTTTATTATACTTTTTCCGATGTTATAATTCTTCTTCTCCTGCCAGATTTACATCGATTTTTGACTTTTGAGTAATTTCCGATGTATAAATTCTTCTTCACCTGCTTGATTTACATCGATTTTTAACTTTTGAGTAATTTCCGATGTAATAATTCTCCTTCGCCTGCCAGATTTACATCGATTTTTGACTTTTGAGTATTTTCCGATGTAAT
>JAKSSB010000134.1 GCA_024403285.1 Lachnospiraceae bacterium | reverse complement strand
AACGTAGCTGCTGCCGCACCCCAGAAGCCGCTCACTCTGTAGCCCACAAAAGTAGCCATGTTAACCGCTATCGGTCCCGGCGTGGATTCCGAAATGGCAACAATATCAAGTATATCGTTCTTTTCAAGCCATTTTTCTTTGTCTACGACTTCTTTCTGAACAATCGGTATCATTGCGTACCCGCCGCCGAAGGTGAACGCTCCGATTTTAAAAAATGTTAAAAACAGTTTCAGTTTTTTTTTCATCGGTATATCTTTATATGCCCTTCCTTGAATTAATATAATTTTACAAAAGGCACCGCACAGTGCCGTGGAGCTACTGTGCGGAACGATTCTTCATAAAAATTTTTCTTTCGTACATCAATTTGTCTGCCTTCTTGAATACATCTGCCAGAACGGCATCCGTATCTTCATCGTATACTGCCAGGCCTCCCGCGACGGACACTTTCTCATTCATCGCGATGTCTTTGCCGGCTAGTGCATTCATCTGGATATCCATCTCAATCATCAGGTCTTCACGATTCTCGTAATCTTCATTCTCGAGATAAACTACAAATTCATCACCGCCGATTCTGTATACCGCGCTGTGCTTAAACGTCTTACAGATAAGCATGCAGCAGTTGACAATATATTTATCGCCCTCATCATGTCCCATCGTATCATTGACTTTCTTCAGGTCATTGATATCGAAAACAGCAAGTGCGAAATTGTATTTGGTTCTTTTACCCAGTTTGGAATTAATAGTCTTCTCACGGAATTCGTAAGCGTTTCGGTTCTTAACATGCGTAAGTCCGTCGGTCTGCGAAAGTTCCATGACACGCTCGTAAAGATTCTGTTTAACAAGATTCTGGAAGAACTTGCTCAGTATGATATTCATACGTTCCACATACTTCCTGGTGTAACCGAGCTTATCAAGTTTCGTCAAATCTTCGCAGAATATCATATAACCGAATTCCCGTTCATTCTCATGAAGGGGTAAAAGAATAAAAACTCTGTTGGGATCTTCGTCGGTATTTACGGGAATTATCTTCCTTCTGTCAAAGACATCGAGATGAAGCACTTCCCCGTTGTTTCTTACAAAAATGGGATCCATCTTAACCGAATAGCCTTTAATTCTGAAATTTCTGTCCGGATTATATGCTATCTCCCTGCATCTCGGATCGAGTAATATGAAAAAGCTCTGACCTTCGAAACTGAAGGTATCTATGAAAACGCGCTCGAAACATTCATTCAGTTCTTCATATGTGGTTGCATTCTGAAGTTCATGTTCAATAGAGAAAAGCTTATTATCAATGCTAAGCTGAAGGGACTCTTCCAGGAAGTTCTTCTTACACTGATAATGTCGAAGTTCCACCACCTCTTCGGTTTCTTCGCATCCGCAGCTCTCGAGAGGAACAAACCTGCTCGGAACCACCTGACGCATCGGAACATCTTCGTTATTCATGAGTCTGATAAGTGATTCGCCCGTCAGCCTTCCGATTTCATCAAACTGCATGTTGACGGATGAAATCGAAGGATAGAAAGCCTTTGCGAGCTGTTCGTTATCAAAACCGGTAAGAAGTATGTCCTTCGGAACATCAAGATTGTTACGCGACAATACGTCACAGACTACCATCGCCAGAGTATCATTGGCCACCACAACCGCGTCGGGAATTTTATGACCGCTCTTTAAGAAATTTTCAAGACCCATTGCGGCATTGTAGAAATCCCAGTCGGAATATATGATATTCTCTTCCGGAATCTCACATCCCTTGGATTTCATATACTCACATACGGTTTCAAGTCGCTCTTTTGAATCATAATTATCTTTCGATCCTGCGATAAAAAGAACACTTCTTACACCGTGTTTCTCGTATAAATGCTCTATCAGTTCAAGACTTCCGACCTTGTTGTCCGAGAAAACCGAATGAAAAAAGTTCTGTTCTCTGCCGGTACATATAGTCGGAATACCGACCTTCTTACATTTATCGCATATATCTTCAAAAATATTGTCAAAGTCCATGCTGTTGCCAAAAATTGCCACAGCATCAAAATCTTCCAGATTGGGAAGTTCAAAAATATTGCGTTCGCCCGTAATAAAATCTACAGAATCGTTACGGGAAGGATATGAAAGGAAAACATACATATCCGCACAGATTGATTTCAATCCGTCTCTGAGGCCTTCCGCATATTTGTAAAAAATTTCCGAACTCCAGCCGAGTCCGAAAACTGCGATTTTCTTTTTTTTCATAAGCTTCACCGTCCATTCAAAATACTGTATTGCAAATAAGTTAACCGGTACGATTCATCATAGAAAATATGCGTATATTTTACCACAAATAAGGCTCATTGTCTATTTGCGGGGTATCTTTATTCTACTTTTACAATGATTTGTCCGAAGAATAAAAATATATAGGTTCCGACATTGACACCGTGCTTTAAACGTGTAAAATATACCAGGTATCTTTTTATATCGGCAAACAGGCACAAACACTTTAGTTTAAGCGTTTTTCAGAACTTTTGAATAAAGTAAGAAGGAGTTTCACATCGAATATGAAAACAGCTCCTTTTTCAGTACGGTTACAATATTTTCTCATCGATACTCCGTGCTCTCGGCGACAGCAACGCCACGCTTTACTTCCTACTTATTTCCTCGGTGTTAAACACCGCGCTCGATTTTCTCTTCGTTGCAGGTTTTCACTGGGATGTTGCCGGAGCGGCTATTGCAACCGTGATTTCACAGGGAGGGTCGTTTGTTGCGGGATATATCTACATGAGGAAGCGCTACACCATCTTCCGCTTCGGAATTAAAGATTATGTCTGGAATAAGTCTTATGCGGCCAAAACCGTCACAGTCGGATTCCCGATTGCGCTCCAGCTTGTTATCGTCGCAACCGGACTCTCTTTCATCCAGAGAGCCGTCAACGACTGCGGCCCCGAAATGACTTCGTCTTTTACCGTCGGTCAGAGAATTGAAATGTATCTGAATCTTCCGTGCAATGCCATTCAGACCACAATGGCAACCTACACGGGACAGAATATCGGAGCCGGTAAGACCGACAGGGTAAAAAAAGGAACGCAGCAGGCCGTCGCTATGTCTTTTGCGATGTCGGTTGTCATTGCTGCGCTCACCTTTATTTTCTGCAGGCAGATTATTTCTCTTTTCAATATCAGCGAACAGGCGACCGTATACTGCACGGCACACATTCGTGCAATCTCTCTCGTCAACCTGATTCTTGCATCATATATTCCGCTCTTCGGTGTCTTCCAGGGCACCGGTCACGGAAGCGTTCCGACCGTTGTCGCAACCTGTGCACTGACGGTCAGAGTCATCGTTACATTTGCGTTTCGCAATACTGCATTCTTCGGCGAAAGCATCATCTGGTGGAACGGTCTTTTCGGCTTCCTGGTCGGTTGCACAATAACCTGGGGTTATTACTTAAGCGGACGCTGGAAGCGAAATTCGGTCATGACGAAATAAAACCACGGGTACCGTCTCTTCATATGTTCGGACGATATCTGCAGTTCTTAAGCATCAAACATATCTCCGCATGATAACTTGCGCGCTTTTTTGAATGCATCTTTCTCTTTTTTCATAACGGTCTGCGTTATAAGGCCGGCCCGGGGGCATAGTTCGGGGGAAATTCTTCCGGGATCCTTTACGGGGTGACGAAGAACCCTTTTGGGAGCTGTCGCGCACGGAATTTTAGAAACCGCAATATAAGAAAATTTCTCATCTTCATACGGGACATCACCATCTTTGAGCATCTTGTGAAGTTTGCTTCGCGATACCCTGGCGGTGAAATGGCACCAGTTGTCACCTTCTATCGGACATGCCTCATTCCCCGGGCAGGGCGCTACCGTAAATCCGCCTGCTGCCGTTAAGAATTCTTTGGCCTTTCTTATCTGCTCAAATCCGACCGGAGTGCCCGGTTCAACAATTAAAAGCATCTTGTCCGCAGCATTCCATAAAAGTTTAAGAAGCCGTTCTCTGTCCTCTCCGCTTAACTCGTTCATCGCATATGAGGAAATAACCAAATCGGCTTTCTCCGATATCTCCGCTTTCGAAAAATCTTTCTGAATCCATTTTGCTTTGGCGAAACTGATATCCGACGAAGCAATCTTTCTTCCGAAATCAATCATGGACTGTTCACGCTCTATGCATGTAATTTTAAGATCTGTATCGAGAACCGAAAGAGCTGCGAAACTTGCCGCTCCCGTTCCCGCGCCGACATCGAGTACGCTTTCGATTTCACCGTCGAACAATTCAAACGCATACGAAAGTGCGCTGCTTACCGCACCGAATGTCGCAGGCATTCTCACTGCCGCATACGCAGCCGTTTCGAGTTCTTTGGTCACAAGTCTTTTACCCTGACCGCTCTCTGATTTGTAGCGTTCCGTCAGAGTCCGGGCCGCATCCTTCAACTGTGCAAAATTAAACTCCGCTGCTGCAGTCTCTATTGCGGAGCGAAGCCCGATAGGCATATCCATCGTTAAAAACCTCCAACAATTCTTTTTCCGGATTTTCATCCATAAGTCTCATTTTTTATTCTCTCCCGTCATTTTTCCAAATGTTTCTGACGATTTCGCAAGACTCGCCTTGATAGTCGCCGACTCCGACGAAGAGATTCTCAAAGCCGCATTTCTCCATGACTTTAACCGAAGCCACGTTTTCTTTTAAGCATATTCCGTATACGGAATCAAGCGATTTTCTTCCCGCAATAAAGTGTAAAAAAGTCCTGACCGCTTCCGTAGCGTAACCGTTGCCGGTATATTTCTTCGCAATGTGATAACCGATTTCCCAGCCTTCCTCGATTGGTGCAAGCTGGACATATCCGATGTTATCGCCGGTCTTCGTAAGAACCGGATACACGAACGGTCCGTCTTCTGACTCATAACGGCTCATAAGAAATTCAATCGTTTCCATCGCTTCATCCACGGTCTCAAATACTTCATCCGGTACAAATCTGCGATTATCTTCGTCGAGTGAATTCTCGTGAACCACCTGTGCCATATCTTTTGTAAATTCTGTAATTATCAGTCTTTCTGTTTCTATTCTCATACTGTAATACCCTTCTGTAATTTCTTTTACCCTATAAAGGTTTGATCATAATCATACCATAACCAAATGTATGTAGTCCGGCTTCTGACACTGTGATAGGAATATCTTGAACCGTAATAATTCTATTCTTCGCCATGTTTCTCCTCCTTTTCCTTCACCATATTTTCCATTCGAATATAATATGCTAAAAGTCTAAGGACATAATCTGGCGCATTGCGAGTTCCTCTTTCCCACTCTGTAACTGTTCTGTACGGGATATCAAAGCATTCACAAAATTCTTTACGATTCATTCCTGTGGATTCACGAAGCTTTTTTATTTCAATTTGACATTCGGTTAGTTGTTCCATTAATCTCCGCCTCCCATTTACACTATATGTATATTATATCAGAAAACACTAAATTACACAATGTGTAAAAAACAAGTTGTAAATTAATCTTTTTTATAGAACACCAATGTTAATCTTTCATTTATTTCTTCCGTTTT
>JAKSSB010000133.1 GCA_024403285.1 Lachnospiraceae bacterium | reverse complement strand
CTTTCAGGAAGATTTGTGTTACAGCCGGAGAACATCCCGAGAATGACTGCTATACACAATGTTTGTGCTATTACTTTCTTCATATAAACTCCTTACTGATAACAGTTAACCGTTATCTCTTCTTTTTTACTTCCTGCTTTAACAGTAACAACTGCAGTCCCCGTTTTCTTTGCTGTAATCTTTACACCTGTTAATGTTTTCTTTATCGTAACAACACCTGAGGAAGGCATTGATTTACTTATAGAATAGGATAAAGTATTACCGCTATTGCATGTAACCTTTATCGTCTTACTGCTTCCCTTTTGAATCATTACACTCGTTGTTTCCACCTCTATTACAGGTTTAACGGTTATTATACATGTATCTTTAACATCCGTAGCATTCTCAAGGGTTGCGGTTATCGTTACCGTTCCTGCTTTCTTACCGGTTACTTTTCCTTCTGAATCAACCGTTGCTATAGAAGTGTCTGAGCTTTTCCAGTTTACAGCTGCACCTGAAGGTTTTGTTTCCTTCTTAAGAGTTATAGTTTCATCTATAAGTACAGTCGCACTTGTTTTTGTAACATTAAGTGCTGGATCTTTAACCGTCACGGAACATGTCTTGGAAATACCATTTGCTGAGACAGTAATTGTTACACTTCCATTTTTCTTACCCTTAATTTTGCCTGTTGAATCAACCGTGGCAATTTTTGTATCCGAACTGGAATAAGTAACAGTAGCCGCAGGCTTGGGTGTTGCTTTTATCGTGGAAGTAAATCCTCTGTATACAGTTACTTTACTCTTATCCAGTTTTAATGATGGATTAATAACAGTTACTGTACAGGTCGCTGATTTTTCTTTGGCGGTTCCCTTAAATATAGTTGCCTTTATTTTTGCACTTCCTTTACTTTTTCCTGTCAGTTTTCCCGATGAATCAACAGTAACTACAGATGTATCATCCGAACTCCATGTAACCGATGTTCCTGAAGGTTTTACTGTAGCAGTAAGTGTTTTGGTCTTATTAACATATAAGTCAGTTATTTTAGTTTTAGAAAGGCTTATTGAAGGATCGTTTACCGTTACTTTACATGACTTGGAAATTCCGCAGTCTATTTGGGATTTATTACTGTCGTAAACATACATCTTCGCTTTGATTGTTGCGGTTCCTTTTGATTTGGCAGTAACGTTTCCGGATGAATCCACTGAAGCTACAGAAGGATTTGATGAACTCCATTCCACGTAACTTTCGGATGGTTTTGTTGTTGCTGTCAAAGCAAGATTTGTAAGACCGATTGAATACAGTGTTGCAGATGTCTTACTTAATGTAACAGAAGGCTTCTTAACCGTAATTTTACATACTTCTTTCTCACCGGTCGACAGTTTGGCTGTTATCTTAACGGGAGAATCTGATGCTGTAGATGTATTCTTAATTATCTCTACTTTTCCGGTGCTATCGACAGTAACTATCTTCGAGTTTGACGATGTCCAGCTTACCGGAGCATCATTCGGTTTGACAGTAGCTTTAAGTTGAAGCGTCTGCTTGTAATACATCGTCTTAGCAGTTTCGCTTAAGGTAATACTTCTTTTCTTAACATTTACCGTAACTTTCTTCGAACCAGATTTTTTATTCTTGGTATATTTAACTGTAACAGATGCTTTTCCTTCCTTCAGTCCCGATACATATCCATCCGAAGAAACTTTGACAATTGAAGTATCGGATGACGAATATGAAAAGACTCCACCTTCAGGCATTGCTTTGGCAGATATATCAAAATGATCGCCTGTATATATAGTTTGCGAAGTGGGCGTGCATTCCGTTATTTCCGGATTCTTGATATTAAGTTCTATCTTTGCGGATACTTTTCCGGCTGCTTCGATTGTTGCAGTAGCTGTTATGGTTACCTTTCCTGTTTTCTTCGGTGTAACCTTGCCTGAAGAGTCTACTGTTGCGACAGATGTATCGGATGATTTCCAGGTGATAGTTGCCTTGGGAAGGCCGCATCCTTCAAGCTGATATGTTTCTGTTACATAACAGGTCTCTGCAGGCTTTTCGATGGAGAATAAAGGTACATTATTTTTATCAGAGCGAAGGCTTCTGTATAAGAAATACTTCTCCAAATCGTCACTATTAGTATATGCTGTAGAATCATCTTTCTTATACCTATTCTTGTATAAATCTTCCAAAGAATCATATGCTTTTTTAACAGTGCACGGAACCGTCTGTTCAATAGTCTCTATCTGAACTATTTTACCATATATATCATACTGAATATCCGTTATTACAATTACATGAGAGCCTTTCTTGTTAAGAACATCTCCTACTTTTATTCCTTCATACAACTTTGCCGGATCGGTTGAATCCTGATTTCCTTTTTTAACGAAATTTACACTTGATGCAATTTTCGAAGTAGTCTCTGATTTTTCCAGTCCTACACAATAACTTGCAAACATCGAGCAGTCAAATCCATACCAAGGTCCATACCTCAACCCATTGTCAGTGTCTGCAACTACCCAGCCTGCTGAACTTGTGCTGTAAAGTTTGCTGTCATCCTTGACGGTTTCTTTCATGAATTCATCCATCGTCATTGAGTAGAGAACCCTCACTCCGCCATAATTTGTCTGACAATAGGGTGCCCCATGCATGGTTACCTTTTTACCCTCTTTATCAACCGGCATTGTATATTCTTCTGTCGATGCATTCCATTCTTTAATCTTCTTAAGAGGCGTCCATGTATAACCATATACCTCTCTTGCCCTATCCTGAATTTCCTTCTGGATGCTCGACAATTCCGGAACGTAATAATTCCCCTCTTTGGTAAAGTTGCAGACTTTATTCGACATAGCATCGTTCTCAGCTGCAAACATATCTACCGCAATTTTAACCGTCTTCTTCTCAGACGATGAACCGTTTACGATTTCTTTAGCGCAAACAGTTTCTTCGTTTTCTTCTTCCGCTGCAGGAACGACATCTTCAAGTTCCTCGGTAAACGTCTCCGAATCAATCACTTCATAAGGCGTTTCGGAATAATCACCAATATCTCCGGTTGCATTGGCGAAAACCTTGTCAAGGCTTACATTAAAATCTTCACCGTTCAATGAATAACAAAGATATTCATCATCAGTATAATAATCCGATGCGTTCGATACGAATTTATCTTCCGCATAAATTGAATAATTAAATAACGATCCGGTGGCATAAAGGATTCCGTTCTTTGTCGGTATGAAACTGAACACTCCTTCGTAATTGCCATATTCTTCACAGTTTCCGCTATCAGGATTTAAAATAAAAATCCTTCCGCCTGCTGAGAAAAGTAAATCCGAATCATTTATCAAATACATATGTCTTACGGTGCATCCCGATAAAAGAATCTCGTAAAGCTCCGTTTTGTTGTCCAAATCAATCACTTTAACTATACTGCCTTCATCTGATTCAACAGTATAATATAATCTGCCGTTACCGTAATTAAGGTTCTCGGCTTTATCATTTGAGATAATAACACTCGTATTACCTGCAGATGCATATATGCCATCACTTAATGCCATATATGTTCTCTCTCCGTCATCAGCAATTCCTGAACCGTTCAGGATAGCGTAACTGCTGCTTCCGACAGATTCAATATCAAGTTTCCCCTGATATGTCGGTATGCCAAGTACTTCTTCCTCGGCTATCAAACTGTCCTCTGTCTCAATCGTTTCATCTTCAACCGGTTCAAATACTTCATCCGATACCAAAGTATTCTCCCCTTCATTTTCTGTAATTCCGTCCTCTGTTAATTCTGTCGTTTCTTCGAATGATTCCTCATCATTCTCATCAATTGTCAACGTGAACGTTTCTTCATCTTCAAGAGTGGTTTCTTTAGCCTGAACAGTGCCCAAATAGGCCGGTTTTACCCCCCCCAAATTGGTTGACATAACAATTGTGGCAATGAGCACGGCAACGCCTCTGCGGGCAATTCTGTGCATTGCTTTTCTTTCTTCTGATTTCCTGAGCATTTTTCGTAAATTCCTCCTTTATAATTTTTGCTCATCAAGCTTTTCCATTTTACCACATATGTCAGTGTTGTGCTCGGGCACATGTTTTTTTGTTTCATTTGTACACATTATATATTTTTCATTGTGCAGAATACACAAAGTCTTTTATATTTCCGGTTTTCGCCGCCAGGCAGCCGGTGATGTGCCTACGCTTTTACGGAAACATTCGGTAAAATAACTCTGTGACGGATAGCCGAGAATCTGGGAAATCTGTGCAGGTGTGTAGTCGGAGTAAAGAAGCATGTTTTTGGCAGTTTCGATTTTACGTGACGAGACATATTCGCTTACGGTAACTCCGGTTTCTTTTTTAAACAATGTAGAAAGATAACTCCGGCTTAACCCGGTTTCTTCACAGAGCATATCTGTCGTAATGCGCAGATGAAGATTGCTGTAGATGAAATTAATGCACTTAACCACCGGCTTGGAATAAATTCCTTTCTTTCTGAGAGCGCGCATTTTATCAGTATAGGCAAGTGCCATATCGTCATGCAGCGCCGTAATTTCTTCAAGCGAAGAAGCCCGGTCAGCCTTCTGAATATAGAAGTCGGAAAGTGAGTATGCTTCTTCCACCGAAAGCCCCGACTTAATGCACTCTCTGGCAAGAAGGGCCGCAGTTATAACGAAATGATAGATTCCGTTTCTTCTTGAATCTTTTGAAAGAACTCCGAGACCTTCTTTTCGAAGGAAATCCTCTTTGTTAAATCTCTTAACCGCATCTTCTCTTCCGAGCGCAACCGCGCTGTAGAAGTCCATCTCCGGCTCAATCGAAGCATGAATTATTAAATTCTCGCGATTAACGTACTCTCTGTACGCCCACTCTCTTCTTAAGTTGTCTTTTTCGCTTCCCATATTCTTCCTTTACGTATATCTGCAGTCAGTGAATCATAAAAAAGTATCATTTACCTTCTCCGATACTCCATACGATGATTATACAATCATTGCGACATGTTTGCAAAACATTTCCGATATTTAGAAAACCAAAGCGATATAATTCAATTCTTTTACCACGTATACTTTAAGCAACATGAACGATACAATTTCATCTCCACGGGGATGACTTTTATGGAGGAGGTTAAAATGAGCGAATTTAAGAACTACCGGCAGGGAGTGAATCTCGGCGGATGGCTTTCGCAGTGCGTCCATACCAGAGAGCACTACGATTCTTTTATCATCGAAGACGATATTAAAACACTCTCGACATGGAAAATCGACCATCTTCGTCTCCCGATTGATTACGATCTTTTGGAAGATGTCGCAGGCAACCGTATTGAGAGCGGATATGCTTACATTCAGAATACCATCGACTGGTGCCGCAAATACAACTTGAATCTCATTCTGGATCTGCACAAAACATTCGGCTACTCTTTCGATGACGGAGAGCATGAGGAAGGATTCTTCGATAATGAGTCCTATCAGGAGCGTTTCTACAAATTGTGGGAAGACCTCGCAGGCAAATTCGGCAATTGCGGTGACAGCATCGCTTTCGAGCTTTTGAACGAAGTTACCGCCAAAGAATACTGCGACGAATGGAACAGAATTTCGTATGAGTGCATCCGCAGAATCAGGAAAATTGCGCCGACGGTTACAATTCTTGTCGGCGGATATTACAACAACAGTGTAACGGCGGTAAAAGATCTGGCCATGCCGTACGATGAGAACATCATCTACAACTTCCACTTCTACGAGCCGCTTAAATTC
>JAKSSB010000132.1 GCA_024403285.1 Lachnospiraceae bacterium | reverse complement strand
TGAAAAGGGGTTTGTCTGCAGTCTGCGGCACACTGTTTTTACACAGTGTGCCTTTTTTGTGTCTTTTCGTGCGGTATAATTACAGATGGTAAAATGTGTAAAATATTATGCATATGAACCATCAAATGAGTGAACAATAGTCGAAAGACAACTAAATTTTCAGAAAATACCACACTTAAAATTGACTTTGCACGCATGAGTAGTTTCTTTGTGATATAATGCAACATGTGAAGTCATAAAGGAAGGTGAGTGTTATAGATACTCAGATTCAGAACAAATCGAACAAAATAATTTGCATAGCGAGTTCAACGGGCGGACCGAGAACACTGAATGAAATCATTCCGTATCTTGACAATGATTTGAACGCACCCGTTCTTGTCATTCAGCATATGCCTGACGGATTTACGAAATCTTTGGCTGAGAGACTCAATGACATCAGTAAAATTGATGTTTACGAAGCAGACGAAGAAATGGAAATCCTTCCCGGAAAGGTTTACATTGCCAAAGCCGGCAAGCATATGAAGATTCGCAGAAGGATGTTCCGTCACATCGTGGAACTGACTGACGAACCGCTTCGTGAAGGCGTTAAGCCTTGCGCAAATTATACTTTTGAATCACTTATTAATTCCTCATATGACGAAATAATCTGTGTAGTTCTTACCGGAATGGGCACAGACGGAACCGAAGGAATCAACAAACTTTCCGAGAAGAAGAAAGTCTCGGTAATTGTTCAGGACGAAGAGTCGAGTGTTGTATACGGAATGCCGGGAAGCATTATCAAAAGTGAAATCCCGTGCAGAATAGTATCACTTAAAGACATTCCGCAGACTCTTAAAAGTCTTGTATAAGGCTCCGGTAACTTGCATTTATTAAGAGCGTCAGGGGGTAAATGATATGGATGTCAGTCAGTATTTGGATATTTTTATAGACGAATCCAAAGAGCATCTTCAGAATCTGAATACACAGATATTAAATCTCGAGCAGGATGCAGAGAACATGGATACAATCAACGAGATTTTCCGTGCGGCACATTCTTTGAAGGGTATGGCCGGAACAATGGGTTACAAGCGTATGCAGACGCTTACCCACGATATGGAAAACGTATTCTCGGAAGTCCGCAACAATACCGTTAAAGTTGATTCTTCCATGATCGATCTTCTTTTCGGATGTCTTGATGCGCTGGAAGAATATGTGGCACAGATTCAGGAGACCGCGGATGAGGGAACAAATGACAATGAACCTTTGATTAAGGCGTTGAACAATATCCTCGAATCCAAGGGACAGGATAAGCCCAAGGAAGAACCAAAGAGTGAACCTGTCAAAGATGAAGAAAAGAAAGAGGAAAAACCTGAAAGTACCGCTCTTCCCGAGAAATGGAAAGAAATCAAAATCGGTGATACCGAGCAGCATGTAATAAACGAAGCTGCGGCAGACGGAATCAAAGCATACGGACTTACCGTTTTTATCCAGGAAAGCTGTTTGCTTAAAGCTGCCAGAGCATTTCTCGTATTCAAAGCACTTGAGGAACACGGTGAAGTAATCGTATCGGTTCCTTCGGCACAGGATATCGAGGACGAGAAATTCGATAACGACTTCAGCGTCGTAATCCTTTCGGAATCACCTCTTGATAAGATTATTGCAGCCACCAAATATGTTTCGGAGATTCACGACTGTGTCGGCGGCGAAATAGTTCCGACTCCCAAAGAGGAGAGCAAAGTCACCGATATCGTAAAGGCAGACGGTAATGCCGCAGAGAGTAAAGAACCGGTCGGAGGCGTTCCGGCACCGAAGGCACCCGGAAGCGAGAAAAAAGCAGTTGCCAAACCGGTTGTCAACAGAACGGTTCGAGTAGATATCGAGAAACTCGACGTGCTGATGAATCTTGTCAGCGAACTTATTATATCGAAGAATTCACTTGTCAGTGTTGCCGCAACGGAAGTCGGCGGTTCCAACTCGGCATTCAATGAACAGATAGAGTACCTTGAAAGCGTAACCACCAACCTTCATGAATCGGTCATGAAAGTTCGAATGGTTCCCATCGAAAGCGTAGTCAACAAGTTCCCGAGAATGGTCAGAGACCTTTCGAAGAAACTCGGCAAGAAGATGGAACTGTACATGACAGGTGAGGAGACCGAACTTGACAGAACAGTGGTCGATGAAATCGGAGATCCTCTGATGCATCTTTTACGAAATTCCGCAGACCACGGTATTGAATCCGAGGAAGAAAGAATTGCAAGAGGCAAGTCGGATACGGGTTCGATTTTCTTAAACGCTTATCAGGACGGCAACAACGTTGTTATCGAAGTCAGGGACGACGGTAACGGAATAGATGTCGAAGCTGTTAAAAGAAAAGGAATCGAGCGTGGAATCATTACCGAGGAACAGGCTGAAGCAATGTCTGAGAAGGAAGCCATCGATTTACTGTTTTTACCCAGCTTCTCTACAGCCAAAGCCGTAACGGATGTTTCGGGACGAGGCGTCGGACTTGATGTTGTCAAAAGCAAAATCGAAGCGTTAAGCGGTGAAATCGAGACGAAGACCAAACTGGGCGAGGGCAGTACTTTTACCATAAGGTTGCCTCTTACGCTTGCCATTATTCAGGCGCTGATGGTTAACGTCGGTGATGAGAAATATGCCATATCGCTTGGACTTATCCAGACGATTGAAAGTATTCCGGTATCGGATATCAAGAAAGTTCAGGGTAAGGAAGTAATTCACCTGAGAGGAAATGTTATTCCGCTTGTACGATTAAGAGACGTACTTGATATTCAAAGTGAAGAGGAAAACAAACCCGAGATGGTTGTACTGATTGCCAAGAAGGGTGACAGACTTGCGGGACTGGTTGTTGACGAACTTATCGGACAGATGGAAATCGTTATCAAGTCCATGGGTAAATTCGTCGGAAAGAGCAAGCTGATAAGCGGCGCCACCATTTTGGGAAACGGTGAAGTTGCACTTATTCTCGATGCAAATTCACTTATCTAACCGTTACACCGGACAGGGAGATGACAGCATATGGATGATATTACAATTATCAGAGAAAAAACTCAGTTTATTAAAATTAAAATGGCTGACGAAATGTACGGAATAGATATCAAGTACATCGACAACATCGTCAGGATGCAGCATATAACAAGAGTCCCGAAGGCTCCGTATTACATCAAAGGTGTTATCAACTTACGAGGTGAGGTAATACCGGTGTTCAGCTTAAGACTTAAGATGGGGCTTGAAGAAATCGATGAGAATAAGGCTTTTCGAATCATTATTCTCAAAGTCGAGGGCGACAATGTCGGAATTATTGTGGATGAAGTCAAAGAAGTAGTAAATCTTTTCACTGACGAAATCCAGAAGCCTTATCACGAAGCAAATTCCGGCATCCCGAATTTCGTTACGGGAGTCGGCAAAGAAGGAGATAACTTAATTTCCATTCTTGATATTAACGAAGTTTTATCAGAAAAAGTTCTTTAATTTTTGGAGGTTCATATGTCGAAAATCGATTTGAACGCAGTAAACGCCGAGTACTTCGACGTTTTACAGGAAATCGGAAACATCGGAGCGGGAAATGCCGCAACGGCTTTGGCACATATGCTTAATATCAGAGTAGATATGTCGGTGCCTCAGGTTAAGCTTCTTGAATTCAGCGAGGTCGGTTCCATTCTCGGAGGAGAGGAACAGATTCTTGCGGGAGTTTATTTATCGGTTAACGGTGATATTACCGGAAGCATGATGTTTCTTCTTAAAAAAGAGTCGGCGAGAAAGCTTGTTTCACTTCTTATGAAGACGGAAGAAACCGATGATGAACTGAATGAAATCGAAAAATCGGCATTGCAGGAAATCGGAAATATTATTACGGCATCGTATTTGAATTCACTCTCGACTCTGACGAACATGACGATTTCACCGTCGGTTCCGTCTTTAAGCATTGATATGGCGGGAGCAATTCTTTCGGTACCCGCAATCGAATTCGGATTTATGAGCGACAAACTTTTACTTATACAGACTGAATTTTCAGACGGTCTTGATGGATTCTTCATTCTTATTCCCGATATGGAATCCTATGATAAGATTCTCGGAGCTATAGGTTTATAAATCTTGTGAGGCAAATGTATGAGTGAAATTTTAAAGGTTGGTATGGCCGACCTGAAGGTTTGTAAAAGTCCTGACGGACTGACAACCTTAGGACTTGGTTCCTGCGTTGGAGTGGCCATACGTGATCCGATTACCAAAATAGGCGGTCTGGCACATGTAATGTTACCGGACAGCACCAAAATTAAAAGTAATTCCAACCGCTACAAATTTGCGGATACCGGAATTCAGGATCTTGTCGATACGCTTGTTTCGATGGGAGCTTCGAAGAGCCGGATGCAGGCAAAAATAGCAGGCGGAGCGCAAATGTTTACACTGGAGACCAGACCGAATACGGTAAGAGTCGGAGATATGAATGTGGCTGCCAGCAAAGCAAAACTTAAAGAGCTGGGAATTCCGATTCTCGCCGAAGATACAGGTTTAAACTACGGTCGAACGGTAATCTTTTATCCGGAAACGGGAGTGATGACGGTCCGTTCGGTAGGCAAAGAAGACAAAATACTTTAGAGGACTGCGACAGATGAAGAAGTTAAGACTAATTCCTGCACTTGTTACTTTACTGGCGGGTGCGGTTACCAGCGTAACTTTATATCTTTTCAGAATGAATTACATACTTTCATTGATTATTCTTTTACTTGTTCTGATTGTCTTTTATGTTATCGGTGTTATTGCAATGAAGGTACTGATGGATTTCAGAAAGGCTGCAGAAGCAAAAGAAGCGGAGGAGGCGTCCCCCGACAGCGAGGGCGAAGTCATAGAGAAAGAGAATCTCTAAAAGGGAGAACTGAAAGAGCGGAGGAACACTAAAATGGACGAAACAGCTAGAAAAAGACTTTGGGATGATTACAACAGAACGCAGTCGTCTGATTTGAGAGAAAAAATAATTGTTGAATATGCTCCTTTGGTCAAGGTTGTAGCCGGAAGACTTAATATGTATCTCGGTTATAACGTTGAATATGACGATCTGGTTGGATATGGCGTTTTTGGTCTTATCGATGCGATTGATAAATTTGATTCGAGAAAAGCGGTTAAATTTGAGACATACGCATCTTTAAGAATCAGAGGTGCGATTCTTGACCAGATAAGAAAGATGGACTGGATCCCCAGAACCGTAAGACAGCGTCAGAAACAGATTGATTCGGCGATGAAGGAAATTGAGCTTAATACGGGAAGACCGGCAACGGATGAAGAAATTGCGAAGGCACTCGGGCTCAGCGACGACGAATATCTTGATTGGCAGTCCCAGATGAAAGTAACGAGTGTCGTTTCACTCAACGAATATCTTGAAATGGGAACGGAAATTTCCAATGACAAGGTATCGGTATCGAGACATTTCGACGGCCCGGAAACGGCAGCCGAGCAGAGTGAACTTCGCGAGAAACTCAAAGAGGCGCTTGAACTGCTTACGGAGAAGGAACGTAAAGTTATTACTCTTTATTATTATGAAGAACTTACTCTTAAGGAAATCAGCAATCTGCTTGAAGTTTCCGAATCAAGAGTATCGCAGCTTCATACCAAAGGGCTTCAGAAGATGAAATCAAAACTCGGTGATTATATGGGAATTCTTACAGCAGTATAATCAAATCACCGTGGGGGTGTTGTATGAACGGTTATTTTCAGCTTGATTTGCGAAAAAACGGGACATATCTTCG
>JAKSSB010000131.1 GCA_024403285.1 Lachnospiraceae bacterium | reverse complement strand
GCACAGAATATTGGCTCCGTATTCAACTTCTTTCTCCGATTCGAATCCCGAAGTCGTCAGTTTGCTTATGCAGATCACAAGTCAACCCGACTATAGTATAACATCTATGTATCCTCAACTGTTACAAAAAATGAAATAAACAACCAATACTCATTTATATTGCAATGAATTCTCAATTAAGCTAGAATTATTTTGGTTGAGGAAAATCTTTGGCAGAAATTGCAATTGGTAAATACTGTGATGAAGGAGAAAATCAGATGCTCAACAATCAGGAATTAAAGGCAGCCCGGAAATATGCCTTCTACAAAGAACTAAAAACTGCCTCGTTAATATCAATTATTCTTTTGGCAATATATTCATTGCTCACATTATTAATATTCGGTGAGATTCTTCAATATCCGATTTCTATGCCGGTTTTTATTATCTTCAGCATTGTTCTTTTCGGAGCATTGATAATCATACATTTCCTTAGCAAATCCAAATGCAACAGGATTTTCTTTTCGACAGAATATGCTCCGATACGCGAAGGCCGGGAGAAAACGCCCTTACTTCCGGATGGCAGAATATTTGCGATAAACGCTGCCACAATCGGCGGTTCACTTTTTGTTTTCTTCACATATGCAATAATTATTATCATCTGGTCGGGCATAACTTTATCTTCAATCAAAGGTAATATTGCCAATTCATATAACAGAGTATTAACCGTTTTCACAAAAGCGGGATATCTCGACAATAATATCGACGGACATAATATCCACTCACAGCTCACTCCGTCTGAAGTTGATTACAAAAGGGAACGTACCTGCGCGTGGCTCAGATTTTATAAATATGCACCGAATACAGAACCCATAGGTGATAACTACATAGCCGAGGTCTATATGAAATTTGACGATACAGGTTCTGTACCTGTGGTTGAGTTATTTTACACTGTCGATGAAAACCTCACTGCTGAAGAAAACATCGCCAAAGCAAACGAGGAATTTCAAAATGCTGAATTACTGATACAAAAGAGTAATATTCAGTCGCCCCATCCTGAGGTTTTAACCGAATACACCCTGTCTGACGAATTTATAAAAGAATTTACAGAAATGTATTCCAACCCTTTGGAAGAGCGTGAATTGTGTCATGTCAGAGATTCGGCAACCAAGTATCATTCCGAAGCCTATATGCCGTTTGCCGATTCATATTTTCCTCCAAGTATATATATAACACTCGGCGAAGAATAATTCCGGTTTGAATTACCATAATTTTGATTTCAAAAAGCAACAACAAATACAGTTTAACGTTACTCTCCGCCGAAGATTACAAAGAGCAAATTAATCAAAGAAGGGAGCATGGCGAAAATGTCGGAAGGAAACGGTCGAATAATCGGACCTCTTGAAATGGAAAATCTTGAAATGATGAGCAAAAGTTTCTGCAGAAAAGCTCCCGATAATTTCCTTTCGCCCGAAGAGGTAAAAGCTATCAGGGAAGGTCTGATAATTTACAAATCCAAGCAGAAACAGATGTACTTAGAACTTATTCTGACATGCATTTTCGCCGTTGTCGCCGGCTTTTTCTTCTTCATATTGGCGGTTCCGACTATTTCCCCGAATGACAAAATGAATGTCGGAATGGCGCTTGTCGCATCTCTGTCCGTAGCACTTCCGGTGTTTATCTTCGGAATGCTGTCGTACCACCTCTCGCTTTTCGCATTTAATTCGGGGAATGCATATCGCATTTATGACAAATGGTTCCGTAAGTACAGATTTGCCCTCATGTTCGAGAACTACTATGATGAAGATAAGCACTTCATTCTGGATTACCTGCATGAAAAGCTTCTACACACCAAAGAAGTAAAGAACGACCGCATATGGGTTCTCATAATCGGTTTCTTTGGTGCCGTGATTCCTACTGTTACGATGTTTGTCGCTTTATTTGTCTTTATTGGATAACTCATTGTGGATAACAAAACAAGCCGGATTCGAAAAACGAACCCGGCTTAAAATTTCTCCTGGATAACTTATAAACCAATCTGTCACAGTAAGCAAACCGATTACTGCTGCTCCTGAGGAATTTCCTCTCTGATTGTCTTATTTCTGATTTCTTCGGTAATCTGAGCAATGAACTCCGAAAGAGGCTTAACTCCTTCATCACCTGCGAAACGGCTTCTTACAGAAACGGTTCCGTCTGCCTCTTCCTGTGCACCTACAACAAGCATGTAAGGAAGTCTGTCGTTTCTTGTCTCACGAATCTTGTAACCAATCTTCTCGGAACGGTTGTCGACGGTTGCATCGATTCCGTTCTTCTTAAGTTCTGCAAGAACCTTGTCAGCATAATCGCCATACTTCTCTGAAATGGGAAGTACTCTGACCTGTTCCGCACACATCCATGTCGGGAACTTGCCTGCATAATGCTCGATAAGCCATGCAAGAGTTCTCTCAAAACATCCCATTGATGTTCTGTGAATAATCCAGGGAAGTGCCTTGTCGCCGTTAGCGTCAACATAGTACATTCCGAACTTCTCAGCGGAAGCACAGTCAAGCTGGATGGTAACCATTGTATCTTCCTTACCGTATACGTTCTTGGCCTGAATATCAATCTTAGGTCCGTAGAAAGCTGCCTCATCGTCAGCTTCGGTGAACTTGATACCATTCTTAATCATAACGTCACGGAGGTACTGCTGTGTGCTGTTCCAATAGTTGTCGTCTCCGAGGTATTTCTCCTTGTTGTTGGGATCCCACTTGGAAAGACGATAAGTTACATCACCGTCTATACCGAGTGTCTTCATAACGTAGTTTGCAAGTTCAACGCAACGGGTAAGTTCCTCTTCTGCCTGGTCCGGACGAAGAACGATGTGTCCTTCTGTAATTGTGAACTGACGAACTCTGGTAAGTCCGTGCATTTCTCCGGAATCCTCATTTCTGAAAAGTGTTGAAGTCTCGCTCATTCTGTAAGGAAGATCTCTGTATGAACGCTGCTCGTTCATGTATACATAGTACTGGAACGGACATGTCATGGGACGAAGTGCCATAAGTTCCTTGTCCTCGTTGTCCTTGTTAAGAATGAACATACCGTCCATATAGTGATCCCAGTGACCGGAAATCTTGTAAAGATCCGACTTAGCCATAAGCGGTGTTCTTGTACGAACATAACCCCACTCATTATCTTCCAGATCCTCAATCCATCTCTGGAGTTTCATGATCATCTTTGTTCCCTTGGGTGTAAAAAGAGGAAGTCCCTGTCCGATAACATCGGCTGTGAGGAAAAGTTTCATCTCACGTCCGAGTTTATTGTGATCTCTCTTCTTAATATCCTCAAGGTGCTCAAGGTATGCAGCAAGGTCTTCTTTGTTGGCAAAAGCAGAACCGTAAATTCTCTGAAGTTTAGCCTTGTTCGAATCACCTCTCCAGTAAGCCATCGATGAGCTTGTAAGCTTGAAAGCCTTGATTCCCTTTGTGCTCATAAGGTGAGGTCCCGCACAGAGGTCTACGAAACCTTCCTGATCGTAGAAAGAAATCTCTGCTCCTTCGGGAAGATCTTCGATAAGCTCAACTTTGAACGGCTGATTCTTCTCCTGCATGAATTTAACCGCTTCCTCTCTTGAAAGAGTGAAACGCTTAATTTCCTTGCCTTCTTTAATAATCTTTTTCATCTCGGCTTCAATCGCATCAAGGTCTTCTCTTGAGAAGGGATCTGCCTCAAAATCATAATAGAAACCGTCTTCGATAGCCGGTCCGATTGTAACCTTCGCATTCGGATAAAGTCTGAGCACTGCTTCAGCCATAACATGTGAAGCTGTATGTCTCAAAACCTTAAGGCCTGCCTTGTCGTTGGCTGTGAGAATGTTTAAAGAGCAGTCCTTGTCGATAACCGTTCTTAAATCCACAACTTCTCCGTCAACCTCTCCGGCGCATGCAACCCTTGCAAGGCCTTCGCTTAAATCCCTGGCGATGTCAATAACGGACATAGCCTGCGAATACTCTTTAAAACTTCCGTCTTTTAATGTGATTTTCATAATATCAACCCTTTCGTATCCATGGTAAAAGAAACACGGCCGTAAGCCGGTCACTACTGCACATCCGCAAACAGCTCTTCCTCTACGATTCTTGCCGCACTCGCAACAAGTCCCGTGCAGGGGCGTGAACTGTAATATTCTTTCGTACGCTCCGACGGTGTGGCACTCTTTTCCTTCGCTGCGATTCCCAAAAGGTCGCGACAAATGATGCTTCCGTTCTCTTCTTTGAAACGGTCCGCTATTCTCCGCACCGTCTCATAAGTTCGGCCCTGTGCCTCTTTATCGACAGGATTTGTATTCCCTTCCTTCAGGCCTTCAAGGAGTGCCGTTGCGCTTACCGCACCGCAAACTTCCCTCATTCTGCCGATTCCGCCTCCCATCGGGCTGGAGAGCTTAAGCGCTTCTTCCTCCGTCATCCCGAAAAGGTCCGCATATGTGGCAAAAACCGCCTGACAGCAATTGTATCCCTGTTCAAATTTCTGAACAGCCAATTCTACTCTGCTTTCCATAAATTACTGATTCTTTCCGCAGCATTTCTTATATTTTTTGCCGCTTCCGCAAGGGCAGGGATCGTTGGGAAAAACTTTCTCTCCCTTTACAATCGTCGTCGAAGACTTCTGCTCTTTGTAAAGCTCCTTAAGTTTCTCATCGTCGAAAATTTCTTTCCACTGAGGAAGACCGTAAAGCCAGTCTGCCTTTGCACCGATCATGTTCTTGTAAAGAAGTTCCTTGTTGAAATCAAGCTTAACGGGAGTATCCTCTTCCATTGTCTCAATGGGATTGGGTGTGTTAAGCGAATCATTGATTCCGTCCAGGAATCCTGTCATGTAGAACACTGTTGTCTTATATTTATCCGCGAGTTCCTTAACAGTTCCTTCAACGATTTCGTCGGGATTTGAAAGAAGTTCCTCGTAGATTGATTTCTCTTTAGTGAAATACTCGTTCCAAAGCTTAGTTACGGCATTCTGATCTGTTGATTCGTATGCCTGTTTTCTCCAATTTTCAAGTAATGTCATTTAAACGACCTCCTGTAATTAAACAATACTCATAGTATTATAAAACCCTTTTATGAATAATGCAAAGAAAACTTTTGTTTATTGCCTTGAATTCGCATTTACGCTATAATTATTTCGGTTTGAGTTTTATTGATTAAGAAATAATATGCAGGTACACGAAGGAGAAGTGAGGATTATTCCTATGCTCACAGAGAGAAATATCAAACAAATTAAACAATATGCGCTTCTTACAGTCGCCGGCACATCATCTATTATCCTGTCGTTATTTTTTTTTGTAATGGTTATTTATTTCGGTTTAGACAAAGAAGACGTAGAGATTACGAATCCCGGTGTGGCGACCGTAGTGCTTATCAGCGGAAGCATCTTCTTTCTCATTTTCGCAACCGTTTCCGTTATTTGCTTGGTACGCTGCCGAAACTTTGCCGTTTCCGGAAGATACAGAGTCATAGCGGATAAAATCAATTCTGCCAGATTCAAGCAAAGGAAAAATACGGATTCGGAACAGGAACATACCAAAGATTTATCTTCATACCATAACCGCAAAGAAGTAGCTCTGATGCCTTTGTATGTACAGTTCAAAGAAATGTCGATAACCGCAGGTTTTAAGTTACCCGAACCCGTTAACATATTTGCAGTTTCCATTGGCGCAACCGTTTTGCTGATGACGTTATATGTCATAATACTTATCATCATCGGTTCATTGTTTCTCTCAAATGCCAAACAAAA
>JAKSSB010000130.1 GCA_024403285.1 Lachnospiraceae bacterium | reverse complement strand
CGAAAATTAGATGATTTCTTTAACTGATTTGGCAAGTCCGGCGATTCCCTGGATTTCGGAAGGGATGATGATCTTGGTTGCCTGGCCGTCACTTGCGCGCTCGAATGCTTCGAGGCTTCTGAGTTTGATTACGGATTCGTCTGCACCTGCATCCTTGATCATGCGGATACCGTCTGCAGTAGCCTGCTGGACTTTAAGAATAGCTTCAGCCTCACCTTCTGCCTCACGGATTCTCTTCTCTTTTTCAGCTTCTGCACGAAGAATTGCCGACTGCTTTTCAGCTTCTGCTTCAAGGATGGCAGATTCTTTTTTACCTTCTGCAACAAGAATCGTCGACTTCTTCTCACCTTCGGCTTTAAGAATGGCCTCACGTCTTTCACGTTCTGCCTTCATCTGCTTCTCCATCGCATCCCTGATGGCTGCGGGCGGCATGATGTTCTTAAGCTCAACACGGGTAACTTTGATACCCCAGGGATCGGTTGCTTCGTCAAGAGTTGCACGCATCTTCGTGTTGATGGTTTCACGCGAAGTAAGCGTCTGGTCAAGTTCGAGATCACCGATGATGTTACGAAGTGTTGTGGCTGTCAGGTTCTCGATTGCGACCATGGGAGCCTCAACGCCGTAGCAGAAAAGCTTGGGATCGGTGATTGCGAAGAATACGACCGTATCAATCTGCATTGTAACGTTATCTTTTGTGATAACGGGCTGAGGCGGGAAGTCTACAACCTGCTCTTTTAAAAGAACTCTTTTAGCGACTTTATCGATAATCGGCAGTTTGAAATGAAGACCTACCGACCATGTTGTCTGATATGCACCGAGACGCTCTACGATATATGCGTGCGCCTGCGGAACGACTTTAATGCATGAAACAATGATAATAAAAATAACAATAAGTACAAAAATAATTATAAAAGGCATTTATTTTTCCTCCTTAACAATAAGTTTAACCCCTTCTACCCTGACAATCGTCACGATAGAATCCTTTGCAATGTTTGCGCCGTTTTCTGACCTGGCGCTCCAGTCCATTCCGTCGATTTTGACCTGGCCGGTTGCGCGGACATTGTCGATTTCCGTCGTAACAACAGCCTGTTTGCCTACAATTCCTTCAACGTTCGTTCTGATTCGCGACTTGTTGAAGTACTTCAATGCTATCGGTCTGGTAAAAATTAAAAGGACTGCGGAAACAACAACAAAAAATATAATCTGCAGCCAGAGGGGCCATCCGAAAGCAGAAGCCAGGCATGCAATGATTGAGCCGCAGGCAAACCAGATAGTGGTCAGACCCATCGTCAGAAACTCGATGATGATCAGAATCGCGAATACAATCAGCCAAATAATCGGCATTGATAAACCTGTCATTTGTATTCCTCCTTTCTACACACACGGGGCACACCTTTGCAGATGTTTAAACCCGAATTTTTACATCTATATTATAAATTTTAAAACCCAAAGCGTCAATCGTAATCAACGGTCAGACGGTTCCTTTTTATGACATATTTGGCAAAATAGCGCGTTTTAATTTGCGCCGGCTTTGACAATTTTAACGATTCGGCTTGTTCCCAGCCTGGATGCACCCAGATTTATGAAATCTTCTGCATCTTCAATTGAAGAAATTCCGCCGGCAGCCTTGATTTTCACAGGTGCCGAAATATGCTCGTTCATGAGTTTGACATCCTCTTTGGTTGCGCCGGCCTTGGAAAAACCGGTACTTGTCTTGATAAAGTCCGCACCCGATGCCATAACGATTTCGCACATTTTCACGATTTCTTCTTTTGTAAGAAGGCAGGTCTCAATGATGACTTTGAGTATCCGGCCGTTACATGCTTCTTTTACCGCGCTGATTTCCTCGCGGATTTCGTCATACTTACCGTCTTTGAGCGCTCCGACGCAGATAACCATGTCGACTTCGTCGGCGCCGTTTGCAACCGCATTTGCCGCCTCAAAACACTTTGCTTCCTTCGTCGAGTAGCCGTTCGGGAATCCGATGACCGTGCAGATTGCAAGGCGGCCGGCCACATATTCCGATGCCTGCTTAACATAATATGCGGGGATGCAGACGCTCGCGGTTTCGTATTTCATTCCGTCGTCGCAAATTGCCTTAATCTGCTCCCATGTCGCGTCCTGTGCAAGAAGTGTGTGATCGCATTTTGAAAGAATCTCTTTGATGTCCATTTTTTACCTGTCTTTCTCCCGCTTTCTGCGGGGTTTATTTTGAATTTAATTTGGAAATTGATTGTTTGAGTTGGCTCTGTTTCGTTTCTTGTTAAGTTCTTTTGTTTGGTTGCTTTTTTGAAGATCGCCCTCTGAGCGATGTCTTTTACCGGGCAGACTTTATTTCACATCTGCGCGTCGACAATTTCCTGTGTTCAGGCTTCGGTCTCCTTCTTCGGTACGATTTTCTCGGTAAAAAACGCAGCAAGGAAGCCGATAATGCATGCCGCTGCCGCAATCAGGATTTCCGAGATTCCGGTAAAAGAAAAATCGACCATTGCGACGGTTGAGGCAATCACGATTCCGACAACGCCGTGGAACGCCAGCGAATAGTGCCTGTCGAACATGTGGTTCACGAATTTGGCAAGAAGCACCGCGGTTACGATCATTGCGGCAACCCACGGAAGGATGACCGGCAGCGAAAAATCGGCGATGCCGGCATTCAGGTCGCGGTAAATGTCAAGCGACATCAGAATCGATGACGAAGTCATTCCGGGAATTACGATGCTAAGGCCCCAGAGGACGCCGGCGAACGCATACCAGAACGTGTTCGCAACGACATGATAACCGGGCGAAAATCGCACGAACAGAAGCACTGACAGAAGTGTGGTAAAACATATTCCGAGCGAAACGTACGAACCCGCGCTTCTGCCCTTTTCTCCGGCCTCTTTCCACAGGGACGGAAAAGTTCCGGCGATCAGACCGATGAAAAGCCAGATTGTGATGATTTCGGAAAGCGAGAAAAACATCTCGATAAAGCGGGCAAACACGAAAAAACCGACCGCCCAGCCGATTCCGAGCGGAATAAAAATCGGAAGATTTTTCTTGATTGCGCGGAAAGGATGCGCGAAAAGCTCCATAAGCGGACGATAAACGTTGAAAACAACACAAAGCACGCCGCCGCTGATTCCCGGAAGAATCGCGCCTGCGCCGACCGCTATGCCGCATATAAAGTTGATGACAGTATCTTTGAGCGTGAATTTACGGCGTTTGACAGCCCCGCTCTCTGCCTGTATGTTTTCGTCCTGAGACTTTTCGTTTACTTTTTTTGACATTTTCTCTTTTAACCGGGTTCTTCCCGGTTGCATTATTTGTTTAGTAAATAGGTTGTCGTTGTTCCGAAATTTAATCATTCAAGAATTTGAAATAAATCAATCGTAACACACTCCTTGATTATACATTCAAAATTATTGCATCGCAATATTCTTCCTTTCTGCCGGATATGGGATTTCCGGCGGAGGATGCTTTCACCCCGGCAGTCACGAATGTTTTTCGCAGGATTTGCGGGCGTTTTTTCATCGGAATTCTTGTTTTGAGGTTTTTCCGATGTACACTCCCCCGGAATTCTTCTTCCTGCGGCAACATATCAAATTAACTTGTTGGATTTTATTGTTCGCTTCCGCAGGATTCTTCCTCGAGCCTCACCACGAATGTATTCCTAAGGAGGGCCTTTTGAGCTCGCCGGTTCTTAGCGAGGTTTTTTCGAGCTTAGAACCGTTGCGTAGCTCAATTGTGCGCAAGCTTGCCCGACGTGGAATCATTCGTGGCGGGGCGAGGCATGAATGTGGTGGCGGTTTTTCATGAAGAAATTTAACGTAATCGGATAAAACACACATAAACATTGCTTAATCACGCAAAAGAGTTTATAATATCAGTGCTTTATGGGTTTCAAAGAGCTGTCGGCTCGTCGAAACTTCCTGTAAAGTTTGTTTTCGGTTTACGCCGGATATTTTTATTTCATTATATAAAGGAGAAAATCAAAATGGCTGATGACAAGAAACTTGTAGAGGCCATCACATCCATGGAAGACGATTTTGCGCAGTGGTACACGGATGTGGTTAAAAAGGCCGAACTCATTGATTATACCAGTGTCAAGGGATGCATGGTTATTAAGCCGGACGGATACGCAATCTGGGAGCTCATTCAGAGACAGCTCGACGACAGATTCAAAGCCACCGGTGTTAAGAATGTTTATCTTCCCATGTTCATTCCCGAAAGCCTTCTTCAGAAGGAGAAGGACCATGTAGAGGGTTTTGCCCCCGAAGTTGCATGGGTTACACAGGGAGGTCTTGAGCCACTTCAGGAACGCCTTTGCGTTCGTCCCACATCCGAAACACTTTTCTGCGATTACTACTCGAATGTAGTTCACTCATACAGAGATCTGCCTCAGGTCTGCAACCAGTGGTGCAGCGTTGTGCGCTGGGAGAAGACGACACGTCCTTTCTTAAGAAGCCGTGAATTCTTATGGCAGGAAGGACATACCGCTCACGCTACCGCTGAGGAAGCTGAGGAGCGTACAATCCAGATGCTTAATGTTTATGCGGATTTCTGCGAGAACGTTCTCGCAATTCCCGTTATCAAAGGAAGAAAGACAGACAAGGAGAAATTCGCCGGTGCTGTCGCTACATACACAATCGAAGCTCTTATGCATGATGGCAAGGCTCTTCAGTCCGGTACCAGCCATAACTTCGGTGACGGTTTTGCCAGAGCTTTCGGCATCCAGTATGCTTCCAAAGACAACAAACTTGAATATGTACACCAGACTTCATGGGGTATGACGACAAGACTTATCGGTGCAATCATCATGGTTCACGGTGATAACTCCGGACTTGTTCTTCCTCCCAGGATCGCTCCCGTACAGGTTGCAATCATTCCCATCCAGCAGAAGAAGGAAGGCGTTCTCGAAACAGCAAACGCTCTTAAGGACCGTCTTGTAAATGCAGGATGCAGAGTTAAAGTTGACGATACAGACAAATCACCCGGATGGAAATTCTCCGAGCAGGAAATGCGCGGAATTCCTCTCCGTATCGAAATCGGCCCCCGCGACATCGAGGCAGGCAAAGCAATCATCGCGCGTCGCGACAACGGCGAGAAGAAAGAAATTCTTCTTGAGAACCTCGAAAGCGAAATTACCGCAATGCTCGATACAATCCAGGTTGAAATGCTTGAAAGAGCACGCGCTCATCGTGAAGCACATACATACACAGCCAAGAATTACGATGAATTCCTTGACATCATCAACAACAAACCCGGCTTTGTAAAAGCAATGTGGTGCGGCGATCAGGCTTGCGAAGACAAGATAAAAGAAGATGCTCAGGCAACCAGCCGCTGCATGCCTTTTGTTCAGGATAATCTCTCCGACAAATGTGTCTGCTGCGGAAAACCCGCCAAGGCTATGGTTTACTGGGGACGTGCTTACTAAATCGCATGACGGCACTTTTTCGGAATTCGCCTTAACGAATCGCATGACGGCATTTTTTCGGAATGCGCCTTACGGAATCGCAAGACTCCGGTTCCCGGCTTTAAAGGTATCTTTTTTACCCGCAATACTCATATGATTGAATTTTGGAAGTCCAGCGGTGTGATGTCAAGTGAAGAAAAATAAAAATCTTTTTATTTTTTGATATATTTCACGAAAACAAAAAACGACCACCTAAGCCCTGTCGACCATGTTAAAAAATGAGCAGGGCTGACTCATCGGCAAAGCAGATATTTCTGCTAAGCTGAGCGATATAGACGATTGTCTTTCAGCAGTCGAAAGACTAACCGCACA
>JAKSSB010000013.1 GCA_024403285.1 Lachnospiraceae bacterium | reverse complement strand
TACAGCAACAACCAAAGATATATTTAAAACAAGTATTACAATGGATTTTACCGTGACGGATCCTATTAAGAGTTTTGATTTCTTTGGCATCAAGAATAAACTCACCTACAATATGAAGGTTGGTCAGGAGAGAATTAACCCTGTGAGCAATCTTAATGTTAATACACTTTATGACACGGATATGTATTTCTACAATTTCAAGACCGAAGTATCAGGTCGTGATTCTGCAGTATCAATTTATTATTTGTTCTCAGGAGAATATCTTGTAGCCTGCAAGAAAGGAACTTACAAGTATACAATAACGGCTCGTGACGGTTCCAATAAGAAATTTGTCATGACTGTCAAGGTTAAATAATTGAATTTAGATTAATATTTATGCGGGGAGTCTTCGGACTCCCCGATTTTTTCGTTTAGTTAATTTTTTGTTAATATTTCCGTGATAAGATTTAACCGTTTTGGGAAATTTTTCCGTTGAGAGGCGTAATCAGATGAAGAAAATGGGCTTTTTTACCCGCATCTACTGTAAAATTTGCAGATGGATTCTTATTGCGGGAATGTATATTTTATTTCGCCCGAAGAAGAAATATATAGACAAAAATCAAATTAAGGAAGCAAAGAAGAAACCGGCGGTTATCATAGCCAATCATACAAGCCTTTACGATGCAATTTTTGTACTGGCAACCATGAGCGGTCACAGAGCCTGGATTCTTACGGCGAAGGACTGGTACGAGAAACCTTTCTTCGGAACCATAATTGCCGGAAACAGATGTATTCCCATTGACAGAGCAGGCCTGGACACCGAGTGGATTAGGGAATGCACCAAGGTACTTAAGGCGGGAGATTCCGTTATTATTTTCCCTGAGGGACACAGAGAGAAGCAGGGTACCCTTGATGAATTTAAATCAGGTTTTACCATGCTGGCTAAGATGAACAATGTTCCGATTATTTCGGTTTGCCTTTCGGGCAGGTATAAGAAATTTATCGGCGAGCGAAAGAAACTTCTCGTGGACAGCCCGATGGAATTAAGCGAAGGAGCCATGACGGCGGATTATCTCAAGGCTGAGAGCGAGCGTTTCAGACAGCGCATGTTCGAACTTCTTGAGGAAAGTGACAGGGTTTTTAACCGGGGTAAAAGAATTCCGGCTGAGAATAATTAATCAAAGGTGCCAAAAGCATTGGAAAAATGTGTGAAAGGAGAGCTGCGTTTGCAGCGATAAGACAATGACAGACAGTACACAGTATTTCTTTAAAACGGTAACACCGGAAGAACAGGAGAAAATTGCTTACGTTCCCACATTCCCGGAACTCCTCGAAAAGATGAAGAAATTCTACGGAGAGAAGGAAGCTGTCGGTGACGACAAGGTTACTTACACATACAACGAGTTATGCGCAAGAGTAGCAAGAAGAAGAGCATTTCTTTATGAGCAGGGCTTCAAGGCAGGCGAGAAAATTGCGGTTATGAGCCGTAACGGCGTTGACGCAATGGAGTGGTATCTTGCAATTCCTTCAGCAGGTCTTACAATCATCATGCTTCCCGTTCAGCTTAACGATCAGGCACTCAAGGGTGTTTCGATGAAATTCGGCATTTCCGCCATTTTCAGCCAGGAAGAGTTCATGCCTCTTATGGGTGAAGTTCCCGCAAAAGTTTTCCCCATCGAATCAATTGCAGAGACTGAAGCTCCTTACGGCGAGGGAATTGTTAAGACAACCGTAGCCGCTATTTATTTTACCGGCGGAACTACAGGCGCACCGAAGGGCGTTGTGCTTAATCACGGAGCACTTCTTCGCGGCGGCTTTAACGGAACCTTCCGTTCAACTCAGGTTTTCGACAACCGTTACATCACATTCCTTCCGATGTCACATATTTTCGGTTCGGTTTGCGGATTCCTTACAGCTATGTACACAGGTGCATTCCTCTATGCGTGCGGCGATATGAAGCGTGCCGTAGGACTTATTCCCGTTGTTAAACCGACATGTCTCGTAGTTGTTCCCGGGCTTGCAGAAATTATCGTTTCACTTGCAAAGGTCAAAGGCAAAGAATTCCTCGGAAACCTTAATACACTTATTGTCGGAGCAGCACCCGTACCGCCCAGGCTTATGGATGACTTTCGTGCATTCGGAATCTTCCCGTTCCCCGGCTACGGCTTAACGGAAGGTGCAAACCTTACTTGCGCCAACATGGATGCGGCAACAAAGCCTCATTCAATGGGTATCATCTATCCCGGTCAGGAAGTTAAGGTTGTAAACGGCGAACTCTGGATTAAGGGCGACAACATCATGGACGGCTACTACAACGATCCCGAAGCAACCGCAGCAGTTATGGAAGACGGCTTCTTGAAGACCGGTGACCTCGTTGAGTTCGACGAAGACGGTTTCATCACAATCGTCGGCAGAATCAAGAATCTTATTATTCTTCCCAACGGCGAGAACGTTTCACCCGAGGAAATTGAGGATACATTCTACAAGGAATCTTTTGTAAAAGATTGTCTTGTAACGGAACAGCAGATGAACGGAGAGGCTGTAATCGCCATCGAAATTCTTCCCTACGGTCCCGAAGTTGAAGGACTTACTCCTGCTGAAATCCAGGCGAAGGCAGAAGAGGTTGTTGCCAAAGTCAACGCAACCCAGCCTACCTTCAAGCGCGTCATGAAAGTCAGCGTCCGCGATACAGACTTCAAGCGCACACCTGCCATGAAAATTGCACGTAACTGATTAATCTAAAATGCACATTCACAGTCCGGCCGGCCGGTTTCGGGCTGTGAGTGACTTTATAAACACGACGCGGCCCGTCCGCGAAAAGGAGAACAAAATGGTATACGACAGACTTGTAGATATTTTACTCAGAGTTAAACCGAACATCGACAAGAGCCAGGTCAATATGGACGCAGACCTTGTTATGGACCTCGGAATCGATTCACTTTCAATGATGCTTCTTGCAATTTCGGTCGAAGACGAATTCAACATCCGTTTCGATGACAACCCGAACTTCAAGACGGTAAAAGAAATCTGCGACTACGTCAGCGAGAAAACTCAGGCGTAATCCGGTTCCGAACTGATAAGGACCGTGCCCCGCACGGCTCTTCTATGCGCGAAAACGCGACTTTGCTTACTACGAGAATATCCCGGAGGAAGTCACATGGTTTATCTTGGCGTGGACATAGGCTCCACCACCGCAAAGCTTGTCATAAGGAATGACAGCGAAATCCTTTATCAAAAATACGAACGTCATTTTTCGCAGGTACGTCATAAAACTCTGTCTCTTATTAAAGAGGCAGAGCCTTTTTTGCGCGACGAAAAAATCAAAATCGCCATCTCCGGTTCTGCCGGAATGGGTGTCGCCGAATCTGCCGGAATTGATTTCGTTCAGGAAGTATACTCAACTTACGCACTGGTAAAAGACAAAGAACCCGACACGGACGTTGTTATCGAGCTCGGAGGTGAAGATGCGAAAATCATCTTTTTGCAGGGCGGAATCGATGAGCGAATGAACGGAACCTGCGCAGGCGGAACCGGTGCTTTTATCGATCAGATGGCAACCCTTCTCGATGTCACTCCGGACGAACTTGACGAACTGAGTTTGAAATGTGAGAAAGTGTATCCGATTGCATCGAGGTGCGGCGTTTTCGCCAAAACCGACATTCAGCCGATGATAAACCAGGGTGTTTCGAAGAGCGACATCGCCGCAAGTATCTATAAAGCGGTTGTCAATCAGACGATTGCGGGACTTGCTCAGGGACGCAAGATTAAAGGCAAGGTTATGTTCCTCGGCGGCCCTCTTTATTACAACAAAGGTTTGAGAAAGAGTTTCACCGAGACATTAAAACTCGACGAAGAGCATGCTGTTTTCCCCGAGTATGCGCTTTATTCCGTAGCGCTCGGCGCAACAATCTTTGCATCCAAACAGGAGAAAGTTTACAGCTTCGGAAAACTTGTCGAGGCAATAGAGAATACGATTTCGGAGAAGAGCACTGTTGCTTCCATGGCACCGCTTTTCGCCGACGAAGAAGAACAAAAGGAATTCTTCGACAGACACGCAGCCGAAACGATTGCGGTTAAAGATCCGGCTTCTTACAGCGGAAACGCATATCTCGGAATCGACTGCGGTTCAACAACAACCAAACTTGTACTTATCAACGACCAAAAAGAAATCCTTTGGTCCTTCTACGATTCGAACAAGGGAAACCCGGTCGATGTCGTGCGAAACTGTCTTAAGGAAGTACGTGCGATTGCATCAGACCGCATCCGAATCTGCGGCAGTGCCGTAACGGGATACGGAGAAGAACTGATTAAGAATGCATTCCGCGTTGATTTCGGAATCGTTGAGACGATGGCGCATTTCATGGCAGCAGCCCATTTTGAAAAAGATGTCGATTTCATCCTCGACATCGGCGGCCAGGATATCAAGTGCATCCGAATCAAGAACAACGCGGTCGACAATATTATGCTGAACGAGGCATGTTCCTCGGGATGCGGATCTTTTATCGAGACCTTTGCCAAATCGATGGGTTACACTGCCCCCGATTTTGCCAAACTCGGTATTAAGGGCAATGCCCCGGTTGACCTGGGCTCGAGATGTACGGTCTTCATGAACTCGTCCATCAAACAGGCCCAGAAAGACGGTGTTTCCGTTGAGAATATCTCCGCGGGAATTTCCGTGAGCGTAGTCAAAAACGCAATTTACAAAGTTATCAGAGCCAACTCCCCCACGGAGCTCGGCGAACACATAGTCGTTCAGGGCGGAACGTTCTTAAACGATGCGGTTTTACGTGCATTTGAAAAAGAAATCGGCCACAACGTTGTAAGACCGGCAATCGCAGGAATCATGGGCGCGTACGGTGCGGCAATTTATGCGATGAAAAACGGTTCCGAAGAGAGCGGCATGCTTTCGGCCGATGAACTCGATTCTTTTACCCATAAATCAACTTCGATGCAGTGCAAGGGCTGTACGAATCACTGCTCACTTACCGTGAATACTTTCTCGGGCGGCGGCAAATTCATCTCCGGCAACAAGTGCGAGAGAATGAAGACTGGCGGCAAAGCGGCCGATACCGGAATGAACCTCTACGAGTACAAACGTCGCAAACTTTCCGAACTCGGATTTGTGACGGACGAAGATTATATTAACCGTAAAAGAAACAGTTCGGGGCAGGAAGACGGTTCACCTGTTTCAAACAAAACGGATGAACGTAAGGTCATCGGAATACCGCTTCAGCTCGGCCTTTACGACCTGGCGCCGTTATGGCACGGTATTTTTACCGAACTGGGATTTGAAGTCCGTTTCTCGGGCTTTTCAAATAAAAATGTTTATCTCGACGGACAGGACAGCATTCCTTCCGACACAATCTGTTATCCGGCGAAACTCATGCACGGTCATATAGAGAGACTGATTGCGGCAGGAGTTGATATGATTTTTGCGCCGTGTCTGACTTACAACGTCAACGAGCATAAGGGCGACAATCACTATAACTGTCCGGTTGTTGCGTACTATCCGGAAGTCATTAAGGACAACATGGAGTGTCTGGAGAATGTGAAGTATGTTTCCCCGTTCCTCGATTTGCGTGATGAAGCGGAGCTTGCCAGGGAACTTAAGAAGCATCTTCCCGAGTCTTTTACCGGATTTACGAAAGCGCAGTATAAGCGTGCGATTGCGAAGGGCTTTGAGAACTACAGGGCATTTCGCGATGACATCCGTCGTGAGGCGGCGCGGATTATCGAGACTGCGCGTAAGGACGGACGAAGAATTATGGTACTTGCGGGACGACCTTACCATGTTGATCCGGAGATTAACCACGGAATCGACCTGCTTGCGGAAAGTCTGGGATTTGCGGTAATAACCGAGGAGTCGGTCGCATATCTTTCCGAGAAGATTTCGACGGCGGTTCTGAATCAGTGGACTTATCATTCGAGACTTTACTGTGCGGCAAATTACGTAACGGGACAGTCCGACATGGAACTTGTCCAGCTTGTTTCGTTCGGTTGCGGAATCGATGCGATTACAACCGATGAGGTGCGGTCGATTCTTGAAAGAAAAGATGAGATTTACACGCAGATAAGGATTGATGATATCAACAATCTGAGTGCGGTTAACATCAGACTTCGTTCTCTTCTCGGTGCACTCGAGATGAGGGAAAAGACGAATGACTGATCAAAATGAACAAACGATGCCGGAAGCCGGCAGAACGGAGAATAAATGGACGAAAACTCCAGGGTGGAATTCACCAAAGAAATGAAAAAAGAATATAAAATCCTGATTCCGACCATGTTGCCGCGTCATCTGAAAATGATAGCATCGCTTCTCAATGTGTACGGATATGATGCCGAGCTTTTGGAGAATACGGGCAAAGAGGTTATCGACACGGGACTTAAGTATGTTCACAACGACACCTGCTATCCGGCAACACTTGTTGTGGGACAGTTTATTTCCGCGCTGAACAGCGGGAAATACGATGTGCATAAGACAGCGCTTCTTTTCACCCAGACGGGCGGAGGCTGCAGGGCGTCGAACTATATTTCACTTCTTCGAAAGGCTCTCAAAAAGGCGGGATACGGATATATTCCCGTTATTTCACTGAATTTTATCGGCCTTGAGAAGAATTCCGGTTTCAAACTGAGCATTCCTATGATTCGAAGAATGCTTTATGCGGTAATTTACGGCGATATTCTGATGCTTCTTACCAATCAGGTTAAGTCGAGGGAGATTCATCAGGGCGATGCGGAGCGTCTTGCCGACGAATGGACGGTGCGTCTCGTTGACAGACTCGGTAATAAGAAAAGTCTGTCATACGGTGCAATCAAGAAGACCTTCCGTGCGATTGTCAGGGATTTCGACAAGATTCCCGTTACCAGAGAGAAGAAAGTCAAGGTCGGAATCGTCGGAGAGATTTACGTCAAATTCTCGCCGATGGCAAACCGTTTTCTTGAGAACTATCTGATTAATGAAGGTGCCGAACCCGTGATGGCCGGACTTCTCGATTTTGCACTCTATTATGTTTACGGTCGAATGGTTGAGTACGATATGTACCGAATTCACAAGTGGTCGAGGTTCCTTTTCAGAATTGCTTACAAGGTTTTCGCAAGCAAACAGGCCGATATCATTAAGATAATCAAAGAGGAGAGCTCTTTTGATGCGCCGACTCCTTTTGCCGAGACCGTTGAACTTGCCAAACAGTATATTAATCTCGGTGTCAAAATGGGTGAAGGCTGGCTTCTCGTTGCGGAAATGGCAGAGCATATCAAGCGCGGAACCAACAACATCATTTGCACGCAACCGTTCGGATGCCTTCCGAACCACATAGTCGGCAAGGGTGTTATGAAGATTATGAAAGAACGAAATCCGGGTGTTAATCTTATAGCTATTGATTATGATGCTTCGGCAAGCGAGATAAATCAGCAGAACAGAATTAAGCTTCTTTTGGCAAATGCCGCTCAGGGGGGAAATCAGTGATGATTTTCCTTCTTTTATGCCGAATATAAACCCGTTATTTGCTTTTTTCGATGTTTATTTTTATACCGATAGCATGGTAGAGTAAGGTGGATTGGTTTATTGGAGGCAGGGATTCAGAGGTGAATCCCGGTAACTGTTGTTCAATATTTGTTGTAAAGGAGAAGAAACAAATGAGAAAAAGTATCAAAAGGGCTTTGTCGGTTGCTTTGGCTGTAGCTGTGATGTTTGGCGAATCTGCAATTGCAAATGCCGCGGAAACGGTAATCGATGTGCAGGACGGTGCAGAACAGGCAGTAATTGAAGAAGGCATCGATGAAGATTCTTTTATCGTCGACGAAAGTGAAGCGATTGAACTTGAGATTCCTTCCGATGAAGAGAATGCTTCCGATGAACAGGAATCGGTTATTTACGAGGAATCTGTCGAAGATGAACAGATTTCGGAAGAAGTAATCGACGAAGAAACGGTTTTTGATGACACAGAAATGCCTGCCGAAGAAGAGCAGGAAGATACAGAGGTATCGGAGGACGAATCGGTCGAAGATACCGAAGAAGCAGAGGAAATCGAAGAAGTCGAAAATGCAGAATGGACAGAAATGTTTGCAGGTTTCGGTGAAAAGAGAGAACTTGCGGACGGCAATGATGATTTACTCGAGGCAAACGAAGACAATTTTGAGGCAATCGGACTTGATGACGAAAGCTCATATGTAAAAGACGAGATTATTGTTGAGGCGGATTCTCTTGAACAGGCTGAGGAATATGCCCGCGCATTCAGCGGTGAGCTTGTTAACTGGGACTGCCACGGTCTTGCGCTTATCAGACTTAATGCAGATGATAACAAAGCAAAAGCAACGGTATCCGATGCGGTAATTGCATCAATGACACCCGGATCCTTCCTTCCGGCAGCAGTTCCCAATACCATAATGTATTTCTGCGGCGAAGAAGAAACATTGGAAACCGACGATAGCGAAGTAATCATAGAAGAAGCTCAGACGGTAGCTGACGAGGCTGTTCTCGGAGCACTCAGAAACGATAAGGCTTTCCTTGATTCTACTGCGAAAAATTACCAGTGGCATCATGATATTATCGGAACCCCCGAAGCAAAAGCAGCCGGATATGCGGGCGATGGTGCGAGCATAGCCGTTGTGGATTCCGGTCTTGACAATACTTCTATTTCTGATGCCAGCGGCGTCTCAAAAGTAGTTATCGTAGGTACGAAAGGCTCCGACGTAACCCCGACGGATGATGGTTCGGGAACCGGTCACGGAACTCATGTCTGCGGAATTATCAAAATCAAGAAAAACGATAATTCAATCGGTATTGCAGATAAATGCGAGCTTACAATGATCAAGGTAACTAATTCCAAGGAGCTTACATTCACATATTTTGAAGTGGGTCAGGCTCTTGCGAAGATAATTGCCCACGAAGTCGAGGCAAACATTGTGAATTTAAGTTTTGGCTCGGGAGAATATAATGCTGAATTTGAGAAACAGATTAAGCAGCTGTATAACGGAGGCGTTACGGTTTTCTGCGCAGCAGGAAACGGCGGTGCCGATACTACATTCTATCCTGCAGCATATTCGGGAGCTTACAGTGTAGCAGCTCTTGATAAGAATAATCAGAGAGCTTATTTCTCAAACTATGGCAAGAAGGTTAAATATGCTTTCCCCGGAGTGGAAATTGTTGCATCCAAAACCGATTCGGGTTATATGAAAGTCAGCGGAACATCAGAAAGCTGTGCAATGGCTTCGGCTACGGCGGCCGTTATTTACGGTGCCCACAGTGAGGAACTTGATAAACTTAACGGAAAGGCCAGAGTCGACAGACTTATTTCCTACATGGACCGCGGTGCCGTAAAGGTGTCCGGAACAGGTCTTGGCAAAGGATATGTAAGTCTGCCCAAGGCACTCGGAATAGCTTCGACAACAACCGCTCCCGCAGCACCGTATATCGAATCGGGTGCTCCCGAAAGTAAACCATTCCCCAATGCCTCAGTAGATGTATTGCTGAAGACATATGATGCCAATACGGAAATTTACTATACTCTCGACGGTAAAAATCCCGAGTGGAAACTTGATTATACATCATACGATACATATAAACTTACGGATGACGGATTAAATAATACCAAGAAGATAAATGTAGGCGGAGCTGCCAAGGTAACACTGAAAGCCATTGCCGTAAACAAAACAAACTGGAAAGTCAGCAGTGTTATGACAGCCAAATACGAGTTTAAACCTGTGCAGGGAACATTGTCATTGGCAACTTTGTCCGGAAATCAAATCGCTCAGGGTACTTCCGTTCAGGTCGGAACCGCTATCTCACCCGCCTATGTTACGGACACAAGACTTAACTGGTCCGTAGAACCTTCGGGCGCCGGTGCCACGGTTAATTCAAAAGGTCTTGTTTCGCTGAGTGCAACCTCTCCGCTTACCGAGTTTACCGTTAAGTGTACACCCGTACTTCCCGGAATTGAGGCAAAGACGATTAAGTTTACTACGGTTAAGTCAACCGAGAATCTGATTAAATCGATTTCCGTAACCAACGTAAAAGATTCTAAGTTAACACTTATTGCCGATTATTCCGATTACGCTGCTCTTAAACTTAAAACTGAAGTTAAATACGGAAACGGAAACGTTAAAGATGATGTAAAACTTAAATGGTATTCACTGGATTCTCTGACTGCCACTGTGTCTTCCTCAGCTACCGCAACTCCTACCGTTGAGGCATATTTACCGGGCTCAACATATATCATCGGTGTCGCACAGGACGGAAGCGGTACTCTTGTTAAGATTAAAGTTACTGTTAAGCAGGGTCCCACATCAATTACAATTGACGGTCCCGTACCCAAGAATGTTGAGACACTTAATCTTGTTGCAGGTAAATCGATGACTGTCAAGGCGGTAATGACGCCTTCATACACGACCGACAAGAGCGTAACCTGGTCGGTTACTCCGGCGGACAAGGGAGTTACAATCAGTAAAAAAGGTGTACTGAAAGCATCCAAGAATGCAGTTCTCAATGCAAAGTATACGGTTAAGGCTGTTTCAAAGATCAATCCCACCGTCAGCAAATCTTTTACCGTTAATGTTATCAATACACCGGTATCGAAGATTATGATGCAGAAAACTGCTCAGATTTTCAGACGTAAAAACGGTGCAGGTGCTGAAACATCGATTAATATCCCTGTAACGGTTACCGGTATGGCTACTACCAACTGGGATGTTAAGTCCGACAATCCGAAGCTTGTTTCCGCTTCAAAGAAGGACGGAAAAATCGTTGCATCAGTCGTGGGAGAGGATTCGAAGGGATTCGGAACCGGTACGGTTACTCTTACCGCTTATGCTACAGACGGTTCCGGTAAAAAAGCAACCTGCAAAGTCAAGGTAGTTAACCCCGCAAGCGGACTTACACTTTCGACTCAGTCCGGAAGAAGTAAATCGCTGGCATATAATAAGAAGATGAAACTGTCACCTCATTTTATCGAAGGATATGGTGCGGTTGATTCAAAAGCAGCCAAATTCAAATGGGTTTCTTCCAAACCCGATGTAATCAGAGTTGATGAGAAGGGTAATATTACGGCTCTTTCCTATAAGGGAGAAACCGCGGATATTACCGCAACGGCACAGGACGGCAGCGGTGTATCTGCGACGATTACCATTACCGCATGTGACAACGTTAAATTTGAACTTGCGAACAGCAGCTATGATATTGGCATGAAGTCATCGGGAAAAGTACGGATATATGCTGTACCGGCTAATAACGGTGCATTGTCCGAACAGTTTACCGCAACGGTAAGCGGCGGAACAAAAGGCGGCCTGAATATTGAGAATTATTCTACCGATACATCTAATCCAACAGGTAAAGAGGTCAAAACGGAATATATCGTAACCTGTTACGGAAAGACTAAGGGCAAATATACTCTTACGTTTAAACCGTCCGACGGTTCAGCGGTTTCCAAGAAAATCAAGGTGAAAGTTAAGTAAGGTATATAACCGTAAACAGATATTTATATTTCAAACCGTTCTCCGGAAGTGCGTTTTTACGTGCTTCCGGAGTTTTTTTGTTCACACGGCTGTATAAGGAAACTGAATGAACCTAGGCTTCTTTTGACGATTATGCATCCGGGTGTATATTTACGAAGAAAGACATAAATGATATTATCAGAAAGATATTAACTTTATGATAATAACATATTGACAATAACAACAAAACGTAATATAATTCAAATCGTAAAAGGTCAAATATATATGGCAGCAATGCCACCGGATTCACCCCGGAAAGGTCGGTGGAGGACATCCCGCGGAAAGAAACATTCGTGCATTTTGTAACAATTTGCCCATATTTTAAGATGTTTGCGGTAAAAATGATATATTTTTATCATAGAAATACTGCGGGAAATATGGTACAGTATTGTAAATTGGATATGTGTGCGAAAAGACTTTTACAGGGTGAATCCAATCGGAACAATTTATGTGTAAGAACAAAAAGGAGAACAAAATGAGAAAGAGTATCAAACGTGTTATGTCGGTGGTTCTCGCCGCCGCACTGTTGTTTGGTGAATCGGCAATCGTTAATGCGACCGAACTTATTGATGAACCGGCCGTGATTGTTGAAGAAACCGAAGAAAACGCAGAAGAAATTTCGGAAGATGTAGTTTCAGAGGAAGAAATCGCCGAGGAAATTTCTGAAGACGAAATTTCGGAAGAAGTGGCAGAAGAAATTTCAGAAGACGAAGCTTCAGAAGAAATTATCGACGATGAGGAAGAAATCGCTGATGAAGAAGTTATCGAAGACGAAGAAATCGTATCCGATGAAGAAGTAATCGAAGATGAAGAGATTGTCGAAGAGGAAGAACTCATCGAAGAAGATGTCGAGGAAGAGATTACAGAAGAAGAGTCTGTTTCATATTGCGAAATGTTCGCAGGCTACGGAAACAAAGCGCTTCTTCCTGAAGATAACGCAGAAGAGATTAAAGAAACAAAGGATCATATGGAATCAATAGGCTTCAGCGAAGGAGGTTCTTGCGTAGAAAATGAAATCATTGTCGACGCTGAAGACGCAGAAATCGCTGAAGAATATGCAGCCGCATTCAGCGGTGAGCTTGTTGAGTGGATTGACGGCGGTTTCGCTTTAATCAGTCTTAACGCAGATCCTTCAATGGCTAAAGCTACAGTTGCCGATGCGGTACTTGCTTCACTTGAACCCGATAGCGGTTTGCCCGTAGCTTCACCCAACACATATTACTATCTTACAGATCTTGATGATGATATAACAGAAGACGAGTTTGATGAATTCAGCGAAGAAATTGTTCTTGCAGAAAATGAGGAATCAATCGAACTTGATTCAGAGGCAGTTGAGAATCTTATTTCAGCGAAAGAAATGCTCAAGTCTACAAATAGCCAATATCAGTGGCATCATGATATTATCGGTTCTGCGGAGGCATCCGCTGCCGGATTTACGGGTTCGGGCGTTAATGTAGTTGTAATCGATTCGGGTTGTAACAACTCAGACGTTCCTGTAACCAAGTACACTGCTAACAGTGCTTATGACAAAAATAAAGATGAAGTTGCAGGTGGTGGTCACGGAACACACGTCTGCGGTCTTATCAAACTTAGTTCAAGCGCAAGCGGAATGGGCGTTGCAAACTCATGTAATCTTTCAATGATAAAGGTAACGAACTCTGAAGCAGGTGCTATTGCAACAAGTGATATCCTTTCGGCACTCGGAATGATTGTTCCGTCGGATTCTACGGAATCGGGTGTTAAGGCAGATATTGTAAATATGAGTCTCGGAAGCCCCGAGTATAATTCCAAATATGCCAAAATTGTTAAAAAGCTGTATTCCCAAGGTATTGCAATATTCTGTGCAGCCGGAAATACAGGAACTAACACATATAACTATCCTGCAAGTTTTACAGGTGCGATTTCAATTGCAGCACTTGATAAGAATAATCAGAGAGCATATTTCACCAACAGCGGAGGCAAAACCAAATTCGCTTTCCCCGGCGTTGATATCTGGTCAACCAAGAGTGGCGGCGGTTATTGCCTTGAATCCGGTACATCCATGGCTTCGCCCATTGCTGCCGGTACCGCAGCAGTTATCTTTTCCGCTAAGAGAGAAAGCATTACCAAGTATACCGGCAAGAAGCGTGTAAACGCTCTTGTTTCGGCAATGTCAAAGGGTGCTGTTAAAGCATCCGGTTCAAACCTCGGAAAAGGATATGTTAGTATTCCGAAAGCTCTCGGAATTGCATCATCAACAACTGCTCCGGCAACACCTTACGTTTTCACTAATCCCGCAGGAACCTATGCATCGAATAGCGTGGATGTAACACTCAGAACGAGGGACAATGATACAAGTATTTATTATTCGCTTGATGGTAAAACTCCGACTTACAAAAACGGTGTGATTTCGAACGGAACACTTCTTAATTCAAACTGTCTTAACAATTCAACGAAAATTACGGTTAAGGGAGCTGCAAAGGTTACTCTTAAAGCTATCGCGGTTAAGAACAGCAATAAAAAGGTCAGCAAGGTTTTGACTGCAAAGTATACGCTTAAACCGGTCACCGGATCTCTCAATATTTCGGCTCCGGCACTCGCTGTTAAACAGGGCGGCACTCTTCAACTCTCCGCTAATTTCTCACCGGAGTATATTTCGAACAAGAAGGTTAAATGGTCAGTTGATGCCGCTTCGCAGGGTAAGGGCGTTACCGTTGATTCAAAGGGTAAGGTTAAAGTAGCTGCAAGCGCTCCTAACGGAACCTATAAGATTATATGTACATCCGCTCTTGCAGGCGTTTCACCGGCCAGCAAGGACATCACAGTAATGGCTTCAACCAACAATTTCGTTAAAACTATTACTACCGACGCTCCCAAGTCCAAAGTAAAGTGTGTTATCGGCGGAACCAAAGAGAAGGCAAATGCAACTGATACTGTTGTTGTAAAGGCAACATTGACACGAAATGACGGAACGGTTGAAACGGGCAATAAGATGAACTGGGTATCGGCTAATACAAAAGTTGCTACTGTTTCTGCCGGCACTAATCAGGTTACCATTAAGGGTGTTTCTAAAGGAAGTACAAAGGTTACCGGATATGCATCGGATGGAAGCGGTAAGAAAGTAACGATATCTGTTTCTGTAAGCAAAGCAGCTACCAAGCTTGCTATTTCCGGCACCAAAAATCTCGCTCCGGGCAGCTCTGCGACACTTAAAGCAGAAGTTGTAACACCTACGGATGCTTCTGATAAGAGCTTTGACTGGTCCGTAAATCCGGCTGATCAGGGCGTTTCCGTAAATGCGAAGGGCGTGGTTAAAGCTTCTTCAAGTGCTGCTGTCCGTCAATATACCGTAACGGCCACATCAAAATACAACAATACAAACGCAACATATACGATTAATGTTGTAAAAGAAAAAGTAACTAAAATTGCAGTTCAGAAATCTGCACAGGTATTCAGAGTTTCAAACGGTAACAGTTCTTGTAAGACCACCGGCTCTATTCCTGTGACTGTTACAGGTCCCGCAAACTGGGATGTTAAATCAAGTGACGAGGGTATACTTAAGGCAACAAAGAGCGGAAGCAATGTTTCCTTAACCGCAACGGGAGCTGCAACCGGAACCGTAACGGTAACCGTTTATGCAACGGATACATCAGGCAAGAAGGCTACCTGCAAAGTTAAGGTTGTAAATCCTGCATCCGGACTTACACTTTCCGTTCCGGGCAACAGATGTACCGCACTGGCTTTCAAGAAAACAATGAAACTTCAGACTCATTTCGTTACAGGATATGGAGCTGTAGATTCGAGTGCGAAGAAATTTACTTGGAAATCAAGCAATGAGGCAGTTTTCACAGTGTCTTCATCAGGCAAAGTTAAGTCTATGTCATACAAAGGTGAGACGGTTAAAATCACGGCAACCGCAACTGACGGTAGCGGAGTTTCCGGTTCAATCACTTTGACTGCGGTAGATGCCATAAGCTTTACCAGTGCACTTAGCGCAGGTTATACTGCTTGGGGTATCGGATACCATAAGGTAGGAGGTGTCGGAGCTTACGTTAAACCCAAACATTCGGATGGTGTTTATTCAGGTCAGTTTACAATGTCGGTAAGCGGTCCTGCAGGAGGTCTTTGTGCACAGAATAATCAAATAGTAATACACAATGGCAAAGAAACATATGGTGGATTTTTCTATGGAGCCAAGAAGGGAACATACACTGTTAAGATGAAACCGATTGACGGAAACGGCGGCGGATTCTCAGTTACGGTAATTGTATATTAAGGAATTGTTTGGATGGTTTTTAGAAGATTATTCAGAATGGGAGTGACAATAACAGGAATGTGTTTTTTAACCGGATTGTTTGCCGCATGTAGTTCGGGAGTGCCGTCGACAGAAACATTGAATGCACCTGCAGGTGAGAAATTGTATGTCGAACACGACGGAATGACAGAATTGGTTGGTTTGTGCGATACCCAAGCGGACGCAGAAGATATTGCCAAAGAATACGGAATAACTTTAAAAGTATTCAGCTACGGAGTTGCAACTTTCGAAACGGATCGCGATCCGCAGGAAATATTTGATTACGGGAAGAAACACAAACTTCCGGAACTTTCATTAAATACAATTTATCATATACAGTAGAATTTCGGCCCCCGGTCTAAAAACCGGGGGCTGTTTTACGCTCACGGGAAAATAAGGGCAGTAATCCTTAGAAATATTCGTGAAATAACACTTACATTTAATATTTTTATCTGTTAATATATACTTATGAGGGAATTTGCATTCGGAGAGTTTGAGATGGTGTATTGGGCTCAAATGAAAGGAGAATGCGTATGTTTGACAAAGGAGATTATGTTGTATACGGCGGCGACGGTGTTTTCCGTGTGGAAGAAATCGGACCGCTCGATATAAGCGGAATCCCTGCGACACAAATGTTTTACACTTTAAAACCCATATCGGGAAGGGACAGTACCGTTTTTTCACCGATTGAAAACGAAGGTTCGACAATCAGGCCGGTGATGTCGAAGGAAGATGCCAAGAAGTTAATCGATTCAATCGAAGAAATTGAACTTCTCGAAATACCGGATGACAAGAAGAGAGAAATTGTATTTAAGGAATCGCTTCGTAAATATGACAATTTCGAACTGATCAGAATTATGAAGACACTTATCCGTCGAAGAGACGAGAAACTTGCCGCAGGCAAGAAAGTTACCGCTCTCGACGAGAAATATTACCATATTGCGGAGGAACGTCTTTACGGCGAACTTACCGTTGCGCTTAACATGGAACGCGGCGATGTCGTAAAGGTCGTTGGAGACAGAATTGAAGGAAGATAAGAATCATTTATATGTTGTGCTGACGATGACCGGAACACTTCCGGCTACGGCTATTCACTTTTTTACCCGCAAACCGTACTCGCACACTTCGCTGTCGTTTGACAGGAAACTTCATCATATGTACGCGTTCGGCCGTTACTGGAACTGGTTTGCGTTCTATGCGGGATTCGTTCACGAAGTGCCGGACCGCTGCGTATACAAGAGATTTAAGAAGACAACCTGCCGGGTTATGGAAATCGACGTCACGCCCGAGCAGTATATGGAAGCCAAGCGCATTACCAGGCATTTCGCCTCGCACGACAAGAAGATGCGATACAGCAATCTGGGCCTTGTGCTTGCGGAATTTAACCTTTATCCGTACATTAAGAACAGATTTTTCTGCTCGCAGTTTGTTGCATACGTTCTGGAGAAAATCGGTCATTCTTTTACCGATAAAAGATATCTCGAGGTCAGACCGGACGATTTCTATCAGAGCGACATGCGCGTGATTTACGAAGGTACGCTGCGCGACTACTGGAACAATTTCTGCGTGGAAGAAGGCTATTCGAAGTATTGATTTGTGCCGGCGTTTGAACGCCTTGTTTCTGCCGGGAACATAGGAGTATTGTACCGGTCCCCGCGACCGGGGAGAATTGATTTATGACTAAGAAAACTGCAGTAATCTGGACAGCGGCCGGCCTTGCCGTGTGCATCGCGGCGGCGACTGCCTTGCTTCTGAAAGTGCCCCAAAAGGGCCTTTCTTTTATTAAAAACAGAATATTTCCCGAAGTTAAAATCCAGCATGAGGAATTCGACATCGAAGGAATAGAAGAACCGGTTAAAATCTGCTTTATTGCGGATGCGCATGTTTCTTTGTGCGATGACAGGGATCCCGATATGAAGGATTACTGTGCGGAACGCAGCGAAGCATTCGCTAACGAATCGGGAGGAAGACAGCCCGAGGACAGTTTTGATTTTCTCATCGACGAAGTGAAGGATGCCCGGCCGGATTATCTGTTTCTGGGCGGCGACATTATCGATTCCGCAACACAGAAGAATGTGGATTATCTGGGTAAAAGACTCGAAGAACTTGACTGCGAAGTGATCTATATCATGGGAAATCACGATTTCACTTACCTGAATGAATATTTTAGCGCGAAAGCTTATGAAGAGTATCTTCCGAGAGTTTCGGCGGTAAGCGGAAGCGTCGAAGAAGGAAGCAGAGTTTATGATGCCGGAGAATTTGTAATTCTGGCTGTCGACGACTGTAATAATCAGGTTTCCGCCAAGGCGGGGGAGGATCTTCGAGAACTTAATGACGACGACAAACCGGTTATAGTGCTTCAGCATGTGCCCTTGGAAGGAAACGATGACGTGTTGAGGAATATAACGCTTTCACTTTGGGGCGAGGGAGAGAACGGTAATTCCAAAGTGCTGATGGGAGAGAATTCCTGCAAGCCGAACGAAGTGACATCGGAATATATCGAAGAAATCCGTGACGAAGATACGAATGTGGAACTGGTTCTTTCCGGTCATATTCATTTCCCGCATAAAGACGAAGTGGGAGAGGATGTGACGCAGGTAGTTACCGGAGCCGGTTACAAACTCGAAATGACGGAGATTATTCTTAAGTAAATTTGTTGCGACTTGTAAATGCAGATATGTAATCTTTCACACCATTATCAACAAAAACATGAACATAACAAAAGCATGAACATAACAAAAGCATGAACATAACAAAAACGCTGTAAGCCATGAACTTACAGCGTTTTAATGTATACAGCGCAGACGGAGGGATTCGAACCCTCGTGCCCCGGAGGGCAAACGCATTTCGAGTGCGCCCCGTTATGACCACTTCGATACGTCTGCAAACAAATGTATTCTACCAAATATGAAACGGATTTTCAAGCATCTTCTTGAAGAAGTTGTCAAAATGATATATGATATATGAGGCGATTTGTACACGAAGAAGAGTTTGGCGAATCGTTAAAGTATAATGATTATTCCGTAAAACTTGGTTTCGGAACGGTCAGGAAAGGAAGAAGGCATGTCATATACAGCGTCGTATCGTAAATTCAGACCGCAGACTTTTGATGATGTTAAAGGTCAGGATACGGTTGTCAGAACCCTGCGCAACCAGATTAAGACGGAAAGAATAGGACATGCTTATCTTTTTTGCGGCGTAAGAGGTACCGGTAAGACTTCGGTTGCCAAAATTTTCGCCAGGGCAATCAACTGCGAACATCCTGTTGAAGGAAGCCCCTGCGGCGAATGTGAAATGTGCAGACAGATTGCTGCCGGAAGCGTAATGAACGTGGTTGAAATCGATGCTGCGTCCAACAACAGCGTTGACAATATCAGACAGATAACCGATGAAGTGGCTTATTCTCCGACACAGGGACGCTACAAGGTCTATATCATCGACGAGGTTCACATGCTCAGCGCCTCAGCTTTCAACGCCCTGCTCAAAACTCTCGAAGAGCCGCCCTCATATGTTGTTTTTATCTTGGCAACAACGGAAGCCCATAAGGTTCTTCCGACAATTCATTCAAGATGTCAGAGATATGATTTCAGACGAATCAGCGTCGAAGAAATTACGGCGCGAATGACTGAAATGACTCAGGCCGACGGAATCGAATCGGAACCCGAAGCTTTGAGATATATAGCAAGAGCCGCCGACGGTGCAATGCGTGATGCGTGGAGCCTTTTGGACCGATGCCTCGCTTTTGCGTTCGGCGAGAAACTTACCTACGACAGAGTAATCGATATTCTCGGAACGGTGGATACGGAGACTTTTACCGGGCTTTTGGAGAAAGTCATCGACAACGATGTCATGGGAGCCGTGAACATGATCGGCGATGCTGTTACGGAAGGTAAGGAACTGACGCAGTTTGTTATTGATTTTACCTGGTTTCTGCGTAATCTTCTCCTGGTCAAAAGCGCCAACCCGACGGCGGAAGTTCTGAATATTTCGAACGAAGCGCTTGAGAGCCTTAAGAAGACGGCAGAGCGAATCGACCAGAATGCCATTATGCGTTACATCCGGATTTTCTCTGATCTTTCCGGACAGATGAAGTATTCGACGCAGAAGAGAATTCTTCTCGAAGTTGCCGTCATTAAACTTTGCAGACCCCAGATGGAAACAAACGTCGATTCGGTGCTCGACAGCGTGCGCGCGCTTGAGAAACAGCTTGAGAACGGAGTCGTGGCCCGTGTTGCTCCTGTCGAAGGCGGTCAGCCTGCCCGGACGGAAAGCGTTGCTTCGAAGCCGAAAGCACCCGCCGTCACAGAAGAAATCAAGAAGATAGTGCAGAATCGGGCTTCTCTTCAGGACGCATTGCCGCAACCGCTCAAAACATACGTTGCAGCCTGCAAAATGTCCGCCGAGAAGGAGAACGAGCTGCTTTTGGTAACCGCAGACCAGCTTGGTTACGAATACATTTCCAGAGATACTTCGAAGGCGGAACTTCTCAGAGAGTTCGAAGATTATCTCGGTAAAAGCATTACGATAGACGTCAGATACCTCGATCCCAACGAGTATTTTGAGGACCACTATGTGAATTTCGACAGAATGTTCGGCGGAATGAGTGTTGAAACAGTTGATTAAAATATATTTTTTAGGAGGCAATTATGGCTAAAAGAGGTGGATTCCCGGGAGGCGGAATGCCCGGAAACATGAGCAATCTGATGAAACAGGCACAGAGAATGCAGCGTCAGATGGAAGAACAGCAGAAGGAGATGGAGACCAAAGAGTTTATCGGTAAGGCAGGCGGCGGTGCTGTCACTGTTTCTTTTACCGGTAAAAGAGAAATGACGAAGATCGAAATCGATCCCGAACTTGTCGATCCCGACGATATCGATACCCTTCAGCTTGCGGTTATGGCTGCGGTTAACGAAGGCCTTCGCCAGATTGAAGAAGCCAATAACAACATGGTTAATCAGATGACCGGAGGAATGAATCTCGGTGGACTTTCTTTCTAAGGAGAGTTGACATGGAGATGTATTCCGGTTACATGGGTAAACTCATAGAGGAACTTGAGAAACTCCCGGGCGTCGGCGGCAAGTCGGCGCAGCGCATGGCGTTTTATATTATCGGATTACCGCAGGAACGCGTCGAGAGACTGACGGGTTCGATTCTTGCGGCCAAGGAACATATCGGCTACTGCAGGGAATGTTTCAATCTTACGGACAGGGAAGTCTGCCCGATTTGCGGGAATGCCGAAAGGGACCATTCGACGATTATGGTTGTCGAGAATTCGAGAGACCTTGCCGCTTATGAGAAGACCGGCAAGTACAAGGGTGTTTATCACGTTCTTCACGGAGCGATTTCCCCGATGCTGGGAATCGGTCCGGCCGACATCAAACTCAAGGAGCTTATCGCGCGTCTTGAAGGTGATGTGAACGAAGTAATTATTGCTACAAATTCGAGCCTTGAAGGTGAGACCACGGCGATGTACATCAGTAAACTTATCAAGCCTACGGGAATTAAAGTTACGCGAATCGCAAGCGGTGTACCGGTCGGAGGAGATTTGGAGTATATTGATGAAGTAACGCTTCTTCGTGCTCTTGACGGAAGAATCGAATTATAGGAGCACGGAGAAATGCTTTATTACGTCTGTACGGAGACGGTAAAACAAGGGATGTTTTTAATGTATTCCTTAGCGAAAACTGATTGAGGGATGTTTTTGTGCATTCCTTGGTGAAAACTAATTGAGGGATGTTTTTAACGTATTCCTTGGTGAAAACTAATTTTGAAATAATGTCTTGGAGGCTTAATATGTCAGTTAAAGTATCGGATTTCGGATTAAACAAAGAAGGACGAATGGCTAAGTTTTATACAATCACGAATGCGAACGGAACGAGCGCGACGTTTACCGATTTCGGCGCACGTCTCAACAGTTTTGTTTTTGCGGGTACCGATGTGGTTCTCGGTTTCGACGCAATCGGTTTTTACCTTGATGATACGAAGTGCTTCGGCGCTGCGGTAGGTCCTATCGCCAACCGTGTGGAGAAAGGTATTTTTACACTTAACGGTGAGGAGTACAGGCTTGAAATCAACGACGGTGCGAATAATCTTCATTCGCACAAAACACAGGGCTTCCAAATGAAGATCTGGGATGCCGAGTATACGGATAACAGCATTAAATTCACTTATAAAAAAGAGCATATGGAAGTCGGACATCCCGGTGCAATGGATGTTGCCGTAACATACACACTTACGGACAACGATGAACTTGAGATTCACTATTACGCAACCTGCGACCGCCCGACATTCATCAATCTTACGAACCATACATATTTCAATCTCGGCGGTCATGATTCGGGAACGATTCTTGACGAGACAGTCAAGCTCAACGCTTCCTGCTACACACCCGTTGTATTCGGCGCCATTCCTACAGGCGAGATTGCTCCGGTTGAGGGAACTCCTCTTGATTTTACAAAGGGTAAAAAAGTTTCCGAAGGCATGGACTTCTCATGCGAGCAGATCGCACTTGTTCACGGTGTCGCTCACACCTTCGTTATCGACGACTACGACGGAACGCGAAAGCTCGTTGCTACCGTTGAAGATTCGAAAACCAACATCAAAATGGAGACATATTCGGATCTTCCCGGAATTCAGTTCTATTCCGGAAACTTCGTATGCGAGCCTCACGCAAAGGGCGGCGTAAGATATGTAAGACGTCAGGGCCTCTGCCTCGAGACGCAGTATTTCCCCAATTCGGTTAATCAGGAAGGGTTTGAGAAGCCTCTCTATACACCCGAGAAACCGTTTGATTCAACGACGGTTTATAAGTTTATCAAGATGTAATGAGGTTATGTAACAGATGAGAAAACCCGGCAGGAACGGCACTTCGGGGAACAAGAACGAGAAAAGTCTTGCCCGTTTTAAACCGAAGACCGTCAGCGAAAAGAAAAACAATCCGGATGTCTGGAGCAAAATTGCACGTCACAGAACCGATATAGCGGTGAGAGTGATTCTGATTGCGGTAACTGTGATTGCTGCGGCAGGATTCTTTTACGTTAAATATCTTAACAGGGAGTATTCGTCTTACAAAGTGATTTCTCAGGCGAATATTTCGGTTTCGGTCGGAGCGAAGGTGCGAAGATTCGGCAATAATATCCTGATTTATACGAACGACGGAATCCGCTGCCTGAACGGAAAAGGCGGTGCAATCTGGGATGAGACTTTTCAGATGCAGAATCCTTCAATCGATATTAACGGCGATGTGGTCGGAATTGCCGATTACAACGGCAGTACGATTCATATGATGGATTCGAACGGTTCACTCGGTACCATCAACACCGGTAAGCCCATCAGGAAATTCAATGTTTCCGATAAGGGACTTGCCCTTGCAATTCTTGATGATACGCCGACAACTCCTATTTACATTTATGATTCCGAAGGCAACCACAAGGCATATTTCTCAACAAGTATGCATGATTCCGGATATCCGCTTGACATCTGCATCACAGAGAACGGATATCTTGTCGGAATATCGTATCTTCAGGTTTTCAACGGTTCATTCAAGACGAATGTCGCATTTTACAATTTCGGCGAGGTCGGACAGAACGAAACCGACAATCTCGTGAGCATGTATTCGTACAGCGGCGCTGTCGTTCCGAAACTTCGTTTTATCGGTAACAACAAAGCGATGGCGGTTGCCGACAACAGACTTATGTTCTATTCCGGTGACCAGAAGCCGACTTCATCCGGTGAAGTTCTGGTTCAGGATGAAATTCAGTCTGTTTATTACGGCGGCGAATATGCTGCACTTGTTTTCAGAAATACGGAGAAAGATGCAGACCGTTACCGCATAGAGATTTACGACGGCAGCGGCAGGAAGAAAGACGAGATCAGTTTCGACGATGAATTCAGCGAAATTTTCTTCGACGGTAAAAGAGTTATCGTTTACAACGCCGAGAAATGTCTGATTCACAATGTCGGAGGAATTGATAAATACTCCGGCGAGTTTGATTCGGCAGTACTTACCGTGCTTCCAACAAATGTATCCAACAGGTTCGTGCTTGTAACGAATGACAGTATCCAGACAATTGAACTTGAATAGAAGAATTGCAAAGTCCCGGCAGCGGATTTATCCGCCTCCGGGACTTAAATTTGCGATATGTGGGAGAAATCGGGAAAAGGCTTGTAATAATCTGTTGATGGACTTATAATTTATTTTTGGTAATCTTATATTAATTCTTTGGTAATCTTATATTAAATCTGTAATGATCTTATTTTTAATTCTTTGGTAATCGATCTTATTTTTTAATTCTTTGATAATCTTATCTTAAATCTGTGATGATCTTATTTTTTAATTCTTTGATAATCTTATTTTTCATTCTTTGATAATCTTGATTAAGCGTTTGACAGGCGTATTATTTCTTTATGATTTTCTACTTGCCTTCCGTGTTTGTGTGTTGTTAGCTGGATTGGAGGGTGGCAGACAGCAAAATCCAACAAGTTAATTTAAAATGCTGTCGCGTGAAGGAGACTTCCGAGATGGCAGACAGCAAAATCCAACAAGTCAATTCAAAATGCTGTCGCATGAAGGAGACTTCCGGGGTGGCAGACAGCAAAAACCAACAAGTCAATTCAAAATGCTGTTGCATGAAGGAGACTTCCGGGATGGCAGACAGCAAAAACCAACAAGTCAATTCAAAATGCTGTCGCGTGAAGGAGATTTCCGGGATGCCAGACAGCAAAATCCAACAAGTTAATTCAAAATGCTGTCGCAAGAAAAAATTCCCAAGAAAAGCGACAGCAAAAAAGAGAAAAGGAGAAAAAACATGCAAAAGAATACTATGAGAACAACAGAATTATATTATGAGCTACAAAAAAGATATCAAGAAGTAAATAGGATACTGCTTTCGAAAGAGGAAGAGATGAAAAAAACTTCTGACGGTACGATTCGCATGAGTCGACGTGGACCTAGACAAACACAGTTTTATTTAAAAAAGAATGAGAAATATACTTATGTCTCGATAAAAGATGAGAAAACAATCAGGAAATATCTGCAGAAATTATATGATGAAAAAATAGTAAGTCTTCTTAAAACAGAAAAGGATGCTTTGGAGAAGTTTGAAAAAACAACAAATAGTATTGTAAATGAATTAAGAAATATATATTCAAATTTTCCGGACGATGTAAAAAAATATCTTTCCCCCATAGATATTCCCGATGAAGAATATGCAAAAAACTGGAACAGTATGCCATATGAGGGAAAACCTGTTTCAGATACTGTTTCAATTTACTTTACCGATAAAGGAGAAAGAGTCAGATCCAAATCGGAATTGAACATTGCAAACGCTCTGTATAAGAATAACATTCCGTATAAATATGAATGTCCGCTTATTCTCAAAGGTGGGTTGGTTATATATCCGGATTTTACGGTTCTGGATGTGAAGCGACGCAGGACGATTTACTGGGAGCACCGTGGAATGATGGATGACCGCGATTATTCCAGACATTCGGTAACAAGAATCAAAGATTATATGCGAAATGGGATATATATCGGTGACAATTTAATTATTACGGAAGAAACTTCACAGGTACCACTGGGAACCGATGAAATCAAGAATATGATTAGCCACTGCTTCATGTAGGAAAACAGTGGCCGATCATTATTGTAATTTTGTCCGCAACAGAGTATAAAACCAAACAGTCCGCCGGAAATAATCGGTTATACTACCGATTTGTTCAGCCCATGATTCTTCGTGCATTATTATCTCCAGTTTACTCTGTCGGGGTGCTCGCCCGAGAATCCGGTTTCCGGAAGCGAGTTAAGCATCGATACATCCTCGCTTTCAAGGAAAAACTCGAAAATGTCTTTGTTTGCAAGCATACGTTCCCGGGAAGAAGCTTTCGGAATGACTGCAATCTGTTTCTGAACAAGGAACCGTAAAAGAATCTGTGCCGGTGTTTTACCGTATTTCTCAGCAATGGAAACAACAACCGGGTCGTTTATGACCGCGCCTCTTCCAAGCGGGCTCCACGCCTGAACGACAATGCCGTGCCGCTTCAGATATCTTACGGCTTCGGACTGCATGTAACCTGCATGAAGCTCAAGCTGGTCAACCATCGGCTTAATCCGCGCCGTCTCAAGAAGCGGCTCGATGTGATGCGGCAGGAAGTTCGAAAGCCCGATTGCGCGAATCCGTCCGCCCATGTACAGATCCTCAAGCGCACGCCAGGTGTCACGCATCAGGGCAACCCAGTTTTCATCCGTACTGCTTACTTTCGGCCAGTGAATCAGATACAAATCGAGATAATCCGTTCCGAGAAGTTCGCATGATTCCTCGAAACATTTTTTCGTCTCTTCATAACCCATTCTCGTCGGCCAGACCTTACTGCAGAGGAAAAGCTCCTTCCGGTCAATCCCCGAGTCTTTTATCGCCTCCCCGATTTCTTTTTCATTTTTATAGAAGAAAGCCGTGTCAATATATCTGTATCCGCACTCGAGCGCGTCAAGAATCGTCTGCTTTCCGTCTTTTACCGTGGAAAGGAACGAGCCGTAGCCGAGCATCGGAAGCTTCACTCCGTTATTCAGGGTAAAAGACATGTCGTCCGCGCGGAAAGTGTACTTATACGAAGGCATCGGCGTTCCGTCGAATTTGTAGCAGGTCGTCTCACCGTCTTTGATAAAACCGCACTTCTCAAGCACCGCGCCGGATGCGGGATTGCCGATACTGCGGAAAGCAAGCAGCTCGCGCAGACCGAGATCCTCAAGCGCAAAACGCATAATGCGGAAGGCAGCCTCTGTCGCGTACCCCTGTCCCCAGACATCGTACATGAAATTATATCCGATTTCGAAGCACATTCCGTCATCACTCATGGAAAGGCCGCCGCTTCCAATCGGCATGTTGTCTGTTTTCCTTATAAAAATGAAACTGTATGATTCGGGGTTGTCGATGTTCTTCTCTTCATATTTCATCCATTCTTCGGTTGCCTCGAGACACGGATGCACATTCCATCGCATATGTTTTGCAACGCGCGGATCGCTCGTCCAGTTATTATAGATGGTCGGCGCGTCCGCAACCGTCATCGGTCGCAGATAAAGTCTTTTACTTTCGATTGTAGGTGTTCGCATGATAAAACCTCCCGCAATAATAATATGTAGAAACTTCTGTGAATCACCGCCGGTTGATTTTAAAAACCGTCGGATAAGTGTTGCATGAAAATTACAGATATTATATCATTTCAAAAGTGTGGTGTGAAGTGACGGAGAGAAGCAAATGGAAGATAATTTTTTATCCGAAAAGGAATTGAAAAGTCTGGTAAAAGAAGCGTCGCGCGTATTCCCGGGACGCGTGGAATACTATGCCCGGAAAATCGGAGTGAGCTACAATAAAATATCGGTAAAAAAACAGCTGACCAGATGGGGAAGCTGCTCCGCGGAAGGTAACTTAAACTTCAACTGCCTTCTGCTTCTGGCCCCGCCCGAAGTGATTGACAGCGTGGTCATCCATGAATTGTGCCACCGCAAAGAGATGAATCATTCGGAGAATTTCTACAAACTTGTGCTTGAGTATTGCCCCGACTATTATAAATGGGATAAATGGCTTAAAGACCACGGCGAGGAACTGATGCGACGTAATCCCGCATACCGTAGATGACGGCGCGGGACCGTGTGCGAATTGCGACAATTAAACGCTATCGGTTAAATTGTATGAAAATAACAAAAAATAAGAAAATTCAACTATATCTTGTGGATACATAACAGGATAAAAGACTGAAAAGTAGCGTAAAACAGGGCAAAAACGGGCACGGTAAAAAATAACTTAAATTTTTTAAAAAATGTTGTTGACAATGAAATACTCTTTTGCTATTATAAATAAGCCGCACGACGAGCGGCAACATTTTCACAGCGATGTGAAAGTGAAGAACCTTGACAAGTAAACAACAATGCAACCCTGAAAAGATTCCAAAAAGTAAC
>JAKSSB010000129.1 GCA_024403285.1 Lachnospiraceae bacterium | reverse complement strand
TCTTTCTTTCTTTCATACGAGGATCTCTTGTTAAGAAACCTGCTTTCTTAAGAACTACTCTGTTCTCTTCATCTGCTTTAACAAGTGCTCTTGCAAGACCATGTCTGATTGCACCTGCCTGGCCTGTTGTTCCGCCGCCTTTAACGGTAACGATAACATCGAATTTATCTGCTGCCTCAATAGCTGCAAGAGGCTGACGAACTACAACTTTAAGTGTTTCAAGTCCGAAGTACTCGTCGATGCTTCTCTTATTGATGGTGATATTTCCCTTTCCGGGCATAACATATACTCTAGCGATAGATTTTTTTCTTCTTCCAGTTCCGTAGAACTTCTCTGCTACTTTCTTAGCCATCTTTTAATTTCTCCTTTCCCGGTCTTTAGAATTTCAATACCTCAGGTTTCTGAGCTGCATGCTTGTGCTCAGGTCCTGCGTATACGAAAAGTTTCTTGTACATTTCTCTTCCTAAAGGTCCTTTGGGAAGCATACCGATAACAGCGTGCTCAATTACTTCTTCGGGATGTTTAGCGAGTTTCTCTCTAAGAGTGATCTCTTTATCTCCGCCTACGTAATCAGAATGTGAGAAGTATGTCTTCTGATCCATCTTCTTACCTGTTACTTTAATCTTCTCTGCGTTGATTACGATTACGTAATCACCTGTATCGATGTGAGGAGTGAATGTAGGTTTATTCTTTCCTCTTAAAACCTTTGCAACTTCTGCAGCAAGACGACCAAGTGTGCATCCCTCTGCATCTACTACATACCATTTTCTCTCGATGGTAGCAGGGCTTGCCATATAAGACTTCATGATGTTACCTCCGTAATATTCAATTCAGTTCCGGTAAAAGAAATACTTCCTCAATCCGGATAATCGTTATAAAGTTTGATGTTCATCATGCAGATGTCCGGGCCGCACTTAAACATCGTAAAAAGCAGGTGAAACCGGGGCTACGGTCGCACTCGCACTGAAATAGTATAGTATAAGATATTTTCCGTGTCAACACATAATCTTAGAAAATTGTTCGTGAAAATGCGTTTTTTACACATTTTCGGATATTTATTCACTTTTTACGCTTCTTTTACCGTCTTCCGATGATATTCTGCCGATGCGATCCAAGCCTTTTCTTACCGCCGGAATCAGAAGAATCACCACTGTAAGAAGCGCTTCGCCGTAAAGATACGCGCCGTTGTAAACCGCCGAATAAATCGGAATCGACATGCTGTATTCCGAAGCCGCCGAACCGAAGAAGACCATTCCCGAAATAAAAGAGAAAACAAATCTTCCGGTCACTCCGAGAAGATATCCGGCTATCATTCCGTATTTTTTACCCTTAAAAAATCCGGACAGACCGAGGGCCGCAAAAGAAAAGCAGTAATCGATAAGCAGCTGAACCGGGTGGATAATATAGGCACCGAGAATCAACTGAATGCAGCCGTAGGCAAATGCTGTCATGAGGCCTGCGCGAAGGCCGTACCAGTAACCGATAAGTGTGATAAAAAGCATACTGAACAGCGTAATCGAACCGCCCATTGGCATGTGAAAAATCTTGACCATCGAAAGAACCGACGCAAGTGCAATCGCAACCGACGAAACCGCAAGCTGTTTTGCGCTCAGTTTCTTACGGTCACCGCTGATAAAAGATGCTCCGAGTACCAGCGCAATCAGAATCACCGCAATCAGGACATATCCGAGTGTGCTCGGCACGAAGTACGAATAGCCGTCATCGACTATCTCTTTAAGAAAAACTGACATAAAAAAACCTCCTTTGAATAAGGAGGGGACTCATTTGGCTTCTGCCGGCTGTCTGTAACAGCCATTATAAAGCTTCCTTCCGCCGGTATTATCCGGTTCAAGTAATGAGGGTTAGAACTTTGTTCAATCTCAGCAAATGCTCCCCTAGCAAATATTTGTTTCAACGATAGAAATAATATAACCAAAACGACCCGGTGTCAATATTTAATCTCATACCCTGACTCACTTTCCCTCTGTTTTTCCCAAACCGCATCTACAAAATCGTTGAACATATAACCTGTTTTTTATCAAAATAAGCAGTGTCCTTCGTCAAAGCTAATGGATTCGCAAGCAAATTCCGATGTATAATTAACAGTGAAAAAACATTTTCATCTCAGGAGGACATCTTATGAATTACATGGAAGAAGCGCTGAAAGAAGCTTATGAAGGAATCAATAACCATCACGGCGGGCCGTTCGGTTCGGTTATTGTCAAAGACGGTAAAATAGTCGGCCGCGGACATAACAGAGTTCTGTTAAAAGAAGATCCGACCTGCCATGGTGAGATGGAAGCCATCCGCGACGCATGCCGTAATCTCGGAACACACGATTTATCCGGCTGTTCGATTTACACGACCGCAGAGCCCTGTCCGATGTGCCTCGGCGCAATTCTCTGGGCTAATATAAAAGAAGCGTATTACGGATGCAATGTCGATGACACCGACAAAATCGGTTTCAGAGACGATATCTTTTATGACTATCTTTCCGGCAAATCCGACCTTCTAACGTTAAAAGAAGACAATCGTGCGGAATGCCTCGAACTTTTCAAAGAATATCAGTCAAACAAATCAAACGAACGGTATTAAAGATATTTTTCTTCGGGCGGGATTTCTATCCGGACAAGAGTCAGCCCCTCGGGCGGGGCTGTTTTACCCGCAGCGCAACGGTCCGTGGCATTTAACATTTCACGGACGATTTCGGGCTCATATCTTCCGGCACCCACTTCGAGTAATGTACCGGCGATAATTCTGACCATGTTGTACAGAAAGCCGTTACCGGTAACTCGTATTACAACATGGTTTTCGTCGCGCGCAAAAACATCGATTGTGATGATGCGGCGCACGGTACTTTCTGCCTGCGTTCTTACACAGCAGAAGCTCTTAAAGTCATGTTCTCCGACAAGATACGCGGCAGCACGGTTCATGGCCTCTATGTCGGGTTTTACGAATGTGTACGCGGCGAAACGCCTCTCCGTAGGCATCGGTACCGCATCACAGTAATAGGTGTACTCGTACGTTTTCTTCGAATCGCAGTGTCTCGGATGGAAGTCAGCTTTCACTTCTTCCGATGCGCGAACCCTGATATCATCGGGCAGATAAGTATTGAGAGCAAGGTAAAAACGATCTGCGGGAACCGGTCCGTCGTAGTCAAAGCAGGCAAGATTGCCTTTTCCGTGAACGCCGGAATCTGTACGTGACGCACCGATGACGGCAATTTCTTTTCCCGTCATTTCGGTAAGTGCTTTGTTTAATTCGCCTTCCACGGTTCTTTTACCCGGCTGAGTCTGCCAGCCGCAGAAATCCGTGCCGTCGTAAGCCACCGTAAGCAGTATTCTCTTCATAGACCGCTTCTCCTGTTCTGTCATAGATTTGTGATTAAGATAAATATAGACCAGTGACGGTAAAAAAGCAAACGGGCCGAAAATTTTTCTTTTACACGGACAGAGAAAGTTATATAATAGAAACACGATATTTTCGTTTCGGGAACTTACAGAGACATTCATATATATAATTCGAATTGATCTTTTTACGAAAGGAACTGAATATGAGAAAAGAATTCACCCAGAAAAAATTAATGGAAATACTTCAGATTTTCGGCGAGCGGCGTCTCGGATTTTTCTACAGCAACGATGCTTTTACTCTGTGTGAATACAGCGTTGAAACAGGCGAACTCGTACATTGTAACGGAAGACTTTTGTCGCGCTCCGGAATCGATATCTCGGACTCCCTTTCGACACTGGTCGGACAGATTGAGAAATGGCCGATTGACGAAGATTTGCGTAAGTCGAGCGATGATTTTTTCAAAGGTATTGCTACGGGATATATTTCGGACAACGTAAATCTCTGTTCACTCGAGATTCTGCTTCACGCTTCCGACAAGGACCGCTGGATGAACGTGTGCGCAATGAATCTTGTTTCATCGGGTAAAAACATGGTCGAGCTGCTCTTCATAGTTGAAGACCGTAAAAAAGCAAACGTTCGTGATATAATTGCGAATTCTGCTTCCGATGAGCTTACCAATGCATCACTCAAAGACGATTTCGTCAAAATAGTGGATATGGTTACGGCCGATAATTCGTCGCACGGATTCCTGCTTGTCGATTTTGACGAGCTCACGAAAATCAACAACATGTTTGGAAAAGAAGTCGGTGACAAGGCACTTCACGATGCGATTGACAGACTTCACAACGGACTTCGAAGTGACGATATCATCGGAAGAACCGACGGCGACGAATTTATGATTTGTCTTTACGGAATCGATGCACCGGCTGATTTGCTTCATATCGCAAATCATGTGCTCAAGATGATTCAGATCGATCTTCCCGCCAACTTCTCTCTTACGGCCAGTATCGGTGCGGTTCTCTCGCCCGACGGCGGCAACAGCTACGCGGAGCTTTATAAAAATGCTTCCGATATGCTCGCCGAAGTTAAGAAATCCGGCGGAAACGACTGCTTTTTATACGTTCCGTAAATTTTGTTTCTGATTTTTTTACACTAAATAAACCTTCACCGTTTGAAATTAATCTTTCGGTGAAGGTTTTTGATTTATTTGACAGGAAAACTTCGTCCGTTTTATCCTGCGTGAATATTTGATGTTTGTCAACGCTCCTTATGCTCTATACAATGTACAATGAATTGATATAGAGTCCGACTGCGATTACCGCTGCGAGCTCCAGAACAATTATTATGTATGCTGCGGCGTCTTTGCCTTTATACTTAAGAGGTTTCAGCTTGGTCCTTGAATCCCCGCCTCTGTAGCATCTAGCTTCCATCGCAAGGGCCAGTTCTTCCGCACGTCTGAAAGCCGATACGAAAAGCGGCACCAAAAGAGGAACCAGGCTCTTCGTTTTCTTAATAAGATTTTTACTTTCAAAATCGGCGCCTCGCGCAATCTGTGCTTTCATTATTTTATCCGTTTCCTCCATAAGAATCGGAATAAATCTCAAAGCAATCGACATCATCATCGCGATTTCGTGAACCGGAACTTTGAATATTCTTAAAGGTTTCAGAAGTTTCTCGATACCGTCCGTCAGTCGGCCCGGAGTGGTCGTAAGCGTCATAATCGACGAACCGAGAATCAAAAACGTCAGTCTTATCATCATGCAGACCGCCGAAATAATTCCTTCCCTGGTTATCTCAATAATCCACCACTTGAAGATTACATCTCCCGGCGTCAGGAACAGATTGTATGCCACCGTAATCAGCAGGAGAACGAACACTGCTCTCATACCTTTGAACATGAATTTAACGGGTACTTTCGACAGAAGAATTACCGTTAAAAGATATACGGCGCATATACCGTAGCATATGAAATTGTTGAAAATGAACAGAGACAGCATAAACATCAGTGTTCCCACGATTTTAACACGCGGGTCGAGAGAATGAATTACCGATTCTTCTCTGTAATACTGTCCGAGCGTAATATCTTTTAACATACAGAATCCTTTGTTATATACCCGATGTTTCTATGCGAATTATTCGTTGCGAATTTTCTTTTGTTTTGTAAATCCGGTTTTCGTTACGAATATTCTTTTATTTTACCAATCAAATTCTTCATTGTGAATTATCATTGCTTTTACCAATCCGGTTCTTCATTGTGAAATTTCTTTTACAAATCCAATTCTTCAATTTATATTCTCTTCTTTACTGCATCCCGAACTCTTTAAGGATTTCGGCTTTGCCTTCTTCAATGTCAGTCACACCCCTTCGACCATTGACCCCGCCTCTCTTTAAGCCCCGCAATACGTACATAACCGCA
>JAKSSB010000128.1 GCA_024403285.1 Lachnospiraceae bacterium | reverse complement strand
CTTTTTTTTTTTTTTTTCATTGAAAAATTCAACGCCCTTTAAAAACACAATTGTTAATATGCAATAACGGATTACATTGTAATCTTCTTAAAGTTCTTCTTACCTTTACGTACGATAAATTCGGAATTTCCGATCTGTTCGGCAGTGTATTCAGCCTTGAAATCGGTTACTTTCTCATCGTTAACGACTACGCCGCCCTGTTCAATGGCTCTTCTGCCGTCACTTCTTGTAGTAGCAAGACCCGACTTAACAAGAATACTGATGATATCAATCTTTCCGTCAGTAAAATCAGATGCTTCAAATTTGCTTGTAGGCATATTCTCGTTGTTTGCACCGCCTGCAAAAAGAGCATGCGAAGCTTCTTTAGCCTTTTCAGCCTCTTCCTTACCGTGAACCATTGAAGTAAGCTCGTAAGCAAGAATTTCTTTGGCTTTGTTAAGTTCGCTGCCTTCCCATTTATCCATCTCGTCAATCTGCTCAAGCGGAAGGAATGTAAGCATTCTGATACATTTAAGAACATCTGCGTCACCGATGTTTCTCCAGTACTGGAAGAACTCATACGGTGAAGTCTTGTTGGCATCAAGCCAGACAGCGCCTTTTTCTGTTTTACCCATCTTCTTGCCTTCTGAGTTAAGAAGAAGTGTAATTGTCATTGCATGAGCATCCTTGCCGAGTTTCTTACGGATAAGTTCGGTACCGCCAAGCATGTTCGACCACTGGTCGTCACCGCCGAACTGCATGTTACATCCGTATTTCTGGTATAACATGTAGAAATCGTAACTCTGCATGATCATGTAGTTAAACTCAAGGAATGTAAGGCCTTTCTCCATACGCTGCTTATAGCACTCTGCACGAAGCATATTGTTAACGGAGAAACATGCACCTATATCACGAATCATCTCAACGTAATTCAGATCAAGAAGCCAGTCAGCGTTGTTAACAAGCAAAGCTTTGTCATCACCGAATTCGATAAAACGGCTCATCTGCTTCTTAAAGCAGTCGCAGTTATGCTGGATTTCTTCTTTGGTAAGCATCTTTCTCATGTCGGTTTTGCCCGAAGGATCACCGATCATTCCTGTACCGCCGCCTAAAAGAGCAATCGGTTTGTTGCCGGCCATCTGAAGTCTCTTCATAAGGCAAAGTGCCATAAAATGACCAACATGAAGGCTGTCTGCGGTGGGATCGAAGCCGATATAGAATGTTGCTTTACCTGCATTAATTAAGTCTCTTATTTCATTTTCGTTTGTAAGCTGTGCAAGCAGTCCTCTTGCCTGCAGTTCGTCAAAAATAGTCATCTTTACCTCCTTAAAGATTTGTATAAATTAATATAAAATTGTATGTATATTCTAAACACACACTCGAATTATTATAAGTAAGTGAAACACAAAAGTCAATATAAATGCCTTATTAAACAACCCTTTTTCGGTAAAAGAAACATTCCCGGGGCTTTCTTTCACAAAAACCGCTAACAATAATAATCAAATGCGTTTTTAATCCAGTTGATATCATCGCCGAGAATGGAAACAACATCGAATCTCACAGGGTCGAATTCGGACACATGATGAATCATTCTGTAATAATCGGATACGCGTTTGATTGTATTTCTTTTACCCTTCGTGACAGCTTCCAGAGGGTAACCTTTACCTGTACCGGCTCTGTATTTAACTTCAAAAAAGACCAGATACTTTCCGTCGTATCCGATCAGGTCTATTTCACCGATTCTGCATCTGAAATTCCTCTCAATAATTTTCACACCGTTCTTTGAAAGGAATTTTGCAGCAATCTCCTCGTATTCCGTTCCCGTTTCTCTTTTGTTAATCTTAATTCCCTCCGTGAGTAAAAAATTTATTTTTTAATATTAAGTTCCTTCTGTCTGATTTTATCCATCGCATCGACGAAAACAAGAATTTCCGCAACAACTTCATATAATTCGGGCGGAATCATCTCTCCGATTTCAAGTTTGGACAGAGTATCGGCAAGCTTGGAATCTTTATGCACCGGAACTTTCGATTCTTTGGCACGCTCAATAATGCGCTCTGCAAGGGCGCCTTTTCCGGAAGCTATGACCTTGGGGGCATCTTCGGCCGGATTATATTCAAGAGCAATCGCCTGTTTAGGCTTTTCTTTTCTGGACTCCATATTATATCACTCTGTCTTTCTGAATAAACTCAAATAAATCATGCACGAACGTCGAATCTGTAAAGCAGATTTTTACTGTTTGATGTCTCTTCGGCTTTTGAAACAGCTCCGGGGAAACCGTCATTGATTCTGTCGGATAAGGACTTGTCTTCATCGGCTTTTTTGATGCTTGTCGCGACCTCGTATCCTCGTTTGGCAAGACGTTCGGTAAGTAAGTCCATTCTGTCTTCAAAGAAATCGATGATTTCCTCGCTTTCAAGGGTAAAATCGGTAGTCACTTTCGATTCATCTTTCAAACACACAAAAACATCCATTTTACCGAGATAAGTCATATCCAGATGTAAAAGCGCCGTAATGTCGTTATCCGTTTCCGAAAGATTTCTTTTATTGGAATAAACATACAAATCTCCCGTTCTCGCCTCGGAATTCATTTTAAGAGGGAGCTGAATATACGGCATAAAATTATTGAGATTATTAAGAAAATCAACCTTTGCCGACATATTGTCAACGGCTTTGGCAAGGTTACCGTCTTTGGGAACCATATCCGATATTCTCTCGGTCAGTTCGGTAATGCGCGAATTCAGCTTGTTGTAGTATTCATTAACGCTTCCGGGTTTATCCATATCCTTCGGTTCAAGAAGCCAGGTCTTTGTCATTTCGTTCTTAAGAATGTTACCGAATTCTTCGTTTTTGAATAGTTTTGAAAGCTTGTCGGCGGGGATTTCTCCGTTTTTGAGCAAAACATTGAGTTCGTTAATCAAATTCATATCCTGATTACCGTTTTCTGCTGTGAATTTCGAAGAATCCAGTCCAAGCGAATCAAGCAGAGAATTTAGCTCATCGCGCGGAGAAAGCGAATTGGCCATAGCTTCTTTTAACACCGATAAGTAATCGGTTGCGCCATTTTCGGAAAGCACATTTTCTTCAGCTAAAAATACCTTGCCCGAAGCAATCTGCGCAGCGTCATCCGAGAATCCTTCGGGTAAAAGAGATTCAAACATCTTCGAAGCAAGTTCAAATCCTTCGGAAATTCTGCCCTCTCCAAGCAGAGACGAAACTTCCTCCGGGAACGCCGAAAACAGTGAATCAAACGATTCACTTAAAGTATCGCGATAATTCATCACAGCATCAAACGACGATAAATTTTCAACAGTAGGTTCGATGCCGAGCGCTGTCATATTCACAATTTCAGTCTGAGGAATATCCGGATTTGAAGATACAACCCTGTACATGTTAAGAAGAGAATCCCTGTCGATACTCATTCCGGAATGCATCATGTCGGAAATCATTTTAAGAGTGACATTATCTGCTTCCAGGCCGGCCTGATTCAGCGCATCGGTCGCCGGGGATTGATCATCCAGATGGGTAGAAAGAGCACGAAGCGATATCGCTCCGTCGATTCTGTGATTACTTTCAAATAAAACATTCTGACCGGGAGTAATATTGACATCTCCGGAAAGAGTTGCACTTATCAGTGAATTGTCGGAAAGACGTATCAAAGCCTCGTTGTTCTCGATATTAACAACGTTTCCTTCAAGTGTCTCTCCCGTTTTGGCAGACATAATTGCCTGATTATCGACATTACTGCCCTGATGTGAAGCATCAAAAGAAACTCCCCCGGTTCGGGAAGCGGCATTAACATTCTGATAGTAGTCAAAACTGATATCTGCCATTTTTCATCCCTCTATACAAAATTACCGATAAAAGATTTCCTGTGAATCGGACAGGGACCGTTTGCTTTGAGATACTCAATGTGTCCCGCCGAGCCATAGCCTTTATTGGATTCAAAACCATATCCGGGATACATTTTGTCATACTCACTCATCAGCCTGTCTCGTGTAACTTTGGCTACAATGCTGGCTGCAGCAATAGATACGCTCTTGGCATCTCCCTTGATGATTGGGACCTGCTTAATATCAATACCCGGAATTGTTACCGCATCATTTAATAATACATCGGGTCTGACTTTAAGATTCTTAACGGCATCCCTCATTGATTCATAGGTTGCCTGTAAAATATTTATCTCATCGATTCTTGTATTGTCTCTGAAACCGATTCCGACAGACACCGCTTCAGACATAATAACATCATAAAGTTCTTCTCTTTTGGCTGCGGTAAGTTTCTTTGAATCATTAAGATACAAAATCTTTGAATCTTTGGGAAGAATAACGGCAGCCGCATATACGGGACCTGCCAAAGGACCGCGTCCGACTTCGTCAATTCCGCAAACATAACCTAAATCCTCGTACATTTTCTCATACTTTTTAAGGCTTTCTGTTCTGGCTATTTCGGCATGCAATGCTTCGATTGCTTTCCCTGCTTTTGTAACATAAGACAAAACTCCGCTTCTTGAATCCGAAGAAAACTCATCGATAAAAGCCAGATATTCTTCTTCGGTCCTTGCAAGCGAAAACAGTGTTTTGATTTCGGATACTGATTTCATATTTACTCCCCGTCATTTCCGTGTTTGACAAAACCGAACTTATTAAAAGGATAAATTCTTACCCATGCTTTACCAAGAATATTCTTTTTCTGAATGTTACCTACATCAGGGTAACGGCTGTCAGACGACCTGTTACGGTTATCTCCCATAACAAAGTACTCATCCTCACCGAGAACAACAGGCTCCGCAGCCCTTCCGCGGTGGTCTGAATCAATAACTTCATAACCGTAATTTTCTTCAAGGACTTCACCGTTAATAAGTATTTTGCCGTCTTCGGCAATCTGAACGGTTTCACCGGGCATTCCGATAATTCTTTTGACGTAATAAACTCTTTTATCATATTTAAGAACAATAATATCGAACCTTTCGGGAGCTTTGAATCGATAGGAAATCTTATCAACAATGAGGTTATCCTTGTCTTCAAGTGTCGGATACATGCTGCTTCCGTCCACAACGGTTCTCTGTCCGATAAAAGTAACGATAAAAAGAGAAATCAGAAGCACTGCAAGAATATATATACTTGTTTCAAGCACTTCTTTTAGTACCGGATTTTCTATTTTGCTCATTAATAATTCCTTCTTCCAACAAAAAAATATTTATTCAGGCTGTTCAAGAGATATTCTGCCAAGTTTACCGCTTCTGAATTCATCAAGAACAATTCCGGCACATTTGCGATAATCAATTTCTCCGCCCTTTAAAAGACAATTCCTCGAGACCGCGATATTCTTCATAAGTTCGGGAATATCACCTTCTTCGGACTCTATTGCGAAACGATCCTTAATAACACCGGGATAGGTACTTCTTAAATCCGAAAGAAGCTCCATGCAAAGTTCCTCTGTCTGGAGGATTTCGTCGTTGATTGAGCCGATGTATGCAAGTCTTTTACCGATAATCTGATCTTCGAATTTAGGCCAGAGAATACCGGGAGTATCAAGCATTTCAAGGTCTTTGCGCAAATGAATCCACTGTTTACCCTTTGTTACGCCGGGTTTGTTGCCTGTTTTGGTGCAGGCTTTGCCGGCAAAAGAATTGATAAATGTGGATTTGCCGACATTCGGAATTCCTACAATCATTGCACGAATAGGTCTGTTCAAAATGCCTCTTTTACGGTCGCGTTCTTTCTTCTCGGCACATACTTCATCGACAGCTTTGCCTATGGATTTAACGCCTGTACCAAGCTTGGAATTAATACA
>JAKSSB010000127.1 GCA_024403285.1 Lachnospiraceae bacterium | reverse complement strand
CCTGCGGTAACAGGTCTTCGCGTAAACGGCTTTCTTTCAGCAAACGGAGACACTCCGGCCGAAGTCGTAATAACAGATGAATCTTTCTATCCGTTTTTTACCTGCAGTGAATGGAGTGATGCGGTTTTGAACAACTGCATCGTAAAAGAAACAAACGTGAAACTAAACAAGGGATACAATACGCTTACGTTTTCCTCACCCTGCCCCGAAACCATACTTGAAAAACTCGTGGTTTACCCGGCCGGTGCTCCTCTTCCTCAAACTTTCCTCGGAGCACCGGATAAATTCTGATGTAAAACAATATATTTTTATTTTACAATGTGTTATGATATGAATGTGCGACTTTTGCGCAATATATTTTTATCATGAGGATATTTCATGAACATTGAAGAATACGGAAGCAATAATGTAAAAAAAAGAATAGAACATGAGAGTAAAGATTTCCCAGTCAGTGCGTTCTACGTTGAGCCTGCCAAAATGTACATGGGCAAAGCCCGTCTGCAGTGGCATGAGGATTTTGAATTTGATATCGTTAAGGAAGGTTCTGCCATTTTTACACTGGCAAGCGGCAAATATAAAGTCAACGAAGGGCAGGCGGTTTTCATAAACGGAAACGTTATCCATTCGATTGCGCCCGAAGGAGATTCTAACTGTGTCATCCTGTCGGTGGCCTGCCACCCGCGTTTTCTATTTCCGAATCCGAAATCGGAAATGGCTAAACACTACCTGCTTCCGATTCTCTACGATCCATCGTTTAGATTCAAAATATTCTCCCGTGACAATATCTGGGAGCGCGGTATCCATTCTTATATCGAAGATTTAATCGTGACACTTTTTGCGCATGAGTACGGCTATGAACTTGAAGTGAGGGAAATTCTCGACAAAATCTGGCTGCAGTTTATCAAGAACAACCAGACCGTTGTTGATATCAATAAAGAAAAAGAACACACCCCGTCGGCTGACGAGATGCGTATTAAAGATGCTTTGATTTTCATCGAAAAAAATTACGGTGAAGAGATTATGCTTGAAGATATCGCGGATTCGATTCACGTCAGCAAAAGCGAGTGCTGTCGCTGTTTCCAACGCGCCATGGGAATGACACCGTTTGACTATCTTATGCGTATCCGAATACTGAAAGCTGCCGATTTGATTACCAAAACTCAGAAAGAAAAACTCCCGATATCCGAAATCGCATTCGATGTCGGCTTCAATAACACCAGTTATTTCAACAAACGTTTCAAGGATTATTTCGGTTGTACGCCTTCCGAATACAGAAAACAAAGCCGCACGAAGCATCGTGATTCACTGTCTCCGTACGGCCTGTCAATTACTCATATTTAGTTCTGCATTTCATTCATCTTCGAAAGTTTGGCTGCCTGATCGGCTGCTATGCAGGCATCGATAATTTCCTGAATGTCTCCGTTCATGACTTTATCGAGTTTGTAAAGCGTAAGTCCGATTCTGTGGTCGGTAACACGTCCCTGAGGGAAATTGTAAGTTCTGATTTTCTCGGATCTGTCTCCTGTTCCAACCTGACTTCTTCTAAGCTCAGCTTCCGCATCGTGTGCCTTCTGCTGTTCCAGATCGTACAGTTTTGCACGAAGAAGAGCAAACGCTTTGGCTTTATTCTGAATCTGGCTTTTCTCAGTCTGTGAATAAATAACAATTCCCGTCGGAATATGTGTAAGTCTTACAGCCGAGTCGGTTGTGTTGACACACTGTCCGCCACATCCCGAAGCACGCATTACATCGATTCTGATATCGTTCTCATCAATTACAACGTCTACTTCCTCGGCCTCGGGCATTACTGCAACCGAAATTGTCGATGTGTGAATTCTTCCGCCCGATTCCGTTTCCGGAACACGCTGTACACGGTGAACTCCCGACTCATATTTCATAACCGAATAAGCGCCCTGACCGGTAAGCATGAATTCAACTTCCTTCATTCCTCCGATACCGGTTTCTTCAGCATTGATTGTCTCTATTTTCCATCTGCGCTCTTCTGCGTAATGCACATACATACGATAAATTTCCGCAGCGAAAAGTGCAGCTTCTTCTCCGCCGGCGCCCGCTCTGATTTCCACGATAACGTTTTTATCATCATTGGGATCCTTCGGCAGAAGAAGAATCTTAAGTGTCTGCTCAAGTTCCTCAACAGACTTCTTCGAATCGTTGAGTTCCTCCTTAAGCATTTCACGCATATCTTCGTCTTTCTCTTCTTCAAGCATTAAAAGATCGTCTTCGATTGTCTGCTTAGCTTTCTTATATGACGAATATGCTTCGACAATGGGTGTAAGATTGCTCTGCTCCTTCATGAGCCTGCGAAATCTGTCCTGATTGTCGGCAACGCCCTGGGACTGAAGTTCTCCCATTATTTCCTCATATTTAATCAGTAAATCCTCTAATTTATCAAACATTTCTTCCTCCCGGGTATGACGCCCAAATATATGTAACCGACTCTCAAGGAGCGGTTGCAATCGCCACTCTCGGCAAACCTGCCAAATCACTCACTATTCTTATATCACGAAAACCCGCATCCTGTAAAAGGTTTTTAACGCTTTCGCCCTGATTGTATCCGATTTCGAAGAATACCATTCCGCCGACCTTCAGATACTTTCCGCACTCATTACACAGAATCCGGTAAAAGACAAGTCCGTCCTCGCCACCGTCCAGTGCCGCCACCGGTTCAAATTCCTTCACTTTGCAATCGAGTGTTTCTATTGTTGCGCTTTCAATGTAAGGCGGATTCGATACTATAAAATCAAATTTACCGGAAATACTTTCGAACATGTCACTTTCAACAAACTCGGCTTCAATTCCGAGTTTCGCCGCATTTTCTCTTGCGAGACTTACGGCCCGGGGATTGATGTCGGCACCGACTCCCCTGCATTCATTCGAATAATGTAAAAGACTTAAAAGAATACATCCGCTTCCCGTACACATATCGAGGATTTCACTGCCGTCTTTTAAGTATTTCATTACTTCCTCGACAAGCGTTTCAGTATCCTGCCTGGGAATCAGGGTGCTGGGATTGACATTGAATTCAAGTCCCATAAAATCCCATGATCCGAGTATATACTGAATCGGTCTTCCTGTCGCTCTCTCTCGTAAAAGTTCCGTAAAGCGTGTCTCCTCGTCGGAAGAAACTTCCCTGTCCGGATGAGCAAAAAGAGTATTGGAATCCGTACCGCAGACATGCTCGAGCAAAAGTCTTGATTCGAGTACTGCTTCGTCTTTGGAAATATCCTTCAGTATCTTTATTCCGTTTTCGTAATTCTCACGATAGTTCATAGCTGAGCACTCTTATCCGTTATTTCTCAAATTCAGCCAGTGTTTTCAGAATATCTTCCGTGGATTCTTCCTCATCGGAATCGTCATCAAGCCATCCGTCAACGGTTCCCGCCGCATTCTCAAATTCAAAGTTCTCCTTAAGATATGTCTTCCAGTCAAAAACCGCTTCTACAGCTTTAATCGCAACTTCAGCCATGTCTTCGTCAGGTTCCCTTGTTGTAAGTGACTGAAGCCACATTCCGGGAGCCGACACAATTCTGACGAACCAGTTGTCGTATTTGCCCGCGAAACGAAGAATCTCATATGAAATGCCTGCGATTACGGGAATAAGCGCCAGTCTTAAAAGAATTCTCAAAGCGATTGAATCGACTCTGATAAAGAAAAACAATACAATCGTAATAACTACATTTATCAGCAAAAATGAAGTTCCGCACCTTCTGTGCTTTCTTGATGACTTCATTACATTCTTAACATTCAGAGGTTTGCCGCTCTCGATACAGTTGATACACTTGTGCTCCGCACCGTGGTACATATATGTTCTTCTGATATCCTTCATAATGGAGATTGCCGAAACATATCCTAAGAAAATCAGAAGTCTGAATACACCTTCGATTATTGCCACAAGGGATTCGTTAAGAATATATTTGGCAAGAAGCGCTGAAACGAAATACGGTAAAAGAATGAAAATACCTATTGCTATGATAAGTGAAAGTGCAAAAACAATTCCCATCATAACCTTCTCGGCATTCTTGCCGAAAATCTTCTCAAACAGTTTATCGAGAAAAGAAGGTTTCTCCTCTTCTTCCTCTCCGTAGAATTCAGCCGAATATGTAAGGGCTTTGCTTCCGAGTTCAAGTGAATCCGCAAACTGAAAAACACCTCTTACGAAAGGAATCTTGCGTAAGAAGCTGTTCTGCTTCGAATCATCTATGTTAGATACAAAAACTTCAATATTCTTGTCGGCCTTACGAACCGCAACCGAATATTTGTCTTTGTTTCGCATCATTATTCCTTCCATGACGGCCTGTCCGCCGATTCCGGAATAATTGTTCTTGCTTTTATCAGCCATTTTATGCCTCATTGCTATCACAAAAAATAAGGTTGAGATGTTTGAACCTCAACCTTGATTGCGTTATTATTTGCTTTCTACACCGTACTTCTTATTGAACTTCTCAATACGTCCGCGAGCTGATGTAGCTTTCTGCTGACCTGTATAGAAAGAGTGGCACTTGGAGCAAACTTCCACGTGAATATCTTTCTTAGTTGAACCGGTTACAAATGTGTTTCCGCAGTTGCAGGTTACTGTTGCCTGATAGTAATCAGGATGAATTCCTTCTCTCATTTTCTCACCTCTCTATATGAATGTTTCATAATTAATTGCGTTTCAATTAAACAGCTTGTTCATTATAACATGTGAAAAAAGCTATTGCAAGTATTTTTTATATTTTAACTTTCAGGCCATCAGATAAGTCTGATATTCTTCATTCTGTCGACAAATTCCTTGTTGTTTCTGGTCCGCTGGAACAAATCGATAACCTTGTCTACAGCTTCATCGGGTTTCATTCCGTTGAAAGCTTTACGCATGTTGTTAATCGATTCGATTTCCTCTTTGTTAAGAAGGAGATCTTCTCTTCTGGTACCGGACTTCGGAATATCGATAGCCGGAAATACACGTCTTTCGGAAAGTTTTCTGTCGAGAACCATTTCCATATTACCTGTACCTTTAAATTCCTCGTATACGACGTCATCCATCTTGCTTCCGGTATCAACAAGTGCCGTCGCAAGAATTGTAAGGCTTCCGCCTTCACGCATATTTCTTGCCGCACCGAAGAATCTCTTGGGCATATGTAAAGCTGCCGGGTCGAGACCACCTGAAAGAGTTCTGCCGCTGGGCGAAATAACCTGGTTGTAAGCTCTTGTAAGTCTTGTGATGCTGTCTAAAAGAATTATTACATCACAGTGATGCTCAACAAGTCTTTTAGCCCTTTCGATAACCATCTCGGCAACTCTCTTATGATGTTCGGGTGTTTCATCGAATGTGGAATAGATTACTTCAACATTGTTACCCTGAATTGTCTCCTTGATATCGGTTACTTCCTCGGGACGCTCATCGATAAGAAGAATGATCATATGCATGTCGGGATTTGAATATTTAACACACTTGGCAACAGCTTTAAGAAGCGTTGTTTTACCTGCTTTCGGAGGAGAAACAATCATACCTCTCTGACCTTTGCCGACAGGAGACATCAAATCCATTATTCTCATGGACACGGGTGCTCCCGGGATATCGAGATTAATCTTCTCATTGGGGAATACCGGTGTCATATCCTCAAAGTTTGCTCTCTGAGCCGTTGCTTCAAGTGAGAAACCGTTAACGTTCTTAATATACAGAAGCGCCGAGAATTTCTCATTCATCGTTTTGACTTTCTTGTTGCCTTCGATGATATCTCCGGTCTTCAAACCGAAACGGCGAATCTGACTGGGCGATACATAAACATCGTTCTCGCCGGGAAGGAAATTCTCGCATCTG
>JAKSSB010000126.1 GCA_024403285.1 Lachnospiraceae bacterium | reverse complement strand
TCGTAATTAAGTCCATATTCCGGCACATAATAACCATCTTCATCATAATTAGCACTTTGACTTGGTTCCGTAAATAATGGATTGCTGATATTTTCAACAAACTTACCCCTTACATAACAGCTACCATCTTCATATGCAGTCCATTCCATGCCATAAAAACTCCCCGATTGCATGATAGTTCCGTGTTCCGGTGCGCTTTCATCAAAGAAAAGATCAATGCCTTGCACATTTTCTTCAAAAGAAGCCATTTCCTCTTCACATATTTCATCTGTCAGAGATTCTTCCGCTACATCTTCTATATCCTCACTAAACTCATCTTCCTCGATTAATTCGTTTTCTTCAAAAAATTCATCTTCGGGTTCGGCAGTTTCATCACTATCATCTATATCAGAATCATCCGTGCCAATACCTTCATCAATCGGCTCCTCGTCTTCACTTACATCAATCAGACAGTCCTCATCGCAATCAGTTGAGGATTCTTCAATATCTGCCTGACTCGTTTCCTCTTGTGAAGGCATATCCTCTTCGGTTGCAAACAACGTTAAATCTGTAGAAGAAAAAATCATCAAAAAAACTAATGCTCCTGCAATCAATCTTGAATACTTTCTTTTTTGCATTTCCTTACCTCTCAGTAGTTTCATAGTTTATAAAGCATCTTATTCTATCATACAAAGAAAAATATAAGAATATTCGATTCACAGTTTCGTCCATGTGCACAATTATCTGACAGATTATTGTGCACATCATCTAAAATGCGCCATCTCTGACAATGTTCTCGTGTTTAATGTTCTCTTCTGCGACTATGTAAACAAAAAAGAAGACTGCAAATGAATGCAGCCTTCATGAAAATACTTATTAACTTTATTAGCTAAGACTTTCGTACAGTGTGAACATAGGTGAAAGCATTGCGATAACCAGGAATCCGACAAGTACAGCCATTACTACGATAATCATGGGCTCCATGAGGGCCATCATTGATTCGGTAGCAATCTGAACGTCATCCTCGTAGTAATTCGCTATATTCTCAAGCATGACCTCGATGTTACCTGTTTCCTCACCGATGGAAACCATATGTATAACCATAGGAGGGAACAGTCCGCTGGTCTTAAGAGGTCTGGAAAGTGCAACACCTCGGGTAACCTGATCTTTAGCTTCCTTCATTGCAGCTTTGTAATGAACGTTATCCATACTTCGTGCTGTAATGTCAAGAGCATCAATCATAGGAACGCCGGCGCCGAGAAGTGTACAGAGAGTTCTTCCAAGCTTAGCACAGGAAGATTTAACCTGAACAGGTCCGAGTGCGGGAATCTTCAGTTTAAGTTTGTCGATAATGAAACGACCGTTAGTGGTTCCGTAGAACATCTTGTATGCAGCTATCAGTACAATAACAGCAATAATAATCGCCCACCAGTAACCTACGAAGAAATCGGAAATATTAACAAGAGCCTGTGTGATTGCAGGGAGCTCCGTATCCAGATCTTCGAACATTCCCATGAAATTGGGGATAACGAATGTCATCATGGCGAAAACAACGCCAATCATAACGACAATAAGTACGATAGGATAAATCAAGGCTTTCTTAACTGCCGATTCAAGTGCTGCATCCTTATCAAACTGCGTAGCCATACGGCTGAAGGATTTATCAAGTGAACCGGAAGCCTCACCTGCTTCAACCATGTTGCAAAGCATTTCGGGGAAAACTCCGCCTCGTCTTCTCATGGCAACCGCAAGAGGATCACCTTTTGAAATATCGCTGTGAACAGACTCGATTGCTGTCTGCAATGCTCTGTTATCAGTCTGGTCCTTCATCATACCGAAAGCATCGATAATCGGAACACCGGCACCGATAATACTTACGAACTGTGTACAGAAGATTGCGAAGTCACGCTTCTTAACCTTCTGTCCGAAGCTCAAATTAATTTTCTTGTTGAGACCGCCGGCTTCCTGAACCGAAGTTACGGTGTAATGCTGAGATTTAAGGTTAGCTACGCAAACCTCTTTGTTCTTTGCTTCAGCCCTTCCCTTAGCTTTCTTACCGTCGGGGCCGATCGCAGTATAATCATATCCCGCCATATTTTCTCCACCTTTCCTTTATATTATTTTTTCTGTTCCTGTTCTACTTCTTCGTCCATATCGTAAGCGACACGAACCATTTCTTCTATAGAAGTAACTCCGGCAATAACATTACGTGCGCCGGCCATTCTAAGTGTGTTCATACCTTCGGATACGGCAACTTCCTGAATCTGATCTGCGGTAACCGTTTCGTGAAGTGTTCTACGAATCTTCGATGTGATAGGCATAATCTCATAGATAGCGATTCGGCCTCTGTATCCCTTGTTGCATTCATCGCATCCGACAGGATCGTAAACAATCTGTTCAACTTCCGGTGAAAGATGAAGCATCTTCTTCTCCACATCAGTTGCCTGGCGTGCCTGTTTGCACTTCGGACAAAGTCTTCTGACAAGTCGCTGTGCAATAATACCTACTACAGCATCACCGATAAGGTAAGGCTCTACGCCCATATCGATAAGACGAGTAACAGATGCGGATGTTGAGTTAGTATGAAGTGTCGAGATAACAAGGTGACCTGTGATTGAAGCCTGAACCGCAATCTGGGCAGTCTCGCCGTCTCGAATCTCTCCGATCATGATAATGTCAGGGTCCTGACGGAGAATTGAACGAAGTGCCGATGCAAAAGTAAGTTCTGCTTTAACATTAACCTGAACCTGATTAACACCGGGTACGTTAGCCTCGACAGGGTCCTCAACGGTGATGATGTTAACGGTCTCCTTATTCAATTCGTTAAGAACCGTGTAACAAGTTGTTGATTTACCGGAACCGGTAGGTCCTGTTACAAGGATGATTCCGTGAGGGTTATGTGTAATACCGTCAAGTCTCTTCTCGTCTTCGGGAGAAAGACCTAAGTATTTCTTCTCTTTGGTAAGACCTTTCTTCTTGGTAAGTCGCATTACGACTTTCTCGCCGTAAACCGTAGGAAGAATGGAAACACGGACGTCGAACTCTTCACCGTCTACATCAAGTGTAAGACGACCGTCCTGAGGTTTTCTCTTCTCGGAAATATCAAGGCTCGAAATAATCTTGATACGGGCAACCATTGCCGAAAGGACATTTGTGTTGTATTCCATTACTACTCGTAAAACACCGTCGATACGGTATCTTACACGAACCGATTTCTCAAGAGGCTCGATATGAATATCGGAAGATCCCATACGAACAGCTTCCTGAAGCATCGTACGTACAATCTTTACGATAGGTGATTCGGTAATTGACTCATCTTCTCCCACTTCTTCCTCTGCGCCAAATTCTTCCGCATGTTCTGCGGAGAACTGTTCTGCAGCTTCCATAGCCTGTTTCTTACCGAAAAGTTTATCAAGCTGAATGGTAATCTGCGTACTGCTGCAGTAGAAAGGAATGATTTCCATTCCTGTTGCAAGCTGAATATCATCGATTGCGGAAAGGTTCATTGGATCGGCCATTGCAACCTTAATCGCATTAAAATTGTTCTCATCGTAATCAAAAGGAATGAGCGCATCTCTACGCATCAAATCTTCGCCTACGGCCTGAATCAAATCCTCTTTAAGCTTAATGCCCTTCAAATCGACGGATTCGATTCCCAGCTGTTCGCAAATAACTCCGGAGAACTGTTCTTCTGTGACAAATCCCATGTTAATAAGGATTTCGCCAAGTTTCTCCTTCGATTTCTGCTGTTCTTCAAGTGCGTCGGTAAGCTGCTGTTCTGTCATGTATCCCTTCATAACAAGCAAATCGCCGACACGGATTCTGTTACTGAAAATAGCCATTCGTTTATCCCTCTTTGTTAAGTCTGGCAGAGTAAAAGGGCATAATGCCACAACCCTACACATTGATATATTATGCCATAATCACGCAAATAAATAAATACTTTTGTTATCAAAAAATGCCACATTGTGCATATTGTCCAAAAATTTTTCTCAAATTTATCTAAAATAACGGATTCGCGATTCCGTTCTCCTGTACATTCCTCCGATATTCTCTATCCGGCCTTCGATTTGCAGGCGAACGAGGCTGTTATATACCTCCGAGGGTTCGGTTTCATACCCCGTACGTTTAAGTTCCTCCATTATCTCCTCAAAACTTCTGGGTGTAATATCTATTGCCGCTATCACTCCGTTTTCCGATTCCGGTCTCACATTCTCCTCATTCTCATCATGCGGGCATTCTCTCCCACATATCGCATTCGGCAGGACTTCCAGTATATCCTCCGCTTTTAAAGCTACGCCGGCGCCTTCTCTAATCAGACTGTTGCAGCCGTCGCTCAGAGAATCGGTTATTCTTCCCGGAACTGCGAATACTTCTTTTCCCTGACCGAGGGCCTGTGTCACGGTAATATACGTGCCGCTTCTTTTCCTCGCTTCAACAACCAGGACAACATCGGAAAGCCCGCTTATAATTCTGTTCCGCAACGGAAAAAGTCCGGGCGACGGCTGTGTTCCCGGCCTGTATTCGGAAATCACTCCTCCGTGCTTAATTATCTCCTCATACAGTTCCACATTGTCGGGAGGATAACATATATCCGGGCCGCACCCCATCACGGCATAGGTATCCCCGTTTCCTTCCAACGCTCCTATCTGGGATGCGCAGTCAACTCCGAACGCAAGCCCGCTTATTACGTTTACGCCTTTCTCTGCGAGGTCTCTGCCGAATATTCTCGCCGCTTTTCTTCCGTACTCCGAGCACTGCCTTGCGCCGACGATTGCAACAGCAGGTTTGTTCCCGTCGGGAAGTTCTCCCCGGTAAAAGAGTCCGAACGGCGGCTCCGGAATATTGACAAGTCTCTCCGGAAATTTATCGTCAAAAAACGAAACAAACTTTATTCCCCGCTCTGTATTCTTTGTCCAAAGTCTCCTGTAAAATTCTTCGTCTCTTCGATTCTTGTATGCTTCGGTCTGTTTCGGTCCGAGCACAGCAGTGATTTCTTTTTCCGGTAATTCAAACACTTCCTTTGCGCTGCCGGCATATTCGACCAAAGAGAAAGCGCTTTTTCCGCCTATTCCTTCAATACTGGCAAGTGCAAATTCATATATTCTCTCATCGCTCTCTTCAGGTGATGTACCATTTTCACTATTCATAATCAATTTTTCCTTTCGTTTATTCTTCTGCCATATCCTTCCGCCATGTACTTCTTCCATATCCTTCCGCCATGTACTTCTTCCATATCCTTCCGCCATGTACTTCTGTCATATTCTACAAATTACTCTTCATGTTTCGAATTATTCTTCACTATTCGAATCATTCTTCACCCTTCGGATTATTGCAGAAGTTATTTGGTAAATTCCGATTCAGGCAGTGCTACCAGTAATTTCTGTCCACACTTCTGTAACAGATAGCTTCCGCCAGATGTTTCTCCTCTATCTTCGCAGCGCCGTCAAGATCCGCTATCGTTCGCGATACCCTGAGTATTTTGTGGTATGCCCTCGCACTTAAAGACAGGGATTTGAATGCTTTCTCCATAAAAGATTTCTCTTTCGGAGCCAGTTCACAATACACCGCCGTCTGTGCTGAATTCATTTCCGAATTGAAGCGTATCCCGAGATTTTTAAATCTTTCTTCCTGCATCTGTCTCGCGACCTGAATTCTCGAACGCATTTTGGCGCTGCTTTCACCTTTTTCGCCCCCGGTAAGTTCCCCTATTTCCATTCTGGGAGCTTCAATGCAGACATCGATACGGTCGAGAATCGGGCCCGATATGGCAGACAAATATTTCTTAATCTGCGCCGGAGTGCAGTTACACTTGTTTCTGTCGGGAAAATATCCGCACGGGCACGGATT
>JAKSSB010000125.1 GCA_024403285.1 Lachnospiraceae bacterium | reverse complement strand
CAGCGGATAATAGACCGCATCCATTCCCAAACGCTTCCAAATACTGTCTTTTTTGTTCTTACGGCTTTCATTACGCCTGTCTCTGAGAGAAACGACACCGAATACAAGATCTTCCAAATTAGAAAACGCAACGGATTTAGTTTTCTTCTTCTTTTTCTTCATTGTCAGTTTTCCTTTCCTTCTGTCACTGTACGTTTACATTTACCCAACCGTGCCCCCGTATACCACACACCATTATGTTTTGTATGCATCGGTTATGATATCAGAATACCCGGGATAGTAGACAGATTCTGTCACGTTGAAAAATCTTTTTACAAAATTTTGAAATGTGACCAAATTTGAAAGTGACGTTTATATTTTTCTGATGCTCTTGCAAGAATCTCTCTTTGAAATAATGTTTTTAGTTAATGAATAATCCTGAAATACTAATTGACCGGTAAATTTATTTATGATAGAGTAACATCGTTCGTGAAAGTTCTTTTCACTGCCGTTGAGGCATTCCGGCGAGTTCCGCCGATTTTTTCAATTTTTTAATTTTTATAAGTAAATCGGGGGATTGGTTCATCCTCCGAGAAGGAGGTATATGCAAAGAACTATTGATGATTTGAATCTTATTGACAATTTTCTGATGAATGCGGTTGCATCCGACAGAGAAGTCGGTGAGAAATGTATCCGAAAAATTGTTTCGGTCCTTTTACAGAAAGATCTGGGACAAATCAAAGTTATTCCGGAAAGAATTCTTCCGGCTCCGCTTCCGGAGATGCGTGGAATTCGAATGGATGTCGAAGTTACGGAAACCGGTACCGACGGTGAGACAAGAATTTATGATGTTGAACCGCATCGGGGCAACGACATCGGACAGATTCCGCGAAGAAATCGATTTTACCAGGCAAAAATTGATTCGAGAGGTATGAAATCCGGTTCCCGCGATTTCACTAAGCTCCCGAATTTGTATATGGTTTTCATCACAGATTACGATTTGTTCGGCAAGGATTATATGCAGTATACATTCAGAAATGTTTGCAAAGAAGTTCCGGAAATTGAATACGACGACGGTCTGACTTATGTGTATTTCAATACAAAAGGAACATTGGGTGGTTCACAGGAAATCTCCAATATGCTAAAATATATACAGAACAGTCGGGAAGAAAGTGTGGTCGATGATGCGACGCAAACGGTCAGCGACTATGTGAACCGGGTACGAAAAGCACCGGAGATTTCGGAGGGTTTTATGACTTTTGGAGAGTTGTTAGACTATGAACATAAAGAAGGATATGAAGAAGGACGCGAAGAAGGACGTCTTGAAGAAATGAAACGTACGGATGAAGCCATCAAGCGGGCAGAAGCGGCCGAGGCCCGTGTTGCCGAACTTGAGAAAAAACTGGAAGAATCATCCGGAAATACTTCGTTATAGAATTCCATATTTGCAGTTTTATATATAAAAACCCCTTGGCACGATGCAGGCATGCAAAGAAGACAATACAGTCTCACTTTGCATGTGTGCTCAAACCAAGGGGTTATTTTTACAGAATATATTTGTATATGCTCCAGAATTGAAGTATCGTTCCGGCCACAACGAAAATATGAAAAACTGAATGAATGTAGTGGCGCTCAGACTGATTCCTGGAAGCGAATACATAGAATACCGCTCCGATTGTATACATGAGTCCGCCGGAAAGAAGCCATAAAAACCCTTCAAGCGTCATAGCCTGAATCGTCGGTTTAAGTGCAATCAGTAAACACCAGCCGATTCCGATATAGCAACTCATTGAAAACGTCGCGTACTTGTCATGGTCAATCGCGGTAAAAACGGTTCCGACAGCCGAAATTCCCCAAACGATTCCGAAAATAATCCAGCAAAACGTAACCGAAGCCGTTCTGATTCCGGCCAGCGTAATCGGTGTATAAGAACCCGCTATCAGTAGGAAAATCGTACAGTGATCGATAACCTGCATAACTTTCTTGCCCATGTTCTTCGGCAGACCGTGATATACGGCCGAAACCGAATAAAGCGTAATTATCGAACCGCCGTAAATCGACGAGCTGACAATTCCCCAAACATTTCCATGTTCACAGGATCGTAAAATACACATCACCAGGGCAAGTACTCCGAATGCCGCTCCCACTATGTGCGTTACCATATTCATTACTTCCTCTCCCTTTGTATAGTCGGGAAAAGGTCTGTCTGCCAGTTTTGTTCTAGACATCTTAATACTCCGTTCTCATATCCACGATTTGTAGTTGCATCACTGATTCTCAATCCATGACGGCAAGAATTCTGTTGTTCTATACAAACGTTATATCATTGTATCAATGTGATGTCAAGTAGTTTTCAAAACTACATGTTGTTTTAATGATAAAAATTATGCCTCGATGCGGATGACTTTATATCCTTCACCTTCTACAGCTGCCTTGAGTACAGCATCGTCAACATCTTTGCTTAACGTTACGACTGCATTGCCGGCAGTATGGCTCGGTGCAGCACTTTCCACTCCGTCGAGTGCCTCAAGTGACTTTTTGGCATGTGCCTCACAGTTAGGGCACATCATTCCTTCAATAATCATTGTCTTGGTCATTCTATTTTCCTCCGTTTCACATTTATCATTTTTAATATCAGCTTCGATTTCCGCAATCATTGTTCCGATTGATTCATCTGAAACTTTACATATTTTAACTTTTTGCACCCGCTTATGCAAATTGAAAAGATTGAGTCGCAACGCATTGGAAACCACACAGAAACTTGAAAGGCTCATCGCCGCGGCCCCGATCATCGGATTTAATGTCCAGCCGAATAATCCGGCGTAGCAGCCTGCGGCGAGAGGAATACACAGAGCATTGTAAAAGAATGCCCAGAAAAGATTCTCCTTTATATTCAAAAGCGTCGCACGACTTAAACGTATCGCGGCCGGCACATCCGAAAGTGCGCTGTTCATAAGCACTGCATCCGCCGCATCGATTGCCACATCGGTACCGGCTCCGATTGCGATTCCGATATCCGCTGCGGTAAGCGCCGGTGCGTCATTGATTCCGTCACCCACCATAGTTACTTTTCCCAGGGTTTTAAGGCGGGCCACAATTCTTTCTTTGTCTCCCGGTAAAACACCTGCAATCACATTGACGATTCCGACTCTTTCCGCCACCGCTTTAGCGGTTACCCGGTTGTCGCCGGTTAACATAACAACTTGAATTCCAAGTTTTTTAAGTTCTGTAACAGAAAAAGCCGCATCCTCCTTAACAGCATCGGCTATTCCGATTACACCGAGTATTCTGCCGCTTCGGGCAACGAGAACGGGAGTGCAGCCCCGTGCGGCCATCTCTTCGGCTTTTCCTCTAATTGAAGCATTTGAACCGTTCGAGAAAACTTTCTCACCAAGTTTTTCGGAAATAAAACCGACAGAACCGGCCCAAACGTTTTCACCGTCTATGTTTCCGGATAAACCGTTTCCGGGATAAACTTTAAAATCTTTTACATCCAAAGGAGTGATATTTCTTTCATTACATGCCTTTACGATGGCTTTTGCGAGAGGATGTTCGCTTTTGACTTCAAGAGTCAAAAGTGTCTGAAGTAACGATTTTTCAACGTTTTCAGGTTCATGGACTTCCGGTTCTCCTTTAGTCACAGTTCCCGTTTTATCAAAAACAACTATATCCGTTCTTCCTGTCTGTTCAAGCGAAGCTGCGGTCTTAAAAAGGATTCCGCCTCTTGCCCCGACACCGTTTCCGACCATAATCGCCACCGGAGTCGCAAGTCCGAGCGCACACGGGCAGCTGATAACAAGAACCGAAATCGCATTCGAAAGAGCATTTGAGAAATCGCGGGTAAGAAGAAACCAGACAACAAATGTTACTATTGCTATTCCGATAACCGCCGGAACAAAAATGCCCGAAACACGATCCGCAATCTTCGCTATCGGAGCCTTGGTGGCCGCCGCATCACTGACAAGTTTGATAATCTGCGCAAGTGTGGTATCCTCGCCCACGCGCGTGGCTTTTGCCTTCAAAAAACCGGCCTGATTAACGGTTGCCGCACTGATTCGGTCACCTATTGTAACATCAACAGGTATGCTCTCGCCTGTCAGCGCCGATTCGTTTACCGCACTGTCACCTTCGATTACAACACCGTCGACCGGAATCGATTCCCCCGGGCGGACTACGAAAATGTCGCCGGGTTTTACTTCTTTTACCGGGACTTCCCTTTCACTTCCGTCGATTATAATCTTCGCCGTCTGAGGTTCAAGTTTCATCAGGGAGCGAAGCGCATCTGTCGTCCTGCCTTTGCTGTGCGCTTCGAGGATTTTGCCGACGGTAATCAGGACGAGAATCATTGCCGACGACTCGAAATACAGTCCTTTGAGAATTTCGCCTGCTCTTGCGCCATCCGTCTGTGCCACCGGAATCATTCCGGATAAAAGAAACACGCTCCATACAAAAGACACTCCCGAGCCCAGCGCCACAAGCGTGTCCATATTCGGTGCGCCGTGAAAAACACTTTTTAATCCCGATACAAAAAACTTTCCGTTGATAAAAATGACTGCTGCCGCCAGAATCATTTCCACGATTCCGCAGATTTCCGGCCTTGCTTCTAGGATGTTCGGAACAGGCAGGCCCCACATCATGTGCCCCATCGCCAAATATGAGAGAGGCAGCATAAAAACAAGACTTATGAGGAATCTTCTCAGAAGTTTTGGTGCATCACTTTGCAAATATGAGTCGTTGTTTGTCGTGTCTTTTAGGGTTGAAGCCCCGTATCCGGCGGTTTTGACAGCTTCGATAATCTGCTTGTCGGAAGCCGTGCCTTCGACACCCATGGTATTGGTAAGAAGGCTGACGCTGCAGCTTTTCACCCCCGGTACTTTGGATACCGCTTTTTCAACACGTGCCTGGCATGCCGCGCACGACATGCCGGTTACAATGTAATGTTTCATTTTATATTTCCTGTGTTACATTTTACTGTAATTCTTTTATCCGATTTTGATTTTTCTTTATTCTTATTTTTCTCAGCTCAGAATTTACTCTGTTCTTATTTTTCTCAGCTCAGGATTTACTCTGTTCTTATTTTTTACCCTGCTCTATCTTCCGAAAACTTCCGCACACTTCTCCATGCGGGCCGCAATTTCAACTCCGAACAGGCATCTTTCCTCACATGCGTGGCAGCCGATGCATTCGGATGCGGTATGTTCAAGCGAAAGATAATGGTTTTTAACCGACTGGGGAATCTCCGGCTGGATTGTCGCAAGATCGTAATACTTGTTAATCATCGCGATATCGAGTTCGGCAACACACGGTTTGCAGTGACCGCAATATGTACACTGTCCGCGATACGAGTGAAGCGGTGCGTTCGCGATTACCGATGCATAGTCCTTCTCCTCATCGCCAGCACTCTCATAAGTGACTGCCTGATCAATCTGCTCCTTCGTATCATAACCGCAAAGAACCGAAGAAACCGAAGGTCTGGTCAGTGCGTAATGAATGCACTGAACCGGAGTCATTGCCACACCGAACGGCGATCTTGCCGCATCGAAAAGTCTGCCGCCCGCAAACGGCTTCATAACGGTGATTCCGACATCATTCTGCTCACAGGTCTGGTAGAAAAGGGCTCGGTCCGGATCTATTCCCTTAAGAGATGTATCGAACTCATCAACAAAAAGCGTATTTATGTCCTCGCTTGGCGGAAGCATATCGAACGCCGGGTTGATTGAGAAAAGAATCATTTCAACATATCCGCATTCAGCTACGGTTTTGGCGAGTTTCGGGTTGTGCGTACTGAGTCCGATATGCTTGATTATTCCTTTTTCTTTTAATTCCTTAACATAATCTATGAACCCGGAAGTCTGAATTTCATTCCATTCGTCCGGCG
>JAKSSB010000124.1 GCA_024403285.1 Lachnospiraceae bacterium | reverse complement strand
GCAGTATAGAGAAAACTTCAGAAGAAACATCAAAAGATAAATAATTTTGAAAATATGACATTATAATCTGTGAAAGGTATAGATTAATGCTTAATATAAAAGAAGAATTGGCCAAAGTTAAATCCATGAACGGTAAACAGAGATGGAGTTATTACAAATCATACTATCTCGCACCGACGATTATAGGCTTATTTGTTGTTGCCTGTCTGGCATGGTTTTTATACGATGCCGTTCTGTCACGTAAACAAATCATTTACTCGGGAGGCGTCATCGGAGTCGGTATAACTGATGAAGGACTCGAATACCTGTCTGACGGGTATCTGACTTATCTCGGCGGTAATCCGAAGAAGCAGATGATTGCCGTTACCAAAGACAATTTCCTCACAGTGGAAGACGAAGCGCAATACGGAGATCAGAGTATGGATATGGCGCTTTATACCCAGATTGCAGTTGGCGAATACGATTTTTTCATTATGGGAAAAGGCGCTCTTGAGAATTATGCGGGATTCGACTGTTACCTGGATCCGTCAAATGTTGCGGTGACTCTCGGAATCGAGGACAGACTTGTCTGCCCGGAAGACTCTGATGTGCCGTACGCACTTGATATTACCGATATTGCGGCTGAAAAACTCGGCGCCGTAAGCGATTGTTATCTTGTGTTTATTAATGTTAAAAACGTTCCCGAAGAGGACATAGAGTTTTCGAAATATCTTCTCGAAAAATAAGTTTTCTGTGCTTCGGATTATTGTTTCCGTAAGCAGAATCAAATATAATATATAGAGATTTACTAATCAAAAGAATTAGTCCGGAGGTGCGTCCATGCCGTTTTTACCTGTAAGTATGAAAGATGTAAAGAGCAGAGGATGGGACCGTCCGGACTTTGTTTATGTTATGGGAGATGCGTATGTCGATCATTCTTCTTTCGGCCCCGCTATCATAAGCCGCGTACTTGAATCGCACGGCTATAAAGTAGCGATGCTTCCGCAGCCCGATTGGCGTGACGAAGAATCCGTAACAGTATTCGGGCGCCCGCGACTGGGTTTTCTTGTCTGCGCGGGAAACATGGATTCCATGGTCAATCACTACACGGTAGCCGGTCACAGAAGAAGCACTGACGCATATTCACCGGGCGGTAAAGCCGGAATGCGTCCCGACAACGCAACGATTGTTTACTGTAATCTCATCCGCCGCAAATACAAGGATGTTCCTGTTTTAATCGGCGGAATCGAGGCCAGCCTTCGCCGTCTCGGTCACTATGATTACCGTCTTGATAAGGTTAAAAGATCTGTTTTACTCGATTCGGGTGCTGACATTCTGATGTACGGAATGGGTGAGCATCAGATTGTCGAAATTGCCGATGCGCTTGATGCGGGAATAGATGTCGGAGATATTTCTTTTATCAGGGGAACGGTTGTGAAGGGCAGAAGTACGGAAGGGTACTACAAGCCGCTGATGCTTCCGGAATTCGATGAGATTCAGACGGATAAAAGAAAATACGCCGAAAGCTTTAAAATTCAGTACGAAAATACCGATCCTTTTACCGCGGCAACACTTGTGGAGAAGTATGGCGAGAACCGTTACGTCATTCAGAATCCGCCTGCACTTCCGCTTACGACGGAGGAACTGGATGCGGTTTACGAACTCCCGTACATGAGGACGTATCATCCGATGTACGAAAAAGACGGCGGAATTCCGGCGCTTGAGGAAATCAAGTTTTCTCTGACAAGCAACCGCGGATGTTTTGGCGCTTGTTCGTTCTGTGCGCTGACGTTCCATCAGGGAAGAATTGTGCAGGTGCGTTCGCACGAATCACTGATCCGCGAGGCGACTTTAATGACGCAGGATAAGGATTTCAAAGGATATATTCACGATGTCGGCGGACCGACCGCCGATTTCAGAGCACCGGCATGTAAGAAGCAGCTCACAAAAGGCGCCTGCAAAAACAGGCAGTGTCTGTACCCCGGACCGTGCAAAAACCTTGAGGCGGATCATTCCGACTATGTGGAACTTTTGCGGAAACTTCGTGCAATTCCCGGCGTGAAGAAAGTTTTCGTCCGCTCCGGAATCCGATTCGATTATGTTCTCGCAGACAAAAACGATACTTTTCTGCGTGAACTCTGCAAATATCACGTGAGCGGTCAGCTTCGCGTCGCACCGGAGCATGTTTCCGACAAAGTACTGAAGGCGATGGGCAAGCCCTCCGCCTCAGTTTACAAAAGTTTCGTCAAAAAATACGACAAAATCAACGGCGACCTCAAGATGAACCAGTTTATCGTACCGTATCTGATGAGTTCCCATCCCGGAAGCGGTCTGAAAGAAGCGGTCGAACTCGCTGAAGCCGTTCGTGACATGGGCTACATGCCCGAGCAGGTGCAGGATTTCTACCCGACGCCGTCGACCGTTTCAACCTGCATGTTCTATACCGGAATCGACGTTCGCACCATGGAGGAAATCTACGTGCCGCGTTCGAAGAAGGAGAAGGCGATGCAGCGTGCACTGATTCAGTACCGCGTCCCCGAGAATTACGATCTGGTAAAAGAAGCACTGCTTAAAGCCGGTCGTGCCGATTTAATCGGATTCGGCGAAAAATGTCTGATTCCGCCGAGAAAAATCGGAGGAGGGGCCGGCAGAACGAACGCTAAGAAGCAGACATCCGAGGCCGGAAAGACGGATAAGACCGGAACAAAGCAGAAAGCCGTGAACGACAAGACGGATAAGACCGGAACAAAGCAGATGAACGCAGGCAGTAAATCCGCAAAGTCTCGCGCAAAGCAGACGTCAGGAAATTCAGGTTTCGCTCAAAAAAGAGCAGGCCGAACGGATGCGGGAAAGGGCGTAAAAGCAAGGAAAGGAAAAAGATGACATGAGAGTTCACCATATCGGTTATCTTGTTAAAAAAATAGAAAAGGCACAGGCTGAATTTACGAAACTCGGCTACGAGACCGAGGCAGAGACCGTTTACGACGGACTGCGCGAAATCGATATCTGTTTTATGGTTAAGGACGGAACGAGAGTTGAACTTGTCGCCCCGAAAACGGAGACAAGCGTTGTTACCGGACTTATGGGCAGATACAAAAATTCCCCGTACCACATCTGCTACGAAAGCGATGATTTCGACGGGGATGTTGAGAACCTTACGAAGAACGGATATGCGCAGATCGACGAGCCGATGCCGGCTCCCGCGCTCGGAGGCAGGAGAGTTGTTTTTCTTATGAATTCCTTCCTCGGCATGATCGAAATTCTTGAAGCGTAAGTGTTTATCTTGCAACTGAAAGCATGAACATTCATCCGAAGAAAGGATAGTGTATATTTTTTATCCGAGAAAACGCACCGCATCGAGGTAGTCGGCGGGCGATTTGGCCTTCTGGATTTTGCGCAATTCGCGTTCCGAATCGGGGAAATTGACGTGGAAATAACTCCACACTTCTTTCATTTTGAATACAGCGTCAGACGGACCGAATTCCGATGAGTACTCTTCGAAAAGTGCTTTGATGAATTCGGTCATTTCTTTGGTATCGGCTTTGCGGCCGGTTCTGATTTCACGAAAGATTGCAGGATTAGCAACGGCTCCGCGACCGATCATCACGGAATCGAGTGACGTAAACTCACCGGAAATCCGCTCAAAAGAAGAGACATCTGTAATATCCCCGTTATAGCAAAGCGGCGCCTTGACTTTATCCGCATAAGCGCGGAGAACATCCATACGAAGCGCACCCTTGTAGAAATCTTTCTGAATTCGCGGGTGAATCACAAGCTCGGAAATCGGGAAATCGTTGTAGACCTCGAGAAGCTCGTCGAAATCGGTATCACTGTCGTAGCCGAGCCTTGTTTTTACCGAGATTTTCATGTCGGGGAATTCCCTGAACACCGTATCCGGGCCGTCGAAAACCCCATCAAGAAATTTGCGTACATCGGCGGGATTTCGGAGCATTCCGCTGCCTTTGCCCTTGCCTGCGACCGTATTCGACGGACAGCCTAAGTTTATATTGAGTTCACGGTAGCCGAGAGTGCCGAGATATGCGGCGAGTTCGCCGAATCCGACCGTATCTTTGGTGAGAATCTGAGGCACGACATTCAGCCCGGAATTGTGTTCCGGATTGATTTCACGCCCGTCACGCGTCTTCAGTATTCTTTTCTGGCTCGGAGTGATAAACGGGGTAAAATACTTGTCGACGCCGCCGAAAAACTTCGCCGACACGTTCCTGAAAACATATCCCGTAACTTCTTCCATTGGAGCAAGATACAGATCCATTTTAAACCTCCGCATTTATATATAAGTATTGTGAACCTTTTCGGCATCGGGTTTCGTACACCTAAACTGACTTTTTTGTTTACACGATGAGCATGAGTTCATTAACTTGCCGAATGCTCTCCGGTCTCTTTTGACAATTGAATAAAATAATCAAAATCAGGTGCAACTTTGCATGATATATATTGTAAAATCAGCAATATTACTCTAAAATATTTTATGGGAAAATGCAAATTTTTGAACCAAGATTTTTGCTTAAGGGGTCACTGAATGGAGAGGAATAAAGAGGGCGCAAGGACATTTTTACCGATGTCCGTACTGAAGTTAATAGCGATAATGGCGATGCTTATCGACCATCTTGCATGGGGATATCTTGACGACCACACTGCCGGTGCTCAGGTTATGCATGTCATCGGAAGACTGACACTTCCGATTATGTGTTTCGGAATCGCGGAAGGATTCCGCCGCACGAGCAATATCTCCAAGTATTGTCTTCGTCTGCTTATTTTCGGTGTGATTTCGTCCGCTCCGTTCTACATGTTCTTCGGTAAAATGTACGGTGGCAGGGTGAACATCATTCTCGATCTTTTAATGGCACTTCTTGTTCTCATCATTCAGAACGATCCAAACACCGGGAAAAGGACCAGAATAATCGGAACCGCATTGCTCATTACAGCATCCGCGCTTATCGGCGGCTGGCCGGTACTTCCGATTCTCTATGTAATGATTTTCTATTACTTCCGTGAGGATTTCCGCAAAATAGCAATCTGGTTTTCATCCGTTACGGTTGCGATGGTGCTCGGCATCACGGCATTCTGGTATTTAAATAACCGTTTCGGCTGGGTGGTGCTCGACTGGAGCTGGGAGGACAAGCTTTATCTCCTCGGATTTATTCTTCCGTTGTTTTTAATCTACCGTTACAACGGCAAACGTGATCTGAGCAATTTCAGAATGCCTTCGTGGCTGTTCTATTTCTTTTACCCGGTTCATCTTCTTGCTCTGACGTTTGCGTGCGGTGTCGAATACAATGTTCATTCCGTTTTCGTCATACTGCATCTTCTGGCGATGCTTCTTGTAATTATCCTGATCGTCATGACGATTATGGGCGGCTCGACGCGTGTTCATATGGCGTTTTCACTGACTCTTTTATCAGGACTCGCCTTCATGGGCGGATATCTGGTTGAACTCTTAAACCCCGATGTCGTCAGCGTTTTCGCGGTTGTCAAAATCGAGTACATCGCAGAGTGCGCGTTTATTATTATGTTTTCGTGGTTTACCGCGGAATTTTTACATTACAAATTCCCGCTTTGGGCGTATCTGCTTGAAGGTCTGGTTTCGTGTGCGACGATTATTTCGGTTATGTGGATGGAGAAGACGACGCTCTTTTACCGGTCATATTCCATGGATTATTCCGGCATCGTTCCGGTTGCGGTTGTCGAACCGGGAGTGATGTACTATGTCTTTTACGGTCTGGTTGTCATTCTGTGCCTGATTATCGTCGTGGTCGGATTGTACAAGATGCGAAAAGTCGGTTTCATCGACGCCAAGCGAATCCGGAGCATTCTTTGGGCGATTGCTTCGCTCTGGGCTTTCATCGGAGCCCGAATTATCGGCTTGACGAAATACGACCTGATTTCCGTGAAAAAA